>NZ_FQVJ01000008.1 GCF_900129125.1 Acidocella aminolytica 101 = DSM 11237 | reverse complement strand
CTCGCGCACCAGTTGCCGCTCCGAGCGAATGCCAAACAGGTAGCCAAGGAACAGCGCCTTGAACATTAAGGTCGGATCCAGCGGCGGCCGCCCATTATCCGGGCAGTAGAGCCCGGCCACCAGATCATGGATGAACGTAAAATCAATCACAGCGTCGATCTTGCGCAGCAGGTGGTCCGCCGGGACCAGGCTGTCCAATGTAACAATCTCAAGCGCCGTCTGCGGCGAGGATGGTTTCTTCAGCATCACAACAATGAATCAAAAACCCCCGGCTTGCGCCAGGGGTTTGTCAGCAGTCTGAGCCGCCCTGTGAGGCGGCTTTTTTAAAAACAGATGAAAGCGTGGGGGCAAAAGCCCCCACAAAATCCATCATCAGGCGCTGGCCTGGGTCACGAACTTAGTCACCAGATAAGGTTCCAGCCCTTCCGCGCCGCCTTCCGAGCCATAGCCGGAATCCTTCACGCCGCCGAACGGCGTTTCCGGCACCGCCAGGCCGTGATGGTTAATACCCACCATGCCGGCCTGAATATCATGCCCCAGCGCCGTCACGCGGCCGGTATTGCGGGTATAGGCATAGGAGGCAAGGCCGTATTCCAGGCGGTTAGCCTCGGCAATGGCCTCCTCATAGTTCTTGAACGGCACGAACAGCGCCAGCGGCCCGAACGGCTCCTCATGCAGCACGCGCGCATCCGGGGCGATATCCGTCAGCACGGTCGGCTCGAAGAAATAGCCCTTATTGCCGGAACGTTTACCGCCCGTACGCACCTTGGCCCCCTTGCCAACGGCATCGGCAATGAAGCTTTCCATGGCACTCACGCGGCGATCATTGGCGAGCGGCCCCATGGTAGTGCCGTCCTCCAGCCCGTTGCCAAGCTTGATCGCCTCGCACTTAGCCACAAACTTCTCCAGGAATGGCTCGTACACGCCCTCCTGCACCAGGAAGCGTGTGGGGGCCACGCAAACCTGCCCGGCATTACGGAACTTGTTGGCGGCCAGAATGGTCGCGGCCTGGTCGAGATCCGCATCGTCAAACACCAAAGCCGGGGCATGGCCGCCCAGTTCCATGGTCACGCGCTTCATGTGCTTGCCCGCAAGGCTCGCCAGATGCTTGCCAACAGCGGTGGAGCCAGTGAAGGAGACCTTTCTCACGGTCGGGTGCGGGATGAGATATTCGGAAATCTCCGCCGGTACGCCAAACACAATCTGCACCACGCCCGCCGGCACACCGGCATCCACATAGCAACGCACCAGTTCAGCGCAGCTGGCCGGGGTTTCCTCGGGACCTTTCAGGATAAAAGCACAGCCCGCCGCCAGCGCCGCGGAGATTTTGCGCACCGCCTGGGAGACCGGGAAGTTCCAGGGCGTAAAGCCCGCCACCACGCCCACCGGCTCACGCAAGGACATCTGGTACACGCCCGGCAGACGCGCGGGAATCACGCGGCCATAAGCACGGCGGCCTTCCTCAGCGAACCAGTCGATCACATCGGCGGACCCCGCCAACTCAACCTTGGCTTCGGCCAGCGGCTTTCCTTGTTCCATGGTCATCAGCGTGGCGATTTTATCCAGCCGCTCGCGCAGCAGGTCGGCGGCCTTGCGCATCACCTTGCTGCGGTCATAGGCCGACATCTTGCGCCACTGCGCAAAGCCCTTGGCCGCCCAGTCCAGAGCCTCGTCCAGATCCGCTGTGTTGGCATGGGCCAGCTTGCCGATCACCTCCTCCGTCGCCGGGTTCAGAATATCGATAGTCTTGCCGCCCTGCGCCGCACGCCACTGGCCGCCGACATGCAGCAATACGTCCTGGTACATTCTCATTCCTCCGGAGTTACAAACGGGTCCGGGCCCCTTTATGGCGGCCCGGACCTTGGAATCATCACCTCATTTTGGGAAGGTTGCTCAATCTGCAACCCTCGCAATCAGCTTTCCTGTATCAGCTTACGCAGAATATCCAGCATTTCACTGATCTGGTCCGGCGTGGCCGCGAAGGGCGGCGCCAGCACCATCGAATCCCCCGCCGCGCGCAGCACCAGCCCGCGCTCGAACGCCTTGCACAGAATCTTGAAGCCGCGTTCGCCGGGCTTGCCCTTCGGCGCCAGCTCCACCGCGCCCAACAGGCCATGGCCGCGCGTGTCCACCACGCCTTCCACGTCCTTGAAGCTGCCAACCTGCTCCAGGAAGGCCGGGGTCAAGGATTTCACCCGGTCGAAAATGCCTTCCTCACGGTAGATCTTCAGCGTCGCCAGACCGGCCGCGCAGGCTGCCGGGTGGGCGGAGTAGGTGTAGCCATGGAACAGTTCGATGCCGTTCTCCGGCGCGGCCTCAAAAATCGCCTGCTGGATCTCATCCTTCACCGCCACCGCCGCCATCGGGATGGAGCCGTTGGTAAGCGCCTTGGCCATAGTGATAATATCCGGTGTCACGCCGAAGGTCTGCGACGCGAACGCCTCACCCGTACGGCCGAACCCGGTGATCACCTCGTCGAAGATAAGCAGAATTCCATGCTTGGTGCAGATCTCGCGCAGACGCTTCAGATACCCTTTGGGCGGCACCAGAATCCCGGTGGATCCAGCAATCGGCTCCACGATACAGGCAGCGATGGTGTCCGGCCCGTGCAGATTCACGAAACGCTCCAGATCATCCGCGAGGTCGGCACCATGCTCGCCCTCGCCCATCTGGAAGTAGTTTTCCTTAATATGGGTGTGGCGCAGATGCGAAACGCCTGGCAAACCTGTGCTGAACGCCTTGCGGTTGGGCATCATGCCGCCCACGGACATTCCACCCAGATTTACACCATGATAACCGCGCTCACGGCCAATGAGGCGCACGCGCTGAGCCTCGCCACGGGCACGATGATAAGCCAGCGCCATTTTCAGCGCGGTATCGGCCGCCTCGGACCCGGACCCGCCAAAAAATACGCGATTGATGCCTTCCGGCAGCATCTGGGCCACTTCAGTAGCCAGACGGAACGCCGTGGGCACGCCGTATTGGAAGGGCGGCGCGTAATCCAACTCTTCCATCTGTTTCGCCACCGCCTCGCGGATCTCCCGGCGGCCATGACCGAGCGGAATGCAATACAGGCCGGAAGACCCGTCCAGCAGTTTTTCGCCTCGCGTATTATAATAATAAACACCCTCGGCACGAGTGATCATACGCGGCTGCTCATGAAACTGCCGGTTAGCGGTAAAAGGCATCCAGTGATGGATGAGAGGATCATTACTTGAACGGGTCGCGGCGCTCATTGGCTGACACTCCTATTGTCTGAGGGGGAGTTTACTATTTTAAACGGCCTTGGAAAGGGCTTTCTTGCTGCCACACGACGGGCCAATACGATAAAATAGCATCCCTGCCATGCACGCCGATTGCCGCGCGTTGATTGGCGAAACAATGTATTTACGATACAGAAACATTGCGTGCATTACGTTTTTTCATACTACAATCAATATTTGAAATTTTTTCCCATATATTAGCCATGTTTGGCGACTTTATCGTCCATGATGAAACTGATCCATTTTAATGACCGTCTCTAAGCTCAACACCACCCGCGCCCTCGCCAAAACGCTGGACGTGGCGGACCTCATCAAAGCCGGGCGAATCCTGCTGGTGGCGGGCGATGAGGCCGAACTGACACAGTTGCCGGAAGGCCAATGGGTTGGCGGAACGGTTTCAGGCTTTCTCACGCCGGATGGCTTTACCCTCCCGGCGGGACAGCTGATTTACGCGGATTTATCGCAAATCGCGTTGCGGGTTGAGCTGCGCCTTTTTGATTCCATCCAGATACAGAGCCTTAGCGAATATTATCCCTGCAACGGCTTTGCTCTGGCCATCCTGCCCGGATACAGCGCGTTTTTGGAAAACATTGCCACTCACATGTCAGACTGGCAGGGGCTTTATAACATCCCGCTGGCGGGTTGGGTCAGCGCCGTGCCGCTGGCCGAGATCGGCCACCGGCAGCCGAAGGTGTTTTGCGGCACCGGCACCGCTTGGGATGACCGCGCCGCAATCATGTACGTAACCCTGCCGGATGCCACTTATGCGGAGCTGAACGTCGTCAACCCGTTTTGCAGCGCAATCGGCCCGGCCATCCGTTTCTCTGAATCCGGCTACAGACTCAGCGCTCCTTGCATGGCGGATGGGCAAAGCGTCCGCCTGATCGACCTCATCACCAACGGCACGGTCGATGCCTCACTGCCCCTGATCGCGGACCGGGACGGCGCACTGGTCAATAACTCGATTATCAATATCGAATCCGCAACCGGGGACATCACCTTTCTAAGCCCCATCGAAACCGAGCTGGTTTATCATTTCGCTGAAGCCTCCAGCATTTTCAAAGAGGCACTCAGGCGGGCCGTGGCCGGAATTAATCTGCCCGAGGCCGCCCTTGCCTCCGTCTGTGTGGCCTGCCTGCCTCATTTTTCGGCCGATATAAGACCCATGCTGCCCGCCATCGCGCCGGTGACATTCGGCCAGATCGGCTATACGGTCCTGACCCAAACCATCACCAGCCTCAACCTCTCCTGCCTGCCTCTGCCGAGCGAAGCGCAAGACCCGTCATGACCTCTGAGACCGCCTATAAAATTTTAACCACCGGGCAATTCGCCGCCTTGCAGGATGGGCGTTTTGAGGGCGCGCCGGTGGACCAGGCGGATGGCTATATCCACCTCTCCACCGCCTCTCAGCTTGATGAAACGCTCGACAAGCATTTTGCCGGACAGGATGGGCTGGTGATCGCTGCCGTGCCCCTGGCGGCTCTGGGCGCCGCGCTGCGTTGGGAAATCTCCCGTGGCGGACAGCATTTTCCGCATTTTTACGGGCGGCTGGAGATGCGCCATATCAGCGCTCACCGCCCCCTGGAACACGGACCGGGTGGCCGGGCCTTGCTGCCGGGCTAATCAGCCGGGCGCTTCATGTCGAACCGGCTGCCGGGCGTGATTTCAGCATAGGCGGACGGCCCGCCCGCGCGCAGGATAATCCCCGCTCCGAACGTATCGAACACGCCGTCCCGCAAAGCGGCTGGGTTGATGTGCACCCCCACAACCTCGCCCAGCACCAGATACGCGCCGCTGGGCACACCCGCCGCGCTTTTCAGCGTGACGATCTCGGAGAGCTTACATTCAAAATTTACCAAAGCCGCCGCCACCATCGGCAGTGCCATCAGCTTGGCAGGGGCTTTTTCCAGCCCGGCGAGCACGAACTCATCCGTGCCGTAGGGCACTGCCGCGCAGCTCTGATTCATCGCCCCGGCCAGCTCCCGATCCGCGAGATTCCAGACAAATTCGCCGGTTTCCTCGATATTTCGCAACGTGTCCTTCCGGCCGATGCTGGAAAACCCGATCATCGGCGGGGTGTAGCAGAACGCGTTGAAAAAGCTGTACGGCGCCAGATTGATGCTGCCATCCTTGCCTTTGGACGACACCCAGCCGATGGGCCTGGGCCCCACGATGGCATTGAACGGATCATGCGCCAGCCCATGCCCGGCCTTTGGTTCATAAAAATATTTAGGCTCCACTCCGTGCCTCCTCACCCAAAAACCGCTCAGCGCTCCGGCATGGCGGAAATAATCACCTGGGCATAGGCGTAGGGATATTCATCGGTCAGAGACACAAAAATACTGGGATGCATACCCGCTGGGGTCAGAACCCGCAGCCGCTCCAGCGCACCACCATGCAGTTCCATGGTCGGCTGGCCACTGGGCAGGTTCACCACCCGTAAGTCAGACATGAACACGCCTCTGGTAAATCCCGTGCCCAGTGCCTTGGCGCAAGCCTCCTTGGCGGCGAAACGTTTGGCGTAGCTAGGGGCGCGGAAATGCACGCGGCGCTCACTGCGCAAACGCTCAATGTCCGAGAACACCCGCAACGTGAACCGCTCCCCATGCCGCTCCAGCGCTTTTTCGATGCGGCGGATGTCGCAAATATCGGAGCCCAGCCCCAGAATCATGCCCGTCATCAATTCCGCGCCCGCTCTACTTGGGCAATGCCACTGGCGGCGCGCAAACCGGCAACCACCTGGTTCAGATGCCCCACGTCACGCACTCCGATATCCACCAGCGCCTCAAAGAAATCCTGCTGGCGATGCACGATCTTAAGATTAGAGATCGCTCCGTCCTGCTTGGCGACGGCATTGGTCAGGGCCGCCAGCGCGCCAGGGTTATTGCTTGCGATCACGCTCACCCGGCCGATGAACGAGCGGGCCTTGGGGTCCATCCGCGCGAGGCTCTCCTCGTTCCAGTCCACGTCGATAAACCGTTCCGGCGTGGCGGCGAACTGCTCAAGCTGGGCGCACTCCTTGGTGTGAATGGCAATCGGCTTGCCGGTGGTGACAATGCCGACAATCTTGTCCCCCGGCAGCGGGTGGCAGCACCCGGCATAATGCACATCCATGCCCGCCACGAGGCCCGTAATCGGCAGCCCCGAATCGCTGCGCGGGGCATTGCGCGGGGACCGCGCGGTGAGCCCGTGCCCCATGAAGGCCGGCAGCATACGCGGCGCCCGGACCTCGCGCAGTTCAGGGTAAGCAGCCTGCACAACATCCTTCGCCCCAACAACCCCAGTGCCGACGGCGACGTAGAGATCATCCACGCTGGCCTGCTTGAACTGCTTGGCCACCGACTCCAGCACTTTTTCGGAGCCATCCACGCCATCCTGCCGGAAGGCCTTCATCAGCACGGACTTACCCGCATCACGGTGCTGGTCACGCATCTGCTGCGCCAGGAACCGGCGGATGCGCGCGCGCGCCTTGCCGGTGACAACAAAACGCTCCCAGGCGGGGCTTGGCGTGCCACCGCGCGCGGTCAGAATCTCCACCTGATCGCCATTTTGCAGCTCGTAGCGCAACGGCATCAACCGGCCATTGATGCGCGCCCCCACACAGGTATCGCCAATCTGGCTATGCACCGCATACGCGAAATCAACCGAGGTCGCCCCGCGCGGCAGCTGGATCAGCTGCCCTTTGGGGGTGAAGCAGAACACTTGGTCTTGGTACAGCTCCAGCTTGGTGTTTTCGAGAAACTCATCCGGCGCAGCGGAGTTTTCCAGAATTTCCAGCAGGTCTTTCACCCAGCCGAACTGCTTCACGTCAGACGGCGAGGCGTCGTTCTGCTTATAGAGCCAATGCGCGGCGACACCGGCCTCCGCCACCGCCTGCATCTCAGGCGTGCGGATCTGGATCTCGATCTTCTGATTGCGCGGCTGACGCAGCGTCACGCCGGTATGAAGCGACTGGTAACCGTTTGATTTCGGCGTAGAAATATAATCCTTGAAGCGCCCGGCAATTACCGGAAACGCGGCATGGATCGCCCCCAGCGCCACGTAACATTCCGCGCGGGTGGGCACTATGATGCGGAAAGCCATGATATCCGACAGCTGCTCGAACGTCACATTCCGGCGCTTCATTTTCTGCCAGATGGAATAAGGGGATTTCTCGCGCCCCGAAATTTCCACCACTTTCAGCCCGGCCTCGCGGCACACCCGCACCAGCTCGCGGCGCACGCCTTCAATCACATCTTCGCCCTGCCCGCGCAGGAAGTTCAGGCGGGTCTGGATGGTGTGGTAGGCATCCGGCTCAATTTCCGCGAAAGCGCGGTTCTGAAGCTCCGTTTTCACCGCCTCCATACCGATACGCTCGGCTAGGGGGGCGTAGATATCCATGGTCTCGCGGGCAATGCGTAGCCGCCGGTGCGCGGCGGAAACCGCCCCCAGCGTACGCATATTATGCAGCCGGTCCGCGAGCTTCACGATGAGCACACGGATATCCTTGCTCATCGCCAGCACCAGCTTACGGAAATTCTCCGCCTGCTTGGTCCTGTCGGACTGCAGCTCAAGGCGCGTCAGCTTGGTGACGCCGTCCACCAGCGCGCCGACTTCCTTGCCGAAGCGCTTTTCCACCGTGGCCAGCGTGACGGTGGTGTCCTCCACCGTGTCATGCAGCAAGGCCGTGATGATAGAAGCGCTGTCTAATTTATAGCTGGCGAGAATCCCGGCGACGGCGAGCGGGTGGGTGATATAAGGCTCGCCATTATCGCGTTTCTGGTCGGCATGGGCCTCGGCCGCCAGGGCGTAGGCATCGTCAACAACCGCCAGATCGGCTTTGGAATCATAGGCGGAAATGCGCGCCAGCAGCCCCGCCAGTTCCGGGTGGAATTGCGGCGCGCCAGTGCTCAACCCTTCGGGGGCGTGGGACAGGCCCTGCCTTCGAAAGCCTGTCCGCATGAAATTAGCGGCGCGACTTGCCGCCGAGCTCAGCCTCGATCGCGGCCTGGATATCTTCTGGCGACATCACCTCGTCGCCCTCAGCGGCCATGGCGGCGGCTTCTTCCTCGGCGGAAACATCTTGCAGGCCAAAGATGTTCTGGTCGGTCGGGATCAGATCCATCACTTCCTCGTCCACCGGCTCGGGTTCCGGCACGCGGGAGAGGGATTTCACCAGATCCTGCTCCAGATGCGGCAGCTCAACCGTTTCCTCGGCAATTTCGCGCAGCGCCACAACCGGGTTCTTGTCGTTGTCCCGGTCGATGGTAAGCTGCTCACCACGGCTGATGTTACGGGCACGCTGCGCCGCAAGCAGAACCAGCTCAAAGCGGTTCGGTACTTTCAGGACGCAGTCTTCGACGGTTACGCGGGCCATAGGGGTACGCTCCAGGCAGAAATTTGAAAGAGTGCCTTACCGCAGGCGCGGCAGGCAGGCAACCCTAAACCCCGTTTGCCTCTGGCGCATCATGCCAGGGTTCTATCTTCTGCGGGGGCAAATCCGCCAGCAAGGTGGTGATGTTCTGGCGCAACACCGGGTGGCGCCAACCGGGGGCCACATCCAGCAGCGGCCGCAGCACAAAGGCCCGCTGGTGCGCGCGCGGGTGCGGCAAAACCGGGTCAGGCGTGGCACGGATCATGCCGTTCATGTCGATAATGTCGAGGTCCAGCGTGCGCGCGGCATTGGCCACGGAGCGTTCCCGGCCAAAACGCAGCTCAATCTCCTGCAACACACGCAGCACCCCCGCCGGATCCCCCGCCCCGGCCATCCGGATCATGCCGTTGCAGTAATCAGGCTGGCTGGAGACCGGCACCGCCTGCGTGCGGTACCAGGTGGACTGGGCCACGAAGCTCAATCCCGGAATATCCCGCACGGAGGCCGCCGCCGCTTCGCAGCTTTGCAGGGGGGTCATGCCGTCCTTACCCGGAAGATTGGCACCAATCGCAATTAAGATCATAAATAGTGGAATACCCGGAACACAGATTGGCACAAACACAGTTCGCGCACTGAGCAAACACTAACATTTATCAGATCATTGTACACCCCCTTTAACTAGTCATTTCAAAAGGATGGATTTTAAAATGCGTCTTTCCACCCAGGAACGCACCTGCCTATTCATAGACGGTGCTAATCTTTACGCCGCCACGCGAAGCCTTGGCTTTGATATTGATTATCGGAAGCTGTTGGATTTCTTCAGCACCCAGACCAACCTGCTGCGCGCCTACTACTATTCCGCCCTGTTGGAGACGGAGGAATACTCCCCGTTAAAGCCACTAACAGACTGGCTGGCCTATAACGGCTACAGCCTGGTGACCAAGCCCGCCAAGGAGTTCACCGACGCTCTGGGCCGGCGCCGGGTGAAAGGCAATATGGATATCGAGCTGGCGATCGACATGCTGGAGCTGGCCCCCAATTTGGACCATGCCATTCTGTTCTCCGGCGACTCGGATTTCCGGCGTCTGGTGGAAGCCATGCAGCGCAAGGGGGTCAGGGTTTCCGTGGTGTCGTCCATCCGCACCAGCCCGCCCATGATCGCTGACGAATTGCGCCGCCAAACGGACCAGTTCATCGAACTGGCGGATATCGCGGAGCATTTCTCCCGCCGCCATCAAGACACGCGCTCCCGCGTCGAGCGTGAGGACGAAGAATGAGCCTCCCAACCCTGCCTGACCGCGATTGCGGGCTTTGCCCGCGCCTCGCCGCCTACCGGGAGGACTACCGGGCGTTGCACCCAGACTGGTTCAACGCCCCCGTGCCCAGCTTTGGCCCGGCCACGGCGCGGCTGCTTGTGGTGGGCCAGGCCCCTGGCGTGAACGGCGCCAACCGGACTGGCCGTCCCTTCACCGGCGATGTCGCGGGCCGCCTGCTCTACCCGGTGCTGACCAAATTCGGCTTTGCCAAAGGCAGCTTCCAGGAACGCCCGGATGACGGGCTGAAACTGGTAGATTGCCGCATCACCAACGCCGTGCGCTGCGCCCCGCCCCAGCACAAGCTGGAAACCTCGGACAAAAACCACTGCCTGCCTTATCTGGCGGCCGAGATTGCCGCGATGAAAAAGCTGCGGGTGCTGCTGGCCATTGGCGGCAAGGCACATGAATCGATTTTGCAGGGGCTGGGTCTTAAAGCCAGCCAGCATAAATTCAAGCATGGCGCGCTGCATGAGCTGCCAAACGGGCTGGTGCTAGCGGACAGCTTCCATACCTCCCAGTACAATGTGAATACCGGGCGAATCACACAGGAGATGTTCGAGGAGATCGTGGCGGGTATCAGGCGGCTGCTCGCCTGATACCTTACTTGTTGCGCAGCAGCCGGGCCTTGTCACGCTTCCAGTCGCGCTCGGCAGCGGCGTGGCGCTTATCCGCTTTTTGCTTACCTTCCGCGATACCCAGCGTCACCTTGGCCAGACCGCGGTCGTTAAAGAACACATCCAGCGGCACCACCGTCCGCCGGTCGCGGGAGATGGCGGCGAAAATCTGGTTCCGCTCCTTGCGTTTAATCAACAGCTTGCGGAGGCCGCGTACATCAAATCGCGACAGCACCCCGGACTGATATTCCGGGATATAGAGATTGAACAAAAACAGCTCGCCATCCCGCTCGCCCGCCCAAGCCTCGTTCAACTGGGCGCGGCCCAGCCGCAGGGATTTCACCTCAACACCGCGCAGGACGATCCCCGCCTCAATGGTAGAGAGGATCGTGTAATCATGCCGCGCCTTGCGATTCTGCGCGGCGATACCGTGCGAGATAAACTCTGATTTTTTCTTGTCTTTGCTCAATTCAACAAACCAACATCCCGCATCGCCGCCTTCACGCGCTCAGCCGAGGCCGCCGAAACAGGCGCCAGCGGCAGGCGCACATGGTTGGCGCCAAACCCCAGCAGCGAGGCGGCATATTTCACCGGGCCGGGATTGCTCTCGCAGAACATGGCGTCATGCAGCGGCACCAGACGCTGCTGGATGGCCATGGCCGTCTTTACATCGCCCTTGGTCCAGGCGGCCTGCATGTCCGCGCACAGCTTAGGCGCCACGTTGGAGGTGACGGAGATGCAGCCATGCCCGCCAGAGGCCAGATAAGCCAACGCAGTATGATCCTCGCCGGAAAGCTGGATGAATACCTCCCCACAGGCGCGGGTGGTGTGCAGCGGGCGGGCGAGATTCGCGGTGGCGTCCTTCACCCCCACGATGTTTTTAATCTCGGCCAACCGCGCCATCGTCTCCACGGACATATCGATCACCGACCGGCCGGGAATGTTGTAGATTAACAGCGGAATCGAAACCGCCTCCGCAACCGCCTTGAAGTGCCTGTACAGGCCTTCCTGCGTCGGCTTGTTGTAGTACGGCGTTACCACCAGCACCGCGTCCGCTCCGGCTTTTTCGGCATAGCGTGCCAGGCCGATCGCCTCGGCGGTCGAGTTGGAACCGGCCCCGGCCATCACGGGAACCCGTCCCTTGGCGGCTTTCACCGCCAGATCGACTACCTGTTTATGCTCTTCATGGCTCAAGGTCGGGGATTCGCCTGTGGTTCCAACCGGCACAATGCCGTTGGTGCCCTCGGCGATCTGCCAATCGATGAGGCGAATATAAGCCTCGTCGTCAATGCGTCCGTCCTCGTGCATCGGTGTCACAAGGGCGGTGAAGGAGCCGTAAAACATATCTTGTCCCTGGAAGGATTTAGTCCACCCTCTCCCCTAATCTTCTCCGCCCATCGGGGCAAGCGTCCACGCGGAAGGTTTGGCCCGCGCCCCTGGCGCTGCTAAATAGGGGGTATGAAATTCCTGGCTGCATTGCCGTTGCTTCTCACCCCCGCCTGTGCGCTGGCGCAAACCGCCGCCAGCCCGCAGATCATGCGCGATGTGCATGCCGGACAATTTCCACAGGCCGAGCAACTCGCCGCCGCCACGGGCGACCCGCTTGTTGAAAAGCTCGTCACCTATTTCCGGCTGATCTCACCGGGTGGCGGCAGCGCCGATGAAATCACCGCCTTCATCAAAGCCAACCCAGACTGGCCGATGCAGGGGCTTTTGAAATTGCGGGAACTCCAGGCCTCGGGGCTGTATCAGCCCGCCACGCCAACCGCCGCGCCGGATTTCATTGCCGAGGTCCGATCCCTACACATCCAGGGCAAGGATGAGGACGCGGCAAAACTTTGGGAGAGCCAGGGCAAGGCTGCCATGAAAGCCGCCAGCCCAAACCAACAGCTCATGTTTTGGCCCGCGCAGGATGTGCTGGCCCGCGCCTTGTTGCAGGCCGGAGACCCGAAAACTGCCTATCAGGTGGTTATCGCCGCAAATCCGCCCATCTCCGGCACCGCCGCGCGCGAGCAAATTGCCGACCGGGATTTTTTCGCGGGTTTTCTGCTCCTGCGCTTCCTGAAACAGCCGCAGGAGGCCGCGACCTGGTTCCAGGACCTTGCCTCCTCCTCCACCGCCGTCATCACCCAGGCCCGCGCCTGGTACTGGCTGGGGCGCAGTGAAACCGGCGCCACCGCTCAGCAGGACTATACCCGCGCCGCCGCTTATCCTGACACGTTCTACGGCCAGCTTGCCGCCCTGGCGCTGAAGGACACGCCGGAACAGTTGGCCCAGCGTATCAAATCCGTGCAGGAGCCCGGCTTTTCGGTACAGGACGCCCTGGATTTCGGGATGGGCGAACTGCCCCGCGCCGCCGTGCTGCTGGAGCAGATGAGCGACCCGCATGACGCGCAGATTTTCCTGAACCGGATCGGCCAGACGGCGCTAGACAATAAAACCCGCCTCATAGCGGCTCGGCTGGCGCTGGGACTTGGTTTTCCGCAATCCTCCGTCACCATCGCCCGGCTGGCGGGCGTGTACGGGCAGATGCTTGTGCGGGAAGGCTGGCCCATCCCCTATCACCCACCCTCCACGTCGCTTGACCCGGCTGTCTCCCTTGGCATCATGCGTCAGGAAAGCAGCTTCAACCCGGATGTGGTCTCCGGCGCCGGGGCGGTGGGGCTGATGCAGCTTCTCCCCTCCACCGCGCGGCGAACCGGGGAAAAATACAACCTGCCCGCCGGGGATTTATTCAACCCGGACCAGAATATGAATCTTGGCGCCGCTTATTTCGCGCAGGAGTTGCGTAACTTCGGAAACTGCCTGCCCCTGGCCATCGCCGCCTATAATGCGGGCCCCACCAACGTGGCCCGCTGGCTGAAGGAATACGGCGACCCGGAACTCGGCACCCAGCCCGGCGGCGCGAACATGATCGACTGGATCGAGGAAATCCCGTTCAGCGAGACGCGCAATTATGTGCAGCGTGTTTCTGAGAACATCACCATCTACAGGGCGCTGCTGACCGGCAAGGCCGTGTCTCCTGTCGCGAAATGGCTAAACCAACCATGAAATTTTGGCGTTTTATCGCATCCGGCTTCGGCTCCGGCCTGGCCCCGAAGGCCCCCGGTACATTCGGCTCGCTGGTGGGGCTGCTGCTTGGCTGCCTGCTGCTGACGGTTGGACATATCGCCCTTCTCACCGGCATTGTGGTGGCCTCGGCAGTGGGGCTCTATGCCATCGGCCAGCTCCCGGAGGCCGAAAACGACCCAAGCTGGGTCGTCATCGACGAAATCGCCGGGCAAATGATCCCGCTGCTGGCTCTTTATGAGGTCAGCTTCTGGGGGGCATTGCTGTCTTTCGGGCTGTTCCGGCTGTTCGATATCTGGAAACCCGGACCGGTGGGCTGGGCGGACAAGCGCAAGGATGAAATCGGCATCATGGGCGATGATATCATCGCTGGGCTGCTGGCTTGGTTGGTGATGTTGGTTTTGCATCTAGTCTCGCCGTTATGAGCGCCGCCAGCCTTGTCTCTTTATTTATGGCCAAGGGGCTGACCCTCGCCACAGCGGAAAGCTGCACCGGCGGGTTGGTGGCGGGTGCCGTAACCGCCATTGCCGGATCTTCCGCCGTGTTTACTCACGGCTTCGTCACCTACGCCAACGAGGCCAAAACCCAGATGCTCGGCGTACCAGAGGCCATGCTGGCCGCCCATGGTGCCGTCTCGCCCGAGGTTGCCGAAGCCATGGCGGCAGGTGCGCGCGCCCATGCGGGGGTGGATTATGCAATTTCCATCACCGGCATCGCCGGGCCGGGCGGCGGCAGCGCTGAAAAGCCCGTCGGCACTGTGTGGTTCGGCCTCGCCGGTCCAGATGGCGCCACCACTCACCACAAGCTGTTCCAGGGCAACCGTGAGGACATTCGTGCCCAAGCGGTGGCCTTCGCCCTCGCCTTGCTGGAACAGGCAGGAGACAAAGCATGAGCAGAACACTAGGCGCCTGGGACAAAGCCAAGCGCGAAGGCCGTAAGCTGAGCATGATCACCGCCTATGACTTCACCGCCGCGCGGCTGGCCGAAGCCGCGGGAATGGATGCCGTGCTGATTGGCGATTCACTGGGCATGATGGTCGGGGGCGAGGCTGATACACTGAGTGTGAGTCTGGACCAGATGGAATATCACACGCGCATCGTCGCCAAGGCGGTGAGTAAGCTGCTGGTGATGGCCGACCTGCCCTTTGCCAGCTTCGAGAAATCCCCCGCCCAAGCCTTCGCCACCGCCACTCGTCTGCTGAAAGCGGGCGCACAAATCGTGAAGCTGGAGGGCGGCGCCGTGATGGCGGAGACGGTCTTTTTCCTGTCCCAGCGCGCCGTGCCGGTTTGCGGGCATATCGGCTTAACACCCCAGCATGTGCGCCAAATTGGCGGCTTCAAACGCCAGGGCAAAACCCCCGAGGCCGCCGTAAAATTGATGGAGGACGCGCTGGCCCTGCAGGATGCCGGGGCGCGGATGCTGCTGATGGAAGCCATCCCATCCGATCTTGCGGCGGAGATCACCGCCCGGCTTTCCATCCCCACCATTGGCATTGGCGCCGGGCCGGGCACGGATGCGCAGGTTCTGGTGTTTCACGATGTTCTGGGCCTGAACCCGGACCGCGCTCCGCCCTTCGCTAAGAAATATCTGGACGGCGCCAGCCTGCTTACTGAAGCCTTGGCCACCTATGCGCGCGAGGTGCGTGACGGCAGCTTCCCCGCCTGATGCTCCGGCTTTGCGGTTCCAGCCTGAATCGACTAGCCTCATCACGCCCGGACACAGAGGCCCGTCCGGGCACAAAACTGCCCAATGACGGCACATGCGCGAAGGAAACATGATGCGGAAATTTTCCACACAACATGGCGGAACAAGCCGTAAACTGCTTTGCACGCTTGCCGTGCTGGCATGCTTGGGTGGCATGGCGGCGCCGGCCCATGCTTTTGTAAGTTTGCGTGGTTATATGAGCGGCATCCCCACCGGGGTAATGACCAGCGGCGATTGGAGCGCGTTTCAGGCTGCGGCGCAAAAGCTGCTGGGCGAAATGCCCTCCACACTGGGCCAGCATCAGGACTGGAAAGGCCCCAGCGGCGCCTCTGGCACGCTGACCATTGAACGCATTTACGAAAAAGACGACATGCCCTGCCGCACGCTGGGGTCTGTATTCAACACCAAGACCAACCCGGGAACCTATCAGTACAAACTGAATATGTGCCGTGACTCCAAAGGGGAATGGAAGATTCTGAGCTGACCCGCCCGCTAGGTTAAAGCATTCAAAAAAGGCGGTTTTTCCACGGGAAAGACCGCCTTTTCCACGCTCAGAACGGCGGCGTGACCCAGCTATAGCGCCCCGAAACATCCCCCGCCAACCCGACATCATCCGGGTTCAGCATCAAAGCCGGCGCACCGGGCGCGAAATTCAGCTCAGCCAAAGGCGTCCAGCTAACAGACGGCACGGTGGTCAGCTGAAAATAATAGACCCGATGCGTCAGGTCGGTCACGGAGCGGTATTCTGTATTATAAGTGCCGAAATCCTTATACGGCGCACCAAACGGCACCGAGACATTGGCCATGATCGAAAACATCGACGCGATCGCCTGTCGGGTATTCTGCGGCTGCGGCAAAAAGCGCGAGAAAAACGCCGCGCGCTGGAACCTGTCCACCGGGTTCATATTCCCCGGTAAGAGCGTATCCCGAGTGGTAGCAGTGAATTTGTGCGCTTTTTCCATTTTGTTCAGCAGGGCCAACTGCTCGTCATAAGAGGGGTCGTTGGTCATCACCGTATATTGGCGGCCATGATGCACCACCGCCTTGCCGCCGATATATTCGATGATGGCCGAGTCCCCGCTTGCATCCTCCAGCGCCAGATGCAGGCTGGTTTTGAAACCATGCGCCTCAACCATCACAATCTGCACGGGCTTGAGCAAGGCCAGCGCCTCACTGACGCTTGCCGCGTTATCGAGCGCATATTGCAGCCACAATCCCGCCTGCAGCCCCGGCCGCGCCGGGTCGCGCACGCCATAATCCGCGCTGTTCAGGTAAAGCAGGTGCCCTGCCAACCCTTTTTCATTCATACCGTCGACCGCACCCAAATCGTAAGCGCCGGCAACCAGGCTTCCATATTTGGCCTGCCAGACAAGCGGGTTCTGCGCCACCACCCTGGCCTCGCCAAGCTTGCCGCCATCGCGTTTAAGGCCGGCGGGCAACGCATAGAGCTTTGGCTGCGTGGATTCCGGCCAATCCATGGTCCGCCCCACGATAACCGCCTGACCCTTGCTGTTCCACAAAACCCGAGTGCAGGCCTTCGCACGGCGCCACGGCGCCACGGACAAACCCGACAATAACGCGCTGCCCCCCGCCAAACGGAAAAAATCACGTCTCTCCATAGCGCGTCTCCCGGGTCTGTTTATGTCATAAAAAAAGGGGGCTGATGCCCCCTTTTTCAAGCCTTTATGCAGGCAGTGCCGGCCCCACTCCGCCAGATGAAACATCCGGCTGCGTGGCCGTGGGCACGGAGCCGCGGCGGTTATCCGGCATCGGCTCATCCACAACCTTACGGGTGATCTTTTCACCACGCAGAACCATCTGGATTTCATCACCGGACAAGGTCTCGTATTCCAGCAGCCCCTGCGCCAGACGCTCCAGATCATCCCGGCGCTCGGTAAGGATGCGTTTGGCCTCAGCATAAGCGTGATCGATGATTTTTCGCACCTCATCATCAATCTCCCGCGCCGTTGCCTCGGACACGCTTTTACTGCCGCCCATGGGGTGCCCCATGAAGCTTTCGTGCCCGCCATCAACGTAGGATACCATGCCGAGTTTCTCGGACATTCCCCACTCCGTCACCATGCGACGCGTTGTGTCGGTGGCCATCTTGATATCGCCCGAGGCGCCATTGGAGACCTTATCCGGCCCGAACACCAGTTCCTCCGCCGCACGGCCGCCCATGGCCATGATCAACTGCTGCAACAGCTTGATGCGGCTCATGGAATACCGGTCACCCTCCGGCAGGGACATCACCATGCCCAGCGCCCTGCCACGCGGAATGATAGTGGCCTTATGTACCGGGTCGCATTCCGGCAGCGTGATGGAGCACAAGGCATGCCCGCCTTCATGGTAGGCGGTCATCTTCTTCTCATCGTCGGACATGACCATGGAGCGCCGTTCGGAGCCCATCATCACCTTGTCCTTCGCGAATTCAAACTCCGCCATGGCCACCACGCGCTTACCGATACGCGCCGCGTGCAGCGCCGCCTCATTCACCAGATTGGCGAGGTCCGCGCCCGAGAAGCCCGGGGTCCCACGCGCGATCACCTTGGCATCCACATCGGAGGCCAGCGGCACCTTGCGCATGTGTACCTTCAGGATCTTCTCACGGCCGCTCACATCCGGGTTCGGCACCACCACCTGGCGGTCGAAACGGCCAGGGCGCAACAACGCCTGGTCCAACACGTCCGGCCGGTTGGTGGCGGCAATCAGGATCACGCCCTCATTGGACTCGAACCCGTCCATCTCCACCAGCATCTGGTTAAGGGTCTGCTCGCGCTCATCATTCCCGCCGCCGAGACCAGCGCCACGGTGGCGGCCCACCGCGTCAATCTCGTCGATGAAGATGATGCACGGCGCGTTCTTCTTGCCTTGCTCGAACATATCGCGCACGCGGGAAGCACCCACACCCACGAACATTTCAACGAAGTCCGACCCGGAGATGGAGAAGAACGGCACATTCGCCTCACCCGCAATGGCGCGGGCCAGCAGCGTCTTACCCGTACCGGGCGGGCCAACCAGCAAGCAACCTTTGGGGATCTTACCGCCCAGCCGCTGGAATTTCTGCGGATCACGCAGAAAATCCACGATCTCCTGCAATTCGTCCTTCGCCTCGTCGATCCCGGCCACGTCCTCAAACGTCACGCGGCCCTGCTTTTCGGTCAGCAACCGGGCGCGGGACTTGCCAAAGCCCATGGCACGGCCGCCACCGCCCTGCATCTGCCGCATAAAGAAGATCCACACGCCCAGGATCAGCAACATCGGCGCCCAATTCAGCAGCGCCCGCAGGAGGGGATTCATCGTATCCCCCTCCGGCTTGGCCGAAACATTGACCCCGGCATCGGTCAGTTTGGAGACAAGGGTCTGGTCCGCCGGCGCGTAGGTTTCAAAGCTCTTGCCATCCTTGGTGGTGCCGGTGATGTCATGCCCGGCGATGGTCACGCTTTGTACCTGGTTGTTCTTTACCTCATTCAAGAAGCTCGAATAAGCGATCTCAGATGAGTTATCCTGTGTGTTGGTCGGCTGGAACACATTGAACAGCACAACCAGAAACAGGGCCACAACCACCCACAACGCGATATTTCGACCCAGATTGTTCATCTAGACTTTTTCCAATTCTTTCAAACGGTTCCCCCGCCCTGCCATGAGGCACAGAGGCTTCCCTTGAGTACATTTGGGCATATTGCAACGGATTACTAGCCGAGCACAAATAAATCCTCGCTCATGTCAGATCTGAAACGGTCTCTGCGTCGCGGGCATCGGCGGAAAAAACCGGACCGACACAGGAAAGCTCACCCGGCCCTGCGCATCGCGCAAGGCTGGCAGCCCGCGCAGAATCAGGCTGGGCAGGCCGTTAAAGCCATGAAAAGCCGCCGCATCCGCGCCTAGCGCGCCCAAAAACGTTCCTTCTAGCGGCGGCGCGGTGAGGAGAAACCGTCCATCCCAGAACGCATGGCTGTGGGCCAATACGGGTGGAGCACAGGCGGCGGGCTCACGCGTCAGCAGCCAGCCCGGGCCGAGCCGTCCCGCCGGGGCAATGCGCACCCCGCCCAACGTGGCCGGGCTCAACGCCCTGGCCAGCCGGGCCAGCGCCTCCTGCCGCGGGGCATGGGCGCGCCCGCCAATAGTTCTGAGCAAGGCCCCCAGCACGGACGGCGGCACACAAGGGGCATCCAGCAGCGCGTAACCTTCCGGGTACAGCTCTGCATGGCGGGCTAGAAACGCCGCGACCTCCTGTTCCCGCCCGGCACGCTGAGCCGCTCCCACGGGCGGCTGCCCGGATTGGTCCTGACGGATGCGCACACGCTCAAACCGCCGCGCCTGGTTGGAGGGGTCTTCTACCCAGCCCATGTCTTCAACCCGCAGATAATCGCGCAAGGCGGTGGGGGCGATCGCCAATAATGGCCGCAGCAACACCACCTTGTCCCGCGCCGCCCAGCCAGCCATGCCTTCAGCGCCGCCAGGGCCACGCCGGGCGCGCATCGCCACCGTTTCATGCTGGTCGGCTTGGTGGTGCCCCAGAGCTAAATAGAGAAACCCCGCCGCCTCGGCCGCCTCACCCAGCACCGCATGGCGCGCCTGCCGAGCCCGTTCCTGCATGGCTGGCCCTGCTGTCAGGGAAAGGGTCAAGATATGGCTCTTGATCTGCCTGGCGGCCAGCCGGGCGGCGGTCAACCGGGCTTCCTCGGCGGATTCGGCCCGCAACCCATGGTCCACGATTAACGCCAGAACTTCGCCGCCATGCCGGGTGCAATAGTCGCGCGCCAACAGCGCTAGCGCCGTGCTATCCGCCCCGCCTGAAACCGCCACGGCGATACGCGGCGGCAGGCCGGGCGGCAATAACCGCGCCAGCGCCGCCGCAAACGCCTGCCTTACTGGCAATGGGCGCGCGTCGCCACCGCGTCGATATCCCGTTTCATGCCAGGGGACGGGTTAGTGAACTGGCTGTTCAGCGAGGAGATGGTCTCACACGCCTCCTGGTTCTGGTGCAGGGCCGTTAGAGAGGATGCCAGCCCCAGCAAGGCATGGGGGGCATAGGTGCCGTTCTTATTCATATTGTAGGTGCTGTAGAATGCCACCGCCGCGCTTTTCGGGTCTTTCTGGGCGGCATAGCTTTGCGCAACAAGATATTGCGCACGGTAAGCTTCCGGGGCCTGTTTGTTCGTGGTCAGAATGCTCTGCGCCAGCGTCCGCGCCGTTGTGTAATCATGCTTATTGTAAGCATCCAGAGCCGCCTTCAGCGCGGCTTTCGGGTCCTTGGGCGCGGTGGCGGCGGGCGGTGGGGACGGCAGTTGGACCTGCGGCTTGCTGCTGGCCGCCTGTGCGGCACCCGCCCCTGCAGACGCGGCGGCGGCACCGCCTGTCCCGCCATTGGTCATCTGGAATTGCAAATCCCCAATCTGCTTCTGGGTCTGCGCGTTCTGCGTATCCATCTCGTGCTTCAGCTCGGAGACCTGCCCGTTGAGGGACTGCACCTGAGCCTGCAATTGCTGCACCTGGGTCAGCAGATTCGCGATCAGCGGGTTATTCGCCCCCGCCCCGCCCGTGGATGAAGATGGCGGCGCGCTGGTGCCGAGCGAGGAACCGCCATTTCCACCCTGCCCCTGTAATTGCTGAACCTGCTGCTGGAGCTGCAAAATCTCGTTTTGCAGGGCAATGCCTTCCTGGCTTTGGATCAGCGGCTGCGCGGCGGCGCCCAACGGCGCTAGCAGCATGGCGGCGAATAACAGAATTCGGTAGCGCATTGAGACTCCAGTCTGGGCCTTGGAAACAACACGAATATAAGCAGGGACCGGCCTAAAACAAAACCGGCGGCCTTTACGGGCCGCCGGTCTGCATCGCGCACCGGCTTTTCGGCCGGGGAGAGATTCCGGTTACTTGCAGTTCTGCGGGTTGAAACCCTGAACCGAGGTAATCGCGTTACGATTCTGCGCCCAGGCGGTCTCGTTGTTGCCAGCGGCAACCGGGCAATCCTTGCCGTAAGAGATGGTCTGGATACGGGAAGCGGCAACACCCTGCGCCACCAGATAGTCGCGCGCGGCATTGGCGCGGCGCTGGCCGAGGGCAAGGTTGTAAGTCTCGGTGCCGCGCTCGTCGGCGTTACCAGCGATCAGCACGTTGACGGAGGGATACTTGGAAAGCCAAGCTGCCTGCTTGCTCAGCGTCGCCTGGGCTTCGCTGGAGAGGTTGGACTTGTTGAAGGCGTAGAACACGCGGTCGCCAACATTGGCCACTAGGTCTTGTTCAGAACCCGGAGCCGGGCCCGTCGCCTCAGTGCCGGCCCCAGTGTTGGAAGCCGTCGTGGCGGGGGGGGTAGTAGAACAAGCTGCCAGCAGGGCTAGGCCGGCGAGGGCGCCCAGAGCTTTGATTTTCATGGTAGGAACCGATCCCTGTCCGAATAAGGTGAGCAAAAATAGCCATTGGTTGCATAATCACTATGATTACTGCCACCTCCTGTGGCTGTACTCTTCCCGCCAGGGAAGGGTCAAGCACCACATTTTGCTAAATTGTTCATCTTGCGGGGATTTCCACCCCTCAAATCACTTTTTACCGGCCTGTTGACTATTTGTAACACCCCCCGGCGCCGCCATGCCGGGCGGCACGCCGCGCCGCGCTGCCCACGGCTTGACATTTTGGTCCGCGCGCGGTCTGCCCTGCCCCGGAAGATAGAGGCAGAGTCAAGATGCAGAGCGAAGATTTGAAGAACCTGGTGGAGGCGGCGCTGCCCGCCATCGCCACCGCCAACGCGGCGGCCCTTGAGGAACTGCGAGTTTCCCTGCTCGGTAAAAACGGCAGCGTGACAAATTTGTTAAAGTCTCTAGGCGGTATGGACCCGGATGCCCGCAAGGCGGCGGGGGCGGAAATCAACCGCGTCAAAGGGCAGATCACCGAAGCCTTGACCACCCGCCGCGCGGTGCTGGACGAGGCCGCCCTGGCCGCCAAGCTCGCCGCTGAACGGATCGACGTCACCCAGCCCCCGCGCCCCGACCCCATCGGTGCGCTGCACCCGCTGTCGCGCACGCATGAGGAGTTGGCCGCCATCTTCGCCGCCATGGGCTTTGCCATCGCCGAAGGGCCGGACATTGAGAGCGACTGGAATAATTTCTCCGCACTCAACATCCCCTCCCATCACCCCGCCCGCGCGATGATGGACACGTTCTACCTCCAGGCGGCTGAGAATGCTCGCCCGCCGGTGCTGCGCACCCACACCTCGCCTGTGCAGATCCGCACCATGCTGGAATGGGCCAAGACCGACGGCCTCGGCACCTCACCCGTCCCCATCCGCATCATCGTGCCCGGCCGCACCTTCCGCGCGGACCACGACGCCACCCACTCCCCCATGTTCCACCAATGCGAGGGGCTGGTGATTGGCGAAGGCATCACGCTCGGCCATCTCAAAGGATGCCTTATTGACTTCCTGCGCGCTTATTTCGGCATTCCGGAACTCCCAGTCCGTCTGCGCTCCAGCTACTTCCCGTTCACCGAACCCTCGATGGAGGTGGATATCGGCTGGAACCGCAAAACCGGCGAGTTGGGCGGCGGGAGCGACTGGCTGGAGATTGGCGGGTCCGGCATGGTGCACCCCAACGTGCTGGCAAATTGCGGCATCGACCCGCGCCGCTTCCAGGGCTTCGCCTTCGGGGTGGGGCTGGAGCGTATCACCATGCTCAAGCACGGCATCGCCGATCTGCGGCTGTTTTTTGAAAGCGACGTGCGCTGGCTGCGCCATTACGGGGTCTCGCCCCTTACCCCCGCCAGCCTGCACGAAGGAATTTAAGCGATGAAATTCTCCCTTTCCTGGCTAAAGACCTGGCTGGACACCGACGCCTCGCTGGAGGACATCCTCGCCACCCTCAACAAGATCGGCCTTGAGGTCGAAGGTGTTGAGAACAAGGCGGAGGCGCTCAAGCCCTTCACCATCGCCCAGATTATCGAGGCCAAGCCCCACCCCAACGCGGACCGTCTGCGCGCCTGCCGCGTCACGGCGGGCGGGGCAGAGCTTTCCGTGGTCTGCGGCGCCCCCAACGCGCGCGCAGGCCTGAAGGTTGTGCTCGCCCCGGCGGGGGCGGTTATTCCCACCAACGGCATGGTGCTGAAGGTGGGCGAGATTCGCGGCGTGAAATCCGAAGGTATGCTCACCAGCGCCCGCGAGCTGGGGCTGGGCGAGGACCATGACGGCATCATCGAACTGCCCGACGACGCGCCCATCGGCGATAATTACGCGGTCTGGGCCGGGCTGGATGAACCAGTCATCGAAATCTCCATCACCCCCAACCGGGGCGATGCGCTGGCCGTGCGCGGCATTGCCCGTGACCTCGCGGCGGCAGGGCTTGGCAATTTGAAGCCCTTTGCCCCCGCCCCCATCGCGGGCAAGGGCGCATCCGCGATTCAGTGGGTGAATGACTATCAGGAGGCTTGCCCCTGGGTGGTGGGCCGCACGATTCGCGGCGTGAAAAACGGCCCCAGCCCGGAATGGCTGGTGAAGCGGCTGGAGAGCATCGGCCTGCGTCCCATCAATACGCTCGTCGATATCACCAATTTCTTCACCTACGATCTCGGCCGCCCGCTGCATGTGTTCGACGTGAACAAGCTCACCGGCCCCACCCTCACGCTGCGCCCTGGGCACGCGGGGGACAGCTTCCCCGGCCTCGCGGGCAAAGAGGTGCAGGCCGGGTCGGAGGATTGCGTAATCGCCGATGGCGCGGGGGCGCAGTCCCTCGCCGGCATCACCGGCGGTGAAGGTACCGGCTGTGATGAAGCCACCACCGACGTGTTCATTGAGTGCGCCTTGTTCGACCGTGTGCGAATCGCCAAAACCGGCCAGCGCACGGGCATCTTCTCCGACGCCCGCGCCCGCTTCGAACGCGGGATCGACAGCCAGCTACTCCCCGAAGCCCTGGACGCCGCCACCGCCCTGGTGCTGGAACTTTGCGGTGGTGAAGCCAGCGAGATCTCCGAGGCTGGAAACCGCCCCGAATGGAGCCGCCAGGCTAAGCTGCGTTTTGACCGCCTGCAAAGCTTCGGCGGATCTGACATTTCGGCGCCCGAGGCCGTCGAGTCCCTCGAACGTCTCGGCTTCACCGTCGTAACTGAGGATGCGGACAGCGTCGTCGTCGCCGTGCCCAGTTGGCGTAATGATGTTGCCCAGCCGCAATCGCTCGACCAGGCGCCGGACCTGCCTGGTGCGGCCGCCGCAGCTGAAGGCGCCGCCGAGATCGAGCCCGAAGCCGACCTCATCGAGGAAGTGCTGCGCCTGAAGGGGCTGGACGCCATCACCCCGGTCTCCTTGCCGGTGGCGTCTCTGGTGCCTGCCCCCATTCTCACGCCCAAACAGGCCCGCACCGCGCTGGCGCGTCGGGTTCTGGCCGCGCGCGGGCTACTGGAATGCGTCACCTTCTCCTTTACGGACGACGCCACTAGCGCCCTGTTTGGTGACTCGCCGGAGAGCCTTCGCCTCGCCAACCCCATCTCCGCCGACGTCAACCAGATGCGCGCCACCCCGCTGGCGACACTGGCCCAGGCCGCCGCGCGGAATCTCGCCCGTGGGTTCTCGGATTTCGGCCTGTTTGAAACGGGCCCGGCCTATGCAGCGGACCTTTCCCAGGCGCTGGTGGCCGCTGGCTTGCGCGTGGGCGGCACCGGGCTTTCCGCCCTCACCCCCGCCCGCGCCTTTGACGCGATGGACGCCAAGGCGGATGCGCTTGCCGTGCTCGCCTCACTCGACTTGCCGATGGACGCGCTCACCACCACCGCGGGTGGCCCTTCTTACTACCACCCTGGCCAGAGCGGCGCGCTGATGCAAGGCCCCAAAACCATGCTGGCACGATTTGGCGCGCTGCACCCCGCCGTGGCAGCCAAGCTGGACCTGCCCGTGGGCAGCGTGGCGTTTGAGATCTTCCTGGATGCCATCCCCGAACCCAAGCGCCGCAAGAAATCCGCCCCGGTGGTGCCGCCCTTCCAGCCACTGCGGCGAGACTTCGCCTTCCTGGTGGATGACAATGTCGGCGCTGAGGCTGTTCTGCGCGCCGCCAAGGGGGCCGAGCGTAACCTCATCACCAGCGCGGTGCTGTTCGACCGTTACCAGGGCAAGGGCGTGCCGGAGGGCAAGGTTTCGCTGGCCATTGCCGTCACGCTGCAACCCACGGCCAAGAGCCTGACGGATGCGGAGATCGAAGCCGTGTGCGCCAAGATCGTCGCGGATGTCGGCAAGAAAACCGGCGCCACCCTGCGCCGGTAACGCGCCAACAGCGCCGCCTTTTTGCTAAAAAAGGGCGGCGCTTCCCGGATTTTTGAAATTTTACGCCAGGGGCCTTGTGTCCGTCAGGGCAAACACCCGCAGGGCGGAGGCTAACGGGCGGCTGGGTACGCGCTGCGCGTCCACCCTCGTCACCAGCGCTGAGAGCGTCTCGCCCTCACGCTGCGCGATCTCCCCCAGCACCGCCCAGAATTCCGGCTCCAACGCCACACTGGTCCGGTGCCCTGAGAGCGAGAAGCTACGCTTTTCCAGCATCACCCAGCGTATGCAGCAAAGCCGGCAGAAACACGAAAGTGGAAATCAACACTGCCGCGAGGCTGAGGAACAGCAGATCCCCCATGCTCGCCGTGCCCCGGTCCGCCGAGAACGCCAGCGAACCAAACGCCGTGCCCGTGGTGAGCGCTGAGAACAGCACCGCCCGCGCCGTGGCCGACGCCAGGAAGTTGCGCATCCCCGCCCGGAAATTCATCACGAAATACACGTTGAACGAAACCCCAACTCCCAGCAGCAGCGGCAGCGCGATAATATTGGCGTAGTTGATGGACATGCCCGCCAGCTTCGCGAACAAGGCGGTCAGCAGCGCGGAGAGTGCCAGCGTGGCCAGCACCACCAAGCTGTCCCGCAAATTGCGGAACACCAGCAGCAAAATCAGCGTGATTGCCACAAAGGCCAGAATGGCCGCCTCTTTGAACGCGCCCAGAATCGTGCCCGCCGTGGCAATGGTGGAAATAGCCGGGCCGCCCGCATTGGGCGCGACCTTCAGCACCGCCGCCGCGAATTTATGCAGCCCCTTGGTGCTCTGCCCCGCCGCGGTGGGGAAAGCTTCCACCCTCACTCTGCCATCGGGCAGGAACCAGTCCGCCTTGATCTCCTGCGGTAAACTCGCCTCGGTAATCGGCTTCGCATTCAGGCTGGCCGTCAGCCCTTGCAAGGCGTCCGGCAGAAACCGGGTCAAAGCTGCGTTCATCGCCAGAATTTGCGCGTCACTCTTGCCTTGCAGAGTCTTCAGAGCGGCGCCGATCCACAACAACTCGTTATCCTTGGGCAGCTTGGCTGCCACTCCGTCAATGGCGGTGATGGTCTGCGCCATCGCCTGGCGTATCTGCTGCGCCGTGACCGGCGTTTGCGGCGGGTTGGCGGCATCCTGCAAAGTAGGCGCCAAAATGGTCCTGGCCTGGGCCAGCATCGCCAGCTTCTGGGCCTGCTGCTGCGGCACAAAGGTTGCGCCGGAAACCGCTTGCGCCACCTCCGGCAGCTTACCCAGTCTGTCCGCCAGCGCCCGCGCCGCGCTAATATCCGGCGCCAGCGCGTCGGCATAAAACGGGTTGGTCTGCGGGTCCGCGAGCAGCGTGTGCAGCGTGCGCATACTCTCGGTGTTCGGGTCTTTGGTGTCGAGCGGGTTGGCGTCGAAATTCAGCGTCACCGCGGCCACCGCGCCCGCCAGCGCCAGCACGCTGAACAGCGCCAGCACGCCGCGCCGGTGGCGGTGCAGATAATCATCCACCACCGCGCCGCCGGGCAGCCCCACGGGCACGGTTTCGGGCTTTGGCGCGAAAATTCTGAGCAAGGCGGGCAAAAAGCTGATGGTGCAGAAAAAGGCGATGAACATACCCGCCCCGGCAATCTCACCCAACTCCGCCACCCCCACAAAAGCGGTGGGCGAAAACGCGAAAAACCCGCAGGCCGTGGCTGTGGCCGCCAGCGCAATCTGTCCGCCCGCCTGCCGCGCGGTTTCACTCAAAGCCGCGCCCAGCCCCGGCACCATGTGCCGCACCGCGCGCAGCCGCACGCTATACTGAATCGCGAAATCCACCGCGAGCCCGATGAACAAGATCGCAAAGGCCACGGAGATCAGATTGATGACCCGCACGAACACCGCTGCATAGGTCATGGTGAGCGCAAGCCCCATGATCAGCGTCAGCAAAATTGGCAAAATTAGCCGCACGGAGCGCAGCGCCAGATACAGCCAGAGCGCAATCAGCGCCACGCTGATAATACCTCCCAGCACCAGCCCATGCGTCAGCGAGGCGAATTGCTCGTCAGACAGCGGAATCTGGCCCGTATAATCCACCGTGACCCGCCCGGCTTTTACATCCGGCAATCCCTTGGCAATTCGCATTAGCGCCGCCGTGGCCACCCCTCCGGGCTGCAACGTGCCCTGGTCCAGCTTGGGGTGCGCGAGCACGAACTCCGCGCCGCCCTGCCCAGTCACGCCGCCCATGATCAAGCTTTGCCAGGAGAGCGGCACAGGATGCCCCGCCGCTGCCGCGTCCAGATTTTTCCGCACCCCGGCCAGCGCGCCGTTATAGGGCGAGATATCGCTGCCCGCCTGCACGCCCTGGGCGATTAAAGATAGCCCGGCAAACAACCCGCGCGCGGACGGGTCCGCCGCCAATTGCCCCAGAAATGGCTGCGCCGCGACAATCTGGCCGAGCATTCCCGCCAGTCTGTTCACCGGCAGCAGCATCAGCCCCTCATCCTGGTAGAAGCTGCTCCCCGCCGGATAACGCGAGTCCTTGAAATATGTTTTATCCGCATTCAGAGCCGCGTTGAGTTGCCGGGCAGTCTGTTTGGCTTCCTCGGGCGTGGCGCCCCGCACCACTGCCACGATCAGGTCGTTGAATTGCGGAAAATTCTTATCCTGCTCAATCTGCGCCTGCCGCCACGGCAAGGAGCTGGAAAACAGATGGTCCGTATCGGTATCGATGGTCAGATGCCGCGCGGTATAGGTCAGCCCCGCCGCCGCCGCCGCCAGAAACAGCAACACGCACACAACGGCCTGCCGTCGCGCCGCGCTGACAATGGCAATAATGATCGGCACACTGACCCCCTGATCTACGCGGCGCTGAGATAAGTGTCTGGAGCCTAGAAGGCCAGACCAGATGTGGCCAACCGGACATACAGATCAGCCAGCACCATTTGTAATGCCTCCAACAGCAGAATGGCGATCACCGGCGAGATATCGATATTGCCCATATACGGCACAAACCGCCTGATCGGCCGCAAAACCGGCTCCGTGATGCGATTCAGAAAATCCCCGATCGTGTAAACAAACTGGTTACGCGGATTTGCAACGCCAAACGCCACCAGCATGCTCAGCACCGCCGCCGCGATAATCGCCAGGACCATCAGATGGATCACCTCGCCCGCCAGCCAAAAAATCGCGTTCACCATGGTTTTCCCCAAAAATTTCGTCGCCCCGAGACCTAGCGGCAGGAATGTGCGGAAGCAATGTTGACTTCCACTTCCGAATGCGTCACATGCCGCCCCCACATGGTAACCGCACCAATGCGGGCCGGGGCTGTAGCTCAGTTGGTAGAGCGCGTCGTTCGCAATGACGAGGTCAGGGGTTCGATTCCCCTCAGCTCCACCAAATTCCCAAAAAATTTATTTTCTAGACTATAGTCATAATGTCGCAGCATTGCGTCCTGCGTCTGCATTGCTGGGTCGCGCCATCTGCCTAGCAAAAAGCCCGCATCCTGCGATGCGGGCTTTCAAGGGTCAGTTTACCGGTAGAGGGGCGTTAAAACTCGCTCCAATCATCCGTCCCTGCGGGCGCAAGCGGCCGGGCCGCTTTCACGGGGGCCACCGCGCGCTTGGGGGCAGCAGACTGCTTTTTCTGCCGCGCTCCGGTCTGAAACTGCCCCACCAGCCGAGCCAATTCCTCCGCCTCATCAGTCAGGGAATGACAGGAGGCCGTGGCCTGCTCCACCATCGCGGCATTTTGTTGCGTTACCACATCCATCTGGCTCACGGCGCTGTTCACCTCATTCAGCCGCAAGGCCTGCTCCTGCGCTGATGCGGCGATTTCGGAGATCCGCACATTCAGCCCGGCCACCTGACGGACAATCCGCTCCAGCGCCGCCCCGGTCTCGCCCACCAGCTTCACGCCATTTTCCACCTCGGTGCCAGAGGCGGCAATCAGCGCCTTGATCTCCTTGGCGGCATCGGCGGAACGCTGGGCCAGCGCCCGCACCTCCGTGGCGACCACGGCAAAGCCGCGCCCGGCATCACCCGCGCGGGCAGCCTCCACCCCGGCATTGAGGGCCAGCAGGTTGGTTTGGAAGGCAATCTCGTCAATCACGCCGAGAATTTTGCCGATTTCCTTAGAGACGCTCTCAATTCCCGCCATGGCCTTCACGGTGTTCCCTACCACGGCGCTGGATTGTTCGGCGTCGCTTTCCGCCGCCTGGGCCAGCTTGCGGGCCTCGCCAGCGCCGTCGGAAGTCGCTTTCACGGTTTCGGTAATCTCGCCCAGCGCGGCGGCGGTCTGCTCTAGGCTTGCGGCCTGCTGCTCCGTCCTGCGGGAGAGATCATCAGCGGCCTGGGCAATTTCCGTCGCCCCGGCCCGCACGCCATGGGTGGTGGTGGAAACCGCCTGCATCGCCTCTTGCAGCTTCGTCATGGCCTGGTTGAAATCCGCCCGCAGCCGCTCATAGTCCGGCGCAAATGCCGTATCGAGCCGGACCATCAGATCACCCGCCGAAAGACGGGACAGCCCATGCCCCAGCGCCTCAACCACTTGGCCTTGCGTCTCAGCGGCGGCCATGCGCGCGGCCTCGGCCTCTGCGCGCACCTGCTCGGCTTGCCGGCGTTCTTCAGCGACGGCGGCTTCGTGGCGCTGCCCTTCCTGCAATGTGTGGCGCAGCCCTTCCAGCGCGACGGCGATGGTGCCGGTCTCATCCTGCCGGGCTTGGCCGGGGATCTGGCGGCTGTAATCACCATGGCTCAGCGTTTCCACAGCGCCCAGCAGCCCGGTCATCGGGCGGCGTACCAGCAGCCGAGTCAGCCCGTAAAGCGCGCCCAGAACCAGCAACAATGTCAGCACCCCGCCGCCAATCATCGCCCAGGTGGCATGCCGCACGGGTGCCGCCAGCACAGCCGCCGGCACGTCGATAATCACCGCCCAGGTGGCATGCAATTTCGGCACCGCGAAGGGGTAGATGATACGGTCAATCTGCCCTTTGTCGAAATCGCTCAGAATTTGCGGCTGGCCATCCGCCAGCGCGGTTTTCAAGGCCTGCGCGCCCTCGCCCTGATAAGGCTGCATCAGCAAGGCCTTGTCCGGGTTGGCGATCCAGGCACCGTTTCCGGCCACCAGCATCACCCGGCCCTGACCAAACGGCCGCAGCGCCGCCAGCATTTTCGAGAGCCAATCCAGGCGCACATCCACCCCTGTCACCCCAATCAGCTTCCCCGCCACAATCACGGGATACGCCACCGACACCATCAGCTTATGATTGCCTGAATCCTGATAAGGGTCGGTAATCGCCCCTTTGCCGGAATTGGCCGCCAGCGTGTACCAGGACTGGGTGTAATCCACCGGCGTCGCGGAATATTGCAGGCTGCCATCCGCCCCTTTGGTCCAGTACGGGTTGAACTGCCCCTTGCTATTATTCCCCGGCGCATTGGGGTCCTGCTTGCCGTCGAACCCGTCCGGGGCTTCCTGCATCCAGGAGCCGAAAATATCAGGGTAGCGGGTTTCGTTCGTTTTCAGCATCTCCACCACCATGGCCCGGTTGCGCACCCCGGCCTTGAAGGCCGAGATGATCGCCCCCGCCATGGAATTCACCGCCGAGCCTTCCTCGGACAATTTGGCGCTGATGGAATTGGCGACACTTTCCGCCTGCAGCTTGGCCTGCGTGTTCACCGCGCTGGCCACTCGCTCGCGCGTTGTCATGGCAGCAATCAGGATCGCGCCCGCCAGAATAACGGCAAATGCCGCCCCGGCCACGCTGATCAGCTTGGTTGAGATTGAGTTAAAAATCATAGTCCGCGAGGGAGGAGTCATCCGTTCACTTCCTGCTATCTGGATAATGCGGCTCGACCCTATGTAGCCCCGTACTAAGGCAGAATTAACAACTCTTTTGATACCGAAACACACCATCAAACTTATAGGCTTTCCTCCGGTCCAGGTTCCAGGCGCAAAGCTGATGGCTAGCCGCCGCTATTGTGCAGCGCGGCAGCTAGCCGCATTTGAGTATTTTCCGGCGCGCTCCGGCGCTGGTTGGTTCAGCTTCATCTGGGACGATCGAAATGGACGCTTCCGCCTGCCCTAATTCCTTCGAGGCTTATTACACCCCCGCCTGCGGCAATGCCGGACTGCCGGCGGCACCGCCAAGCGACCCAATCACGCCCGTGGCCATCTCATGGCACATGGTTCCGCTCTCCCCCACGGCCACGCAGCTTGTACTGGTGCTGCTAACCATTTTGCTGGCCACCTTGCTTGCCAGCAAGCCGCAGAAATAAAATGGTCCTGACATAAATTGTAAGGAGATGCCGCTCATGAGCCTGGACTCCGTCCGCGCCTTTCTGGCGGAGCACGCCCCGGACCTCACTATTCTGGAGCTTGCCGACAGCACCGCCACCGTCACCCTAGCCGCCGCCGGACACGGGGTAGAACCCGCGCAAATCGCCAAAACCCTGGCCCTGCGCGCGGGGGACCAAGTTGTGCTGCTGGTGGCGCGTGGCGATGCGCGGCTGGACAACAAAAAAGCCCGCACCGCCTTCGGCGCCAAGGTCAAGATGCTTCCGCCCGAGGAGGTTGCTACCCTCACCGGCCACCCGGTCGGCGGGGTCTGCCCTTTTGGCCTCGCCACGCCTTTGCCGGTTTATTGCGATATCTCCTTGCAGGTATTCGACGAGGTTCTACCCGCGGCGGGGTCCACCCATAGCGCGCTGCGCATCAGCCCAGCACGGCTGGCCACGCTGACCCAGGCCGCCTGGGTGGATACCTGCCAGCTTCCCGCCTGCTAAGCCTCTCCCACCCGCGTTTCCAGCACTTTCACAACGGCCAGCAGCGCCTGGTTCACCGGGGTGGGAATACCCTGCGCCACCCCCAGCCGGACGATATGGCCGTTGAGATACTCAATCTCCGTCCGCCGCCCACGCATTAAATCCTGCGCGGTGGAGGAAAGCTGCCCGGCCATGCCCTGCGCCGCCGCCAGCACCGTCTCCGCCTGGCCCCGCGGCAGGCTCACTCCGCATGCCGCCGCCACCGCCTCGCACTCCGCCACCACATTACGGATCAGCGTTTCCACCTCCGCCACCGCCACAATCTGCCCATATGGCGCTTGCGTCATGGCGGAGATGGCATTGTAGGCGCAGTTCAGCACCAGCTTGGTCCAAAGCACAGCTTCAACATCGGCGGAAATCGTGGTGGGGATCGCCGCCTCCCGCAACAGAACAGCCAGCGCCTCCACGCCCGGCCCTTGGCCGAGAACCAGCTCTCCGCGCCCATTATGCCGCACGTGCCCCGGGCCGGCCATTTCAGCCGCCAGATACACCCCCGCGGGCAAAACAGGGCGGCCCAGCACAGCTGCGAGACCCTGGGCATTGCCCACGCCATTCTGCAGACTCACAATCACCGCCTCCGGCGCCAGATAAGCCCGCATTGCTTTGCTTGCCGCTTCGGTATCGGCGGATTTCACGCAAACCAGCACCAGTTCCGCACCGGCCACGGCCTCAGGCAACGCACTGGCCGTCACAAGCACATAGGAGGGTGCGGGCGCACGCTCCAGCAGCAGCCCGCGCGCGTTCATCGCCTCAACATGCGCGGCCCGGCCGATCATCACCAGTTCGTGCCCCGCCTTGGCCAGCAACGCCCCGAAATAACACCCCACCGCACCGGCACCCATCACCGCGATCTTCATGGCAGCCCCTTTTCAACTTCAGCGCCCGACCAATGGCCGGAACGGTGCCACTATGCTAGGCGCAACGTCCGAACCCAAGGACCATCATGACAGACCCGACCCGCGACGCCGCTTACGCTCTCTTGCACGCCGTTTTCTCCAAGGGGCGTTCGCTCGATTCCGCGCTGGATTCCCTCCCGCGCATCGAGGCACGGGACAAAGCGGCCGCGCACCGCCTCGCCGCCGCCGTGCTGCGCCATGCGGGCACGCTGGATGCCGTGCTGGAGCCTTATCTGCGCCGCGAGCCACCGCCGGAAATCCGTACCATTCTCCGCATGGGCGCGGCGGGCCTGCTGTTTCTGGGCACCCCGCCCCATGCCGCCGTCGGCACCGTCGTGGCCCTCACGCGCAGCAAGAAGCTCGTGCCCTTCGCCGGACTGGTGAACGCCGTACTGCGCCGCGTGGTCGGCGCCGCGCCGCACGCGCTGGACGAGTTGGACAAGCCTCGTCTCAACACCCCTGCCTGGGCCTGGACAAGCTGGGGCAAGGAAGCCCGCGCCATCGCCACCGCCCATGCGCAGGAGGCCCCGCTCGACATCTCCGCCCTGCCCGGCTTCACTCCCGAAGGCGGCACGGCCCTACCCACCGGCTCCTGGCGTTTTCCCGCCGGTACGCCGGTTGCCGAACTTCCCGGCTTCACGGAAGGCAAGGTCTGGGTCCAAGACGCCGCCGCTGCCCTGCCCGCCAAGCTGCTGGCCCCGCAACCGGGTGAGCGCGTGCTGGACCTGTGTGCCGCACCGGGCGGCAAAACCGCACAGCTTTGCGCGATGGGGGGCGACGTCACGGCGGTTGAACGCGACAAAGCCCGCATGGCAACATTGCGCGGTAATCTCGACCGGCTGCACCTGAAGGCCGAGTTGGTCACGGCGGACGGCACACAATGGCATCCCGCCGCCCCTTTCTCCGCCATTCTGCTCGACGCCCCCTGTAGCGCCACAGGCACAGTCCGGCGCCACCCGGAGCTTCTGCATCTGCGCAAACCCCGCGACATAGAGGCCATGACCGTCGCGCAAGACGCCCTGCTGGACGCCGCCACTCAGATGCTTACCCCCGGCGGACGGCTGATCTACGCCGTCTGCTCCCTGCAACCACAAGAGGGCCCCGCCCGCATTGACGCCGCCTGCGCCCGCCTCAACCTAAAACGCGATCCCCTGACCCTGCCTACCCTGCCCGAAGCCGTAACCGGCCAAGGCGACATCCGCACCCACCCCGGCCTCTGGGCCGAACAAGGCGGCATGGACGGGTTCTTTATTGCAAGGCTGGTTCGTGCCTGACAGACCAGCCCAACCACGCACCCGCAGCGGCGCATAAGGGGAACAGCAGCAATCCTGTTAAGTTATAAACTTTAACCGTACAGCCCCCCGTCCGCCACAAAAGCTCCGCCAGAAATACTTTTACGCCTTTAAGGCTCGTGGCCAAAACCTTCATGGTCACGGAAAGACCGGCCAAGCTGACCGTGAAAATCATCCGCGGCATGGACCTCAAACGCTGGTCCGCCCAAATCCGCCAAACCACGATGAGCAACAGCAAACTGATAAGATCCTGGCAAGCTGAGGCAACCTGAACTGAAACTCCGATTGATCTCAGAAGATAACTCACTGTAAATCCTACCGCTGGGCTTACGGGTAAGATTGACAAGCGTTTTCGCTGGCTTTTGTGTTATTTTTGTTCCGCGCGAGTGACCTCGTGGCGAAGAGCGGCGCGTCGGCTGAGAGCGCCGCCAGGTTGCCTAATCACGCCCTGCCGGATTGAGGCGCTCGCGCACCGTGTTCCGCGGTCGTTGTGTTTTCCAATTTTCTATAAGGTGTTCGTAGCTACATTCCGCCTGTTCGGCCAGTTGCCGTTCCCGATCCCGCAGTTCCTTGACGTTGCAAGCATAGCTCGCCCCTCTCCGGTTGTCCTTCCTTTGGGGTAGGCCAGCCTGGAGTTCCATGGTGCGCATCTTGTTGGTCACCAGCGCAGACAGGGCCCAAAGATAGTCCTCCTCCTTCGTGAGGAGACGCCAGCAAAGGACCGTCAGCTTTCGTGCCAGCGCGACCGCCGCGATTTGCAGGCCGCGCTTGGCGCGGATGCGCATGAAGTGCGCACGAAGAACGTGTGTAGCGGCCCCGGCGCCTTGGCTGCTGCCCAGGTCGCCTCGACCAGCATGGCGCTCAATGGCGGCGCGTTCATCGGCAGGCACCGGCTGGCGGGCCAGCCAATCCCTGCCACGGGCGTTGAACAGGTCAGCATGCGGACATTTCGGGATCAGGTGGACGTGAAGGATGGAATGTACCTCGTTCTTGATCCGCGTCCGGTGCCGGACAACTTGGTAGCGCCGCGCCACTAGGCTGCGAATGCGCTCAGTCGCCGGGTCTGGCGTCCAGATCTCTGGTAACAACCCTACCGCATGCAAGCTTGCCAGAGTGCGCGCGTCAATCTCACGTGCGCATGGACGATCGCCTTCACCAGCAGCGGATTGGCGATGATCACCCGCGCCACGAAGGGTGAGAGCACACAGCCCTTACTACCGATGCGGCCCGGCCAGCCCGAGCGGCACCCCCACGACTATAAGCGGCGCGTAACCACCTCGCTGTTTGCCGCGCTAGAGGTAAAGGCGGGGACCATTATCGGCAAATGCATGCCCCGCCATCGCTCACAAGATTTCCGCAAGTTTCCTCGACGAGGTCGAGCGCAACGTGCCCGCCGATCTCGACATCCATGTTGTCATGGACAATTACGGCACACACAAAACAAAGCTGATCCGCAACTGGTTCGTCAAGCGGCCACGCTGGCATGTTCACTACACACCGACCTCGGCGTCATGGATCAATCAGGTCGAGCGTTTCTTCGCCTTGCTGACAGATCGGGCCATCGGGCGCGGTGTGTTCCGGTCTGTCACCGAACCCGAACGCGCCATCACCACCTATATCGATACCAACAATGCCGATCCAAAGCCGTTCAGATGGACCAAGAGCGCCGACGATATCCTCGGCCTCAATTCAACGATTCTGCCTGCAATCCATTACACGAAATGCCTAAAATGCAGACAACTTCCGAATCAGGACATTAGCCGACACGCCCCGCCAAGGCGGCAAATAAATGACGTAAGTTACATAAGTCGCCACTAAACGCCACAGATAAAATACGGCTATAATGGAAATGCAAAAATAAGCCCTAAACAGACTTCCGGCTTTTCCTCTTCCACACTGACTTAACTGCTCATGGCGCCGTTAGATGCCCTGCTCTGGTATCGCGATCAACCAGCCCGCTTGTCTCCGCCGCGCCCTGGCGGGTACAAATAACTACCATGATCACCTCCCCGACTCGACCGCTCATCGCCCCATCCCTCCTCGCCGCGGATTTCGCCCGGCTGAAGGAGGAAGTTATTGCCGTTGAACAGGCCGGAGCGGACTGGCTGCATCTGGATGTTATGGACGGGCATTTCGTCCCCAACATCACATTTGGCCCGCTGGTGGTGAAGGCGCTGCGCCCGCACACCAAAATGCCGCTGGACGTGCATTTAATGATCGCCCCGGCGGACCCGTACGTCACCGCCTTTGCCGAGGCTGGGGCGGATCATATTTCCGTCCACCCGGAAGCCGGGCCGCATCTGCACCGCACGCTGCAACTCATCCGCTCCCTCGGTAAAAAAGCCGGGGTGGTGCTGAACCCCGCCACCCCCATTGAAGCCGTGGTAAACGTACTGGACCTGACTGACCTGATCATGGTCATGACCGTCAATCCAGGCTTTGGCGGGCAGGCTTTCCTGTCCTCCCAGCTTTCCAAAATCTCGGCGCTGCGAACGCTCATCGACGAGTCGGGCAGGGATATCGTTCTCCAGATTGATGGCGGCATCACCGCCAAAACCGCCCCCGCCGTTCTGGCCGCGGGTGCCACCTGCCTTATCGCTGGCACGGCAGTTTATGGCGCGCCGGACTACGCCGAGGCCATCACCGCCATCCGCGAAGCCGCCCCGCCTCTGCCGCCTGAAACCTTTCACAGCCCTGGCGGATGAGCGAAGGCCCGCCCTCCCCTAACGGCTTTAGGCGTCAGGCCCGGGCCTGGTTCACCAGGCTGCAAAACCTGCGCCCCACCACCGGGCCTGATGCGCCTGCCCTGTCGCTGCGCGACCCCTGGCCCGGTGACCCCGCCCGCGGCGCGCGGCTGGTCAAGGCTGAACTGGAATTTGGCGGCGCCGTCCTGCCCCTGCATCAAGATATTTTCGCCGCCGCCCCCGGCGCCACACGGCTGCTGAGGGCGCATCTGCACGGCTTCACTTGGCTACGCGACCTACGCGCCCTGGGCACGGACGCCGCGCGCTCCCGCGCCCGCACCCTGGTGCTGGACTACATGGACACCCCCAAGCCGGAGCCGATCACCCACGCGTCACATGTCGCGGGCGCCCGGCTGGCCTCCTGGCTCGGCCATTATGATTTCTTCGCCGCCTCGGCGGATGATGAATTCCGTCAGGCGCTCATGGGCAAGCTGGTGCAGGATGCCCGCCTGCTCTCCGCCGCCTTGCCTGCTGAGTTTCTCGATGGCCGCGCCCTCACCGCGCTCAAGGGGCTCACCGCCGCCTCCATCGCCATGCCTGAGCATGTGCAGCACCTACCGCGCACGGTAAAATTCCTGGTGCCGGAGTTGGCCCGGCAATTCCATGCCGATGGCTGCCATATCGAGCGCAGTCCCGCCGCGCATCTGCTGGCGTTGCAAGACCTCACGGAAATCCGGGCTTTAATGCAGGCGGGCGGCAAGGCACCGCCCACGGAACTGGTCACCACCATCGAACATGCCGCCTCCGCCATGCGGGCGCTGCGTCATGGGGATGGCGGACTCACCCTATTCAACGGCTCCAAGGAGGAGTTGGCCACCCTTGTTGACCTCGTGCTGGCCCAAGCCGGGCGGGCGCGCGGCACGTTGTCTCACCTGAAAGCCTGCGGACTGTTCCGCATCGCGGCCGGTAAATCCACCTTGTTCATGGATGCCGGGGCCCCCACCGCGCCAGGGCTAGACCGTTTCGCCCATGCTGGCACGTTGGGGTTTGAGTTCTCCTTCGGCAAAGACCGCCTGATCGTGAATTGCGGCGCCGCCCCGGCTTTGGCGGGGGACTGGTCCGCCGCCCTGCGCGCCACCGCCGCCCACTCCACCCTGGTCATCGCCGACACCTCCTCATCGGAAATCAAGGAAACCGGCCTCGCCCGCCGCCCACTAAACGTGAATGTCACCCGGCAGGACGCGGGCGGCATTGGCTGGATAGAGGCTAATCACGATGGCTGGAGCCCGCTTTTTGGCGCCATCCATCACCGCCGGCTGGGCCTGTCTGAAAATGGTGAGGAACTGCAAGGCGAAGACCTAATCGAATCAGAAACCCCGCAGCCCTTCGTCATCCGCTTTCATCTGCATCCCAACGTCATCGCCAGCCTGGCGCAGGATGAGGAAACCGTGCTGCTACGCACCCCCTCCGGCCTTGGCTTCCGGCTGAAAGCCGAAGGCGCTGCCCTCCGCCTGGAAGACAGCGTCTATTTTGGCCAGTCCGAGCCGCGGCGGGCGGAACAGATCGTGCTGCCCGGCCATCAGGACGGGCCGCAACATATTAAATGGACCATCACAAAGGCCTGATCCCATGCGTATTCTGCTAACCGGCGGCGCCGGTTATATCGGCTCCCACACCGCTGCCGTACTGGCCCAACGCGGCCACGAGATCATGATTCTCGACAATTTCGCCAATGCCGAGCGGGACGTGCCCGCCCGCCTGAAGCAGCTCACCGGCCAGGACATGACGGTGATCGAGGCTGATATCCGCGACACCGAAACCGTCACCGCCGCCCTAAAGGCGCACCCGGTTGAGGCCGTGATCCATTTCGCGGCGCTGAAGGCCGTGGGCGAATCAGAAGTCGACCCGCTGCTTTATTACGACATGAACATCATCGGCACGATCCGCCTGCTGCAAGCCATGCAGGCGGCGGGGGTGAACCGTATCGTGTTCTCCTCCTCCGCCACAGTTTACGGCCAGCCGGATTCCACACCTATCTTGGAGGACGCCCCCACCCGCGTCGAAAATATTTACGGCCGCACCAAGCTGGTGATGGAAGACCTGATTCGCGACCTCGCCCGCACGGGCAAGCTGAAAGGGGCGGCCAATCTGCGCTATTTCAACCCGGTCGGCGCGCACCCTTCCGCCCTCATTGGAGAAACCCCGCGCGGCGTGCCGAATAATCTCATGCCTTACGTCACCCAGGTGGCCACCGGCGAGCGCCCGCACCTCAACGTGTTCGGCAACGACTATCCCACCCGCGACGGCACCGGCGAACGCGACTACATTCACGTCATGGATCTGGCCGAGGCCCACGCCCTGGCGGTAGAGCATATCCACGCCAACGACGTGTCCGTCACCGTCAATCTCGGCACCGGCAACGGCACCACGGTGCTGGAGCTGGTCAAAGCCTTTGAAACCGCTACGGGCCGCGAGATCCCCGTCAACATCACCCCCCGCCGCCCAGGTGATGTCGCTAGCTACTACGCCAACCCCGCTTTGGCCGCACAGCTTTTCGGCTGGCAGGCGGCGCTCAATGTCGAGGATATGTGCCGTGATGCCTGGCGCTGGCAGGCGAAGCGCGCAGGCATCAACGACGTCTAATCCACCCTCGTCTTTCCCTGACCCGGCGCATGGCTTAAACGCGCCGCATGTCAGACAAGCGCCCCACCCTCATCTTCCTGCTGATGGAGGACTGGTTCTTCGCCTCGCATTTCTGGGCACGCGGGATGGCGGCGCGGGCGGCGGGATGGCGGGTTATTCTGGTCTCGCGCCAAAGTGCGGCGGCGCGCGAGATCGAAGCCTCGGGCATCGAGTTCATCCCCGCCAATCTGGACCGTAAACGCCTCAACCCGTTTGCCGAGCTTGCCTTCTCCTTCTGGCTGGCGCGACTTTACAAGCGCCTGCAGCCGGACATGGTGCATCATGTGGCGCTGAAGCCGATTATCTTCGGTGGCATTGCTGCCCGGCTGGCGCGCGTGCCCGCCGTTGTCAACGCGCCGGTGGGGCTCGGCTTTGTCTTTTCCTCGGACAAGCTGTTGGCCAAGCTGCTGAAGCCACTGGTCAAATACGGGCTGCGCCTGACCATGAGTCCCCGGCGCGGCATCGCCATCTTCGAGAATCCGGACGATCTCAATGCCATGGTCGAAGGCGGCATGGTTGAGCGGGCGCGTACCCGGCTCATTCGCGGTGCGGGGGTGGATGTCACCCGCTTCGCCCCCACCCCCGCACCGGACGGCCCGGTGCGGATTGTGCTGGCGGCGCGCATGATCCAGGAAAAAGGCATCCCTGATTTCGTCTCGGCGGCACGGCGTCTCAAGGGCCAGGCGGAGTTCTGCCTCGCGGGCGCGCCGGACCTTTCCAACCATAACCCTGTCACGGAAGCCGAACTGAAAGACTGGGAAGCCGAAGGGGTCATCAAATGGCTCGGCCCGGTGAAGGACATAGCCGGGCTGCTGCGCCAAACACACATCTTCACCCTGCCCTCTACCTACCGCGAAGGCCTGCCGAAAGCGGTTCTGGAGGCAATGTCCGCCGGCCTGCCCGTGGTGGCCACGGACATTCCCGGCTGCCGCGAGGCCGTGGTGAATAATGAAACCGGCTTTCTCGTCCCGCCCCGCACCCCGCAAGCCCTGGCGGACGCGTTGGAAACATTAATCAACGACCCCGCCTTGCGCGCCCGCTTCGGTGCCGCGGGCCGGGCACGGATCGAACAGAGTTTCTCAGACGCGATCGTCTGCCAGAGCACGCTGGACATTTACGAAACGCTACGAAAGGATCAGCCATGAAAAAATTCCTCTGGATGGCCCTCGCCACGCTGGCCGGGCTTGGCGTCATTGCTTTCCTGTTTTTCTGGCTGGTGACCCCTAATCAAGGGGACAAAAAGGAAATCGGCGCGATCAGCACAAATTTCCGCCTGCTCGGCCCGAATGACAAAGTGGTGGTGGAACGTTTCGACGACCCGAAAATCCCGAATATTTCCTGCTACGCCGCCTCCGCCCATACTGGCGGCATTGCGGGCAGCGCGGGGCTTGCCACCAGCCCCAGTGAATTTTCACTCAACTGCATCGCCCGCGGCCCGGTGGTTCTGCCCGCTGATCTGCCGCACCAGGAACAAATCGGCTCCATTTCAGCCTCTTTATTCTTCAAACATTTCATCCTCACCCGCATTGTCGATAACAAGCGCGACACGGTGATTTATGTTCTTACCAGCACCAAGGTGCTCAAGGGCTCCCCCGCCAACGCCATCTCCGCCGTGGCGGCGCAACCCGTCCCCGCCAGTTGAAACTTATTGAGAGGGCGACAACTCGGCCAGATCCTCATTCACTTGGTCCAGCTTCTCCTTCGTCAGCTTCCCGCCAGACAGCGAAGCAAGCTGCGACAAGCTCATCGCGCAAAACAGTTCATAATGCGGGTTGTTCATCACCCCCGGCACGTCACGGTCCAGCACGGCCTTGCCCCGTTCATTGGCGGCAATCCGGTCGATCGGTGTATGCACCGTAAAAGCTGCTGGCTGAATCGGCTCGTAAGCCGTCTTGGCGCTGACTTGGGGGGGCGTGCAGCCGCCCAGGCAAGCCAGCCCGGCTATACCAAACATCAGGATGCTCTGCCGCGCCTCAGCCATTCCTGTCAGCCTGCGCATTTTAACAACCTCCTAAACCCAGATAATCAGCATCTTAGCGTGACCGTGACTTCAGTATAGCGCAATATTTGCTTACACTGCGATAAATTTGCCACAGTTAATGTGTTTTAAAATTCAGACATGCCCGCTTTTTTCCTTCCGCTGTTCAGCTTGCATCCGCTTATGGCCCATGCCAAACCGCGCGCGCCTTCACGTAACTGGCGCTCAGATGGTCACCATCGGGGAGCGTGAGGGAAACTGCCGCGCGCCTGGGCATAGCAACGTCGTATTTAACGGAGCCGCCTCGTGTCAGATATTGTTCCCATCCGCACCGCCCTGATTTCCGTGTCCGATAAATCCGGACTCGTTGAGTTCGCGAAGGCGCTGGCCGCCAGGGGCACCAAGATTCTCTCCACCGGCGGCTCGGCCAAGATGCTGCGCGAGGCCGGAATCGCCGTAACCGAAGTGTCGGAACATACCGGTTTCCCTGAAATTCTGGACGGTCGTGTAAAAACCCTTGTACCGCAGGTACATGGCGGCATTCTCGGCAAGCGGCACGACCCCAGCCATATCGCCCAGATGGCCGAGCACGGCATCGCGCCCATCGACCTCGTGGCGGTCAATCTCTACCCGTTCGAGGCCACCGTGGCCCGCAACGCTGAATTTGATGACTGCATCGAGAATATCGACATTGGCGGCCCGGCCATGATCCGTTCCGCCGCGAAGAACCATGAAGGCGTCACCGTTCTGACCGAGCCGTCCCACTACGCGCGGGTTCTGGAAGAAATCGACGCCCATGGCGGCACCACCCTGTCCACCCGCCGCAGCCTGGCCGCCGCTGCTTATGCCCGCACCGCAGCTTATGATTCCGCCATCTCCAGCTGGTTCGCCGCCCAGCTTGGCGAGAGCTACCCGGACCGCTTCTCATTCTCCGGCGCCAAGAAGCAGGAGCTGCGCTACGGCGAAAACCCGCACCAGTCGGCCGCGTTCTATACCTCCTCCCCTGCGCGCTTTGGCGTGGCCACCGCCACCCAGCATCAGGGCAAGGAGCTCTCCTACAACAACTATAACGACACCGACGCCGCTTTTGAGTGCGTGGCCGAGTTCGATGAACCGGCTGTAGTGATCGTCAAGCACGCCAACCCTTGCGGTGTTGCCACCGGCACCAGCACCGCCGCCGCCTGGGATCTGGCGCTGGCCTGCGACCCGGTTTCCGCCTTCGGCGGCATTGTGGCGCTCAACCGCACGCTGGATGAGGAAACCGCCACCAAGATCGTCACCATCTTCACCGAGGTGATCATCGCGCCGGACGCGACTGAGGGCGCCAAGCAGGTGCTCGCCGCCAAAAAGAACCTCCGCCTGCTTACCACCGGCGGCGTGCCCAGCCCGACCCAGGAAGGCATGACCTTCAAATCCCTCGCGGGCGGCTTCCTGGTGCAAAACCGCGATGCTGGGCGCGTCACCGCCGAGGCGCTCAAGATCGTCACCCAGCGCGCGCCCACCGCAGCGGAGCTGGAGGACATGCTGTTCGCCTTCCGTGTGGCCAAGCATGTGAAGTCCAACGCCATTGTCTATACCAAGAACCGCGCCACCATCGGCGTTGGCGCCGGGCAGATGAACCGCGTGGATTCCGCCCGCATCGCCGCCTGGCGCGGTAAGGAGGCCAAGCTGGACTTCACCGGCTGCGCCGTGGCGTCCGATGCGTTCTTCCCCTTCGCTGATGGGCTTGAAGCCGCCATCGCGGCCGGGGCCTCCTGCGTGATCCAGCCCGGCGGCTCAATCCGTGATAAAGAGGTGATCGAGGCCGCCAACAAGGCCGGAATCGCCATGGTCTTCACAAATATGCGGCATTTCCGGCACTAATCCGCTATAAGGAGCTTATGCCAATGTCCTTGCCTCTCACCTTGCCGGACTGGATGCCGGGCTGGCTGTTTCTGGCACTTGCCGTGCCGGCGCTGCTCTGGTTCCTCGCTTTTTTGGTGGTGCCGTTCAGCGTTTTTGGGGTGAAGGCAAGGCTGGAAGCCATAGAAGGCGAACTGGAAGACCTGCATGAGGAATTACGGGTCATGCAATTGCGCGCCGCCGGTGCCCTGCCCGTCGCCGCCCGCAGCATGGACCCGTATGACGATGTGCCGCATTTCGGCCAGCTCAAACGCAGCCGCGCGGCCCAGGCTCCGGTGGAAGAACCACCTGCCCGCCCGCCAATCCCCACCTCGCAGCCGCGCGGCGTCACGGGGCGCGAGTCTTCCGCCCAGCGTGAACGCCCCGCCGTCCCACCCCGTCCACGCCGGACGGAACCGAGGCTCGACTAAGCCAAAGCCGCCTTTTTCTCCAAAGGCGGCTTTCCTTTTCTCCGAGGTGTGGAAAAAACCCCGATTTTTCTTGGTATCCGCACCCGCGCGGAATGTGTGGTATTAAATTACCACAACCCGAACCTCTTGACCCCAACCGCGCTTTTGCTCATAAGCCCGCTACTAGTTTTTGGGTGAGAATATGAAAACGACGATTTCCATCAAACCCGCGGACGTGAAGAAGGACTGGGTCCTGATTGACGCCGAAGGGCTGATCCTGGGCCGCCTCGCGGCTATCGTAGCTAGCCGCCTACGCGGCAAGCACAAGGCCACCTTTACCCCCCACGTTGATTGCGGTGACAACATCATCATCATCAACGCCGACAAGGTGAAAGTGACCGGCAAGAAGGCGGAAGATTCCGTGTTCTACTACCACACTGGCTTCGCTGGCGGCATCAAGGGCCGTTCCATCAAGGAACGTCTGGCTGGCAAGAACCCGGAGAGCGTGGTCGAGAAGGCGGTTGAACGTATGATCACCCGTGGTCCGCTGCAGCGCCAGCAGATGAAGAACCTGTATGTCTATGTTGGCCCTGAGCACCCGCACGCTGCCCAGCAGCCCAAGACACTCGACGTCGGCGCGCTGAACTCCAAGAACAAGAGGGCCTGATTCCATGTCCACCACCACCAATTCCTTCGCTGATCTGAAGGACCTGCAGGCCGCCGCTGAAACCACCACCGCCACCCCGGACGCTCAGCCCCAGACGCGTGAACCCAAGCGCGACTCGCTCGGCCGCTCCTACGCCACCGGCCGCCGTAAGAACGCCATCGCCCGCGTGTGGGTGAAGCCCGGCAAGGGCGAGATCATCGTGAACGGCAAGAAGGCCCCGGTCTATTTCGCCCGTCCGGTGCTGCGCATGCTGATCACCCAGCCCTTCTTGGTGGCTGACCGCTACAACCAATTCGACGTGTATTGCACCGTCACCGGTGGCGGCCTCTCCGGCCAAGCCGGCGCTGTGCGCCACGGCATTTCCCGCGCTCTGTCGCTGTACGAGCCGGAACTGCGCTCCATCCTGAAGGCCGCTGGGTTCCTCACCCGTGACCCGCGTATGGTCGAGCGTAAGAAGTACGGCAAGCCGAAGGCCCGCCGCTCCTTCCAGTTCTCCAAGCGCTAAGTCTTAGGCTTCAAATTATTCAATTAGAACAGGGGCTTGATGAATATCAGGCCCCTGTTTTCACATTCACAGACGCTTTACAGACCCTTGTTTCCAACGCTGTTTCCAGTTAGCGTTTTGCACAGAACTTTCACAGAAATTGTGGAGTTTGGATCATGGTCGAGAGCTTCTACCAGCAAGCCCACCGCCTCAGGGATGGGGCCGTCATGGTGTACCGGCGAGGCGATACCAACCAGCAGGTCTATCAGGCCCGCCTGAAAATTCCCGGCGTCACCGGCTACATCATCCGGTCCCTCAAGACCCGCGACCTTCCCACCGCCCTCAACCTGGCTGAGGACCTGTTCTACGAACTCCGGGCCGAACAGAAGCTCGGCGTGGATGTGAGAATCGCCGGGAATCTCAAATTCAAGGACCTATGGAAGCGCTTCTACAGCGCTCATGAAACCGGCCTGTCGGTTCATCGCCGGCGGCTGCACAAGTTCATGTCGGAGAAATATTTTATCCCTTTCTTCGGGGAAGCCCGCGTGAACGACATGCCTGACGCCTTCGTCGAGCAATATTGGGATTGGCGCATCAATTACCACAATCCTGAGAAATGGGAGGACGACGAGGACATTCCGGCCAATGCCGCCCGCGTACCCGCGCAAAAGACACTGGATATGGAGGCCGGGATGCTCCGGCAGATATTCCGCTGGGGTAAGCGCATCGGCTTCGTCAAACGCGAACCCTGGATCAAGGCCACCAAGGTCAAGCACACCAAAGGCGTGGAGCGCAGACCGTCCTTCGATGAAGCAGAGTGGAAACAGATCTATACCTACCTGCGTGAGTGGGTGAAGGAGGGGCTGGTTTTAACCCCGGAAGAGCGGGGCGGCCGGCTGCACCGCTCCGGCCCGAATGCGATGCACCGCTATCAGCGCGAGCTTCTGCGCAACTACCTTCTCTTCATGGCCAATTCCGGCCTTCGGCCGAACGAAGCCCGGCAGCTCTGCTGGCAGGACCTGCGGATAGAAAAGGACACCGAGAACAAACCCGCACTCGTTGTGGAGGTCGCCCCCACGACCAAGACCGGCGCGCGCACCGTTGTCTGCCGTGAAGGGACGCAAGCCTATCTGGACCGGCTCAAACAACTCTCGCGGCACATCGAGCCTGGCGATCTGGTATTCTGCGGCTATGACGGCAAGCCAGTGGAAAACTTCAACAAGACGTTCGCCAGCATCCTCTCGCGCTTGAAGCTGCTCGACGACCGCTGGGGCAAGCGGCGGACGGTTTACAGCCTGCGGCATTTTTATTGCACGCAATGCCTGCTGTCCGGCATCCCGGTCCACATCCTCGCCAAGAACATGGGGACGTCGATTTCCTACATCGAGAAACATTACAGCCACGTGCTGACGGTGATGCAGGCGAAGGAGCTACAGACAAAGAAATTCAAGGCAAAAGCCTAGGATCGCCATTCGTATTAATGCCGATAGGCGCGGGCGTCAGATGACGCCTTCTATTATCCGCCATGAAGATGGCGGCTTCAAAGCGCCGCCCGAAGGGGCGGCGCGGATTGGGCGTGGAGCCCATTTCTTCCTCCCTCGTCTGACAGCTTCACGTCCATAGGAGCACGTCACCACGCCAGACACATGACCCGATAACTACGCTTACATCATAGCCCTACGGCAAGTTCCATTTCGCGATCCGATTACGCCGCCCAACTGGCCGACAGGGCCTCTGCTTGACGGAGGACTGTTTGCACAGCGGCATCTTGGAGATCTGGTGGATAGCCGTGTTTGCGAAGGATTCGTTTTACCAGCACCCGCATTCGAGCACGAGCGCTCTCGCGGTGTGACCAATCCACGGTGACGCTGCCCTTCAGGCTGACAAGGAGTTCGTGTGCCACCACTTTAAGAGAGTCGTTGCCCATCAGTTCGACTGCGCTCTCGCTTTCGGCCAAGGCGTCATAGAAAGCGATTTCGTCCTGCGACAGCCCTTCATCTTCACCGCGCTTGCGGGCGGCGCGAACTTCCTTGGCGAGGTCGATCAGTTCCTGCAACACCTCGACGGTGCTGATTGCGTTCGTGTGGTAGCGGGCGATAGCGGCCTCCAGGCGCTCGGAAAAGCGCTTGGTCTCGACCACGTTCGTTTTGCTGCGGGAGCGGATTTCATCGTTCAACAGCTTCCGCAAGGCCTCAAGCGCGAGGTTTTTCTTCTCGAGCTGCTGAACCTCGGCGAGGAATTCGTCAGACAGGATTGAGATGTCCGGCGTCGCAATGCCTGCCGCTGCGAGAATGTCCACAATCTCTGTGGAGACGACCGCGCGATCGAGGATTTGCTGAATCGCGAACTCGCGATCGGCCGCGCTGTTGCCAGCACCATCGACCGACTTCACGAGAGCGGCACGCACCGTTTGAAAGAAACCTACTTCATCCCGGATTGCCCGGGCTTCATCGCTCGCCGATGCCAAGGCGAAGGCTTTTGAAAGGGCGAGGACGGCATCCTGATATCGGCGGTTCTCCCGACGCTTGCCTTCATCGCTGGTCTCGCGCGCCGCCGCTTCATGCTGGCGCGTCAAAATCCATTCGATCGCTTCGGCAAGCACGATCAATCGTTCTTGCGGCGTGCCAGCCAAGCCTCGCGCATAGTCGAAGCCGTGATACATCGCCTTCACGACCTCGAACTTCTCAAGCAGCACTGCGACCGCTTCGGCCTCATCGATTCCGGCCTGGCGCTGATCGGAACCAGAATACTGGCCGAGTGCGTTCTTGAGGTTCTGGGCGATGCCGATGTAGTCGACGACGAGGCCGGCAGGTTTGTCGCGGAAGACCCGGTTTACCCGGGCAATGGCCTGCATCAGTCCATGGCCCTTCATGGGCTTGTCGATATACATCGTGTGCATCGACGGCGCGTCGAACCCGGTCAGCCACATGTCCCGGACGATCACGAGCCTCAGCGCATCCTTCGGGTCTTTGGCGCGCTTCGCTAAAAGATCGCGCCTGGCCTTGGTGCCGATATGCGGTTGCCAGCCCTGCGGATCAGCAGCCGAGCCAGTCATCACAACCTTAACCGCACCTGCGGCGTCGTCGTCGCTGTGCCAATCAGGCCGGAGCGCGATGATCTGGTTGTAGAGCGCCACACAGATTCGGCGGCTCATGCAGACCACCATCGCTTTGCCGTCCATCGCGGCAACGCGATCGTCGAAGTGCCGCACCAGATCGGCGGCCACCATCGCCAGCCGCCTCTCGGAGCCGACCAGCGCTTCGACGGTCGCCCACTTGCGCTTGATCTTCTCCTGTTCTGTGACCGCTTCGTCTTCGGTCAGCTCCTCGATCTCCGCATCGATTTTAGGCTTCTCCTCGTCGGGAAGCTCGATCCGGGCAAGGCGGCTCTCGTAGTAGATCGGGACCGTGGCGCCGTCTTCCACCGCCCGGCTGATGTCGTAGACGTCGATGTATTCGCCGAACACAGCAGGCGTGTTGACATCGTCCTTTTCGATCGGCGTTCCGGTGAATCCGATGAAGGACGCGTTCGGAACGGCGTCGCGAAGATACTTCGCAAAGCCGTAGGCGATCTCGCCGGTCTTCTGCTCGATCCGCGCCTTGAAGCCATATTGGCTCCGGTGGGCTTCGTCGGCGATCACGACGATGTTCCGTCGATCCGACAACATCGGATAGGTTGCTTCGCCGGTTGCCGGCGAGAACTTCTGAATGGTCGTGAAGATCACGCCGCCGGAGGCACGACTCAGCGCCGATTGCAGATCCTCGCGGCTGTCCGCCTGAATGGGCGTTTGCCGGATCAGATCGCGGCACATCGAAAACGTGCCGAAAAGCTGGTCGTCCAGATCGTTGCGGTCGGTAATGACGACGATTGTCGGATTCTCAAGCTCAGCTCGCCGCACAAGCTGCCCGGCATAGAACGCCATCAGCAGGCTCTTGCCTGACCCTTGCGTGTGCCAGATCACCCCGACCTTTCGGTCCCCCTGGGGTGCCGACGCCTCAACGGTCTTGTCTACGGCGTGCCGCACGGCATGAAACTGATGATAGCCCGCAATGATTTTCGCGAGGCCCGAACCTGTCTCGCCGAACACCGTAAAATCGTGCAGCAGATCGAGCAGGCGGCGCCGCTCGAAAACGCCTTCAATCAGGATATTGAGTTCCGGCTGGCCCTTCGCAGCAATGACTTTGCCGTCCGTGGTGCGCCAGGGCATGAAGCGCTCTTGATCGGCGGTCAGCGAGCCGACGCGGGCCGTGATGCCATCCGAGGTGACAAGGACAGCGTTCGTTCGAAAGAGCGAGGGAATTTGCGCTTTGTATGTCTGAAGCTGGTTGTGGGCACCGGCAAGCGTCGCGTTCTCGCCGCCTGGCGCTTTCAGCTCGATCACCCCAAGCGGCAGCCCGTTGATGAAAACGACGATATCCGGCCGCCGGTTGACGCTGCCCTCGATGACCGTGAACTGGCCGGTCGCCAGCCAGTCGTTTGCGGCAAGATCGTCGAAATCGATCAGGCGAACCTTGTCGCCGCGGATCGTGCCGTCTTCGCTATAGAATTCGACATCGACGCCTTCGACCATGAGCTTGTGAAGGCGGCGGTTCTCTTCGACGAGCGACGGCTTCTCGGTGGCCAGCACCTTGCGCAGGGCGTCACCGCGCGCCTCAGCCGGGATCGTGGGGTTCAGCCTTTCGATGGCCGCGGCCAGGCGCTTGAGGAGAACGACATCGGCATAGGCCTCGCGTTCGGGTGCCTTGCCGTCAGGGCCGATCTCAGCGTCGGTAGCGAGCGCGTACCCAAGGCCACCGAGATGATCGAGCACCACCTGTTCAATGGCGGCTTCGGAAAGATAAGCCATCAGGCGACCTCCGCGTCTTGAGGCGCAGCGGCCTTGGCTTCACGACAAGCATTGAGCACCAGCTTGTAGGCCTCGCGGTCCACTCCGAAGAGCAGGCGAGACGTTTCGATCGCCAGCGGCACCTCTTCACCGTCGGGAAGGACGACAACCGCGCGGATGAGGCTTTCCTCATCGAGTTCCGCCCGCAGCGTCGCGAACTCATCGATGATCGCATTCGAAGCTTCGAAGCGCTCGTAGGGTTCGAACGTGCGAACCGGGTCGGGCTCGCGTTCGAGATAGGCCTCATGAAGGAAGGTGACGATCGCATCCGCTGCGAGCAACGCTGATCGCCGATGATGGGCGGAAAGCTTCTTGCTCAAGCCTTCCTTTCCATGACTGACGGTTCCGGCAACGTCACGGAATTTCCCGAGTACTTCGGTCAGGTTGTAGTGCTGCGATATCACCTTGCTGAAGGGATCATCGCGGCGTTCGACGATAGCAAGCAGACGAAAGGCCGCCGAGACCCAATTGTTGAAGCTCGGATGAGCGTTCCGAATGGGGCTGTCGGGCCACTTGTCGATCGGGTTCAGCGGATCGTCCAATTCCTGGATCAACAATCGACAGGCGCATTCCACAAAGCCTTTGGCCGCGTCGATGCAAGCGTCGTTCTCGTCGGCGAACTCGCGTTCAAGCGTCTCGAACGTCTGTTGCAGCATCGGCGCGTGCCGCCAGTGAGTGCAGAACGCTTTGATCCCGGGATACCAGTCCGCCGACATCGCGACCGCCTCCCTACGCCACGAGCCGTTCGCGGAACTGATCGCGCTGGCTCCATGCAACGGAAGTGATCCCGTAGTTTCGAAGCGCGTCGGTCACATTGCCCGCGATGGTCTTGTCATTATCGTTGAGGAAGGCGAAGGGTTCGGAGCTTTCCGGGCGGCTGTCCTTCGTGTCGATCCACGCCATGATCAGGTTTTGAGCGGTGCTTCGGCTCGGATTATTGATCGCGCGAATGATCCGCTCGGAAGCCACCTTCGACTTCGGGATGACGAAGTCGAACATGTGATCGAAGCCACTCTTGCCCGAGAACTTGACGCGCGGCGTGTATCGGATATCGACGCTCTCAAGCCAAGCCGCCACATCCTCGAAGAATAGCGCTTCGATTGTCGATGAGGCGAGGAAGAACATGTCGTGCACCGACAGGATCGCCTGGATCAAATTGTGTTTGCGCAGCGCAAAGTTGTCGCTGGTCGCCGTGACCTGCAACTCCGTGGCTTGCTGTTCGATGCCGAAACCGTTGAGGATCGTTCGCAGGATGGCCTGCCTCTTCGGGCTATCCATCAGGCATCCCGACTGTTCCAGATCAAGCAGTGTCTCGCCGCCATCAGTCAGCACAAAGCCCTTGTCGGTCTTGCGGGCATAGATCTGGAGGTAGTCGTTGTGCCGGTCGAGATAGGGCGTCGTAATCTCGGTCCAATCCTTCAACTGCTTGATCGCGGTCTTGTCCCGCAGCCAGCGCCAATAGCCATCGATGAGGAGGTCGATTTCGCTCATGTGAACAGCCCCCGATCAAATTCGGGCGGACGGGTGATGTTGCAGAACCGCATGAAATCGACGAGCGTCTGCCAGTGATCTGTCGGCTGCGTGAACACCTCGGGCGAAATCGGAAACGCCCAGCGATCACCAAACCCCTCACGATAGAGATGCACATGCGGGCAGGCGACTTCTTGGTCGTCCGGGTTGCGATGCGGCGCGCCGCCGAAATCTATCCGCGCCAGAACCATCGTCGTTCGGGCGCGGTTCTGAATCTTGCCCTTTGCGAGGTTGATCCTCCCGCGGCTGATATCGAGATGGAAGGGCTCATCCCTGTCTGCCGAGACAAGCGGCACGACGATGCCGCCGCCCGTATCGGGCAAGCGCCAGCGTTGCTCGTCCACGCGGTGCTTCTCCATCGCGAAAAGGGCGTCTGCCTCCGCCTGGGTCAGCCAAACCGTCATGTGGCCTCCCCGACAAGCTTTTCAGCGTCCTTGACCCGAACTTCTCCCGACATAAGCTTTGGAAGCAGCAAGTCGCGTGTGGCGGCTAGAGTGCGGGACTCGTGGATATTGGCAACGATGCGGCCAAGCATTGGATTGGCGAATGCGTTGAACGCTTCGAGCGCCGCTCCATCGGGAAGGCACAAGCCATACCGCTCCATACGGCTCCAGCTTGTGCGCGGCATTTTCGTGCCATCGGACGTTCTATCGGTGAATGCGACAAACTCATCCTGGGAAATGCATGCCAGGACGAAGGCCGCCGCACTCCGTTCACGGGCGTTGAGAACAACGATATCGGTAGAGCAAATCCCATCGAGGGGTGCGATACCTACCTTGTGAAAATAAGGTCGGAGCTTCCCAAAGAGGAAATCGCCCCTTTGAAATGCCAGCTTTCCGCTCGTGACCTTGCCTGCGCCCTCCCATTCAGAAAGAGCAATCGATCGCCGCGGCATGTGCTCCAAGCCTATATAGGGCGTCTCCGGATCGAGCGTTTCCGGGCTTACCGTTTGCCCTACCTGTTTCGCCACATCGCCCAGCTTTCCGGTCCTCCACCGTTCGGGCTTGCCGTCGTCATCGAGGCGGTCGGGGAAGAGGGACCAGATATCCGGGGCGAGGTAGGACGCACGGCCTTCCATCTTGGCGCGGGTCGGGCCGAAATCGACGAACCAATCCTTGAAGATCGCCCGCGCCATCGCCTCCAGTGTCTCGTTCATCCGCCGGTTCAACTCAATCTTATCGTCCAGTGCTTTTAAGAGTTCACCAATCAAACCCTGAGTTCTTTGATCGGGAAGAATAAATTTGAGGGTTCTCACGTCGTCGCGACGCAGAAAACTCCTGGCTGATCCGCCCACCCAAGCAAGCGGAATTTTGGACAGCTCTCTGAATTGGTAATGCAGATAGACTGGGTCAACGCGTCCAGGTTTTGCCCTAATGACCCACATATTTTGATTTAGTAGGGCGGGGAGATCGCCTTTCCTCACATAGCCGATTTTCCCCAAGGTAGCCGCTACCATCACAAACAGCGTGTCGTGCTCCTGCAATGCAAATCGCCCGAAATTTCGTGCGTCGTCTTCGGAAATAAATACGGCACCATCCCGGGTGATCGATGCGTCATCTCGAATGTTGACAGTACGCAAGACAAATCGACCGAAATCGACATATTGTTCGCTCTTGAAAGCAAACCCGCCAGAAAGTTCAGCAACATCGCCCAGAGTCACGAGTCGGGTGCTATCCATCGACTGTTACCCTGGACAATTGTTGGCGAATAGTCGCATTCAGCCTGTCACTAGTCTCGAACTGCTCCTCAAGATTAGTTTGCAGTGCAGCCAGTCTCTCTGCAAACGGCATGTCGTCCTCTTCGACATCCGCCGCGCCGACATACCGCCCTGGCGTCAGTACATAGTTGTGAGCCCTGATCTCTTCCAAGCTCGCCGCCTTGCAGAACCCCGGCACGTCCTCATACGCGCCGGCTTCCCCTTCACCGCGCCACGCATGATAGGCCCGCGTGATCTTTTCGATATCGCCGTCCGAGAATTCCTTACGCGTGCGGTCCACCATGTGGCCGAGCTTGCGCGCGTCGATGAATAGGATTTCGCTGCGCCGGTCCAGCAACTTGTCACTTTTGACAAGGCCGTTTGACCGATCCCTGGCGAGGAACCATAGGCAGACGGGAATCTGCGTCGAATAGAAGAGCTGGCCAGGCAACGCCACCATGCAATCGACAACGCCGGGCGCGCCGCCCATGCCCTCAATCAGCGCGCGGCGGATCGCATCCTCGCCGTTTTGCGTTGACGACATCGAGCCGTTGGCCAGCACCACCCCGGCGACACCCGCGGGCGCCAGATGGTGGACGATATGCTGCACCCAGGCGAAGTTGGCGTTGCCAGCCGGCGGGGCGCCGTATTTCCAGCGCACATCCTCGCGCAGCCGGTCGCCACCCCAATCGGAGATGTTGAAAGGCGGATTAGCGAGAACGAAATCCGCCTTCAGGTCGCGCAGCTCGTCCTTATGGAAGCTGCCATCGCTGTTCCATTTGATGTCGGCGTCGATGCCGCGCACGGCGAGGTTCATCTTGCAGAGCCGCCACGTCGTATAATTCGACTCCTGGCCGTAGATGGCGATGTCGCCCATCCTGCCGCCGTGCTCTTCGACGAAGCGTTCGGATTGAACGAACATGCCGCCCGAGCCGCAGCAGGGATCGTAGACACGTCCTTTGAAGGGCTCGATCATTTCAACCATGGTCCGCACGACCGAACGTGGTGTGTAGAATTCGCCGCCGCGCTTACCTTCCGATCCCGCGAACTGACCAAGAAAGTATTCATAGACGCGGCCGAGCACGTCTCGCGCCTCGCCTCGTTCTGCTCCCAGCGCGATACCGGAGATGAGGTCGATCAGTTCGCCGAGCATCACTGCGTTGAGCGCTGGCCGAGCATAGTCCTTGGGCAACACGCCCTTGAGGTTCTCGTTGTCCTTCTCGATGGCGATCATCGCCTCATCGATCATCTTGCCGATCGAGGGCTGCTTTGCGTTCGCCTGAAGGTGAGTCCAGCGCGCCGTCGGCGGCACCCAGAACACATTGTCGGCGGCGTATTCGTCGCGATCTTCGGGATCGGCGCCTGGCTCGGCTAGGAGCGCCGAGTGCTTGGCTTCGAAACTGTCGGAAATGTGTTTGAGGAAAATCAGGCCGAGCGCGACGTGCTTGTAATCCGACGGCTCCATGTTACCGCGCAGCTTGTCGGCCGTCTTGAATAGCTCGCCTTCAAAGCCGAGTTCGCCGCCCTTGCCGTTACCGTTCGCTCGCGATGGCGCCGCCGAAGCCCGAACCGGAGCCGGCGGCTCCTCCTGCACGGCCTCCATCTTTTCGACGCCGGCGAGCGACACCGAGCCGCCCCGTCCTCTGCCAGGAATCACGACGCCATCGTCGATCAATTCCCCCTTCACGGCGTCATACGTTGCCTCGGCCCAGCCGAGCGAATCGCGCAACCGACTATTCCCGGCCGAGCCGCCAAGCTCGGTCAGGACGACGATGAACTTGTCGCGGAGCGCCTGCCTAGTCACTTCCTTTCCCCTCCATTTTTGGCCGCCGGCCTGTCGCCATCTTGCGTCTCACGATTCATTTGCCCAGCGGCCAACCGTTCGTACTCTTCCACCGCGACCACCACCACCACGCCGCGCCCATGCTTTTCGATCAGCACCGGCTCGGCGCGCGCGGTGTCGATCATCAGCCCGAAGCCGTTCTTCGCTTCGCGCGCCGACATGGTTTTCAAGGCCGAATCCGGTGGTGATCCATTGCTCCACTTTGGACGAAATGGCTCTTTTCAGCAATGGCGCCATTGGCGGACCGATTTCGGGGCGGGAAGCTTTAGCCACAGACGTGGCCATGCCCTGGCTTCGCCAGGCTTAGGGGCCAGCCCCTCGGCGCGCTGCAAGGCGCTTCCGCCCAAAACGACAGACGAAATGTCCCGCTGCGCGGTCAATTTCGTTGCGTTTTGGTTCCCCGCGAAGCGCCTTGCAGCTTGCACACCCCGGTCTCGCCGACGGGCAGAGGAGCAGCGCGCTGCCCCTCACCCCTAAAGGAGATCAAGGACATGGCCCAAACATCAAGCCGTTCGGATATCTATACCCGGATCACGGACAAGATTGTCGCAGATTTGGAACAGGGGGTTCGCCCCTGGCTGAAGCCTTGGAGCGTGGAACACGCGACGGGCAAGATCACCCGCCCGCTGCGGCACAACGGCATTTCTTATAATGGCATCAACATCATCATGCTGTGGTCCGCCGCTGTGACAAAAGATTATTCCTGCCCGCATTGGCTGACCTTCAAACAAGCCTTGGAGCTGGGCGGCAATGTTCGCCGCGGCGAGACCGGCGAGCTTGTGGTCTATGCCGACCGTATCAAGCGTACTGAGATCGACGCGCATGGCGAGGAATGCGAACGGGAAATTCCCTTCCTCAAAGGCTATACCGTGTTCAATGCCGAGCAGTGCGAAGGCTTACCGGCACAGTACACGGCTAAGACGGAGGGCTCGGTGCTGCCCCCTGCCCAAAGGCTTGAATCCGCGGACCGCTTTTTTGCGGCAACCGGTGCGGATATTCGGCATGGCGGCACGCGCGCCTATTATGCCGAAGGCGCCGATTTCGTGCAGATGCCGCCCTTTGAGACGTTCCGCGATGCCGAGAGCTACGCGGCGACACTGGCGCATGAGCTGACCCATTGGACCAAACATGATTCGCGCCTGGCCCGTGATATGGGCCGTGTTAAATGGGGCGATGAAGGTTATGCACGGGAAGAGCTTGTTGCGGAATTAGGCAGCGCGTTCCTGTGCGCTGATCTGGGTATTACGCCCGAGACCCGAGAGGATCATGCCGCTTATATCGCGACCTGGCTGAAAGTGCTGAAAGATGACAAGCGTTTCGTCTTCTCGGCCGCGAGCCACGCGCAGCGCGCCGCAGATTATCTGCACGGCCTGCAACGGCACGAGGTGGACAACACGGTGGAGAAGGCTGCCGCTTGAGGCAACCCATTTCCAAACTTTTCGGGCGCCTCACGGCGCCCGATTTTCGTTGCATCGGCTAAGGCTTGTCGAATTTTCCTGCAAATTCTGCGTCCGCGTAATATCGCAACTTCCGGGCAAGGATCGGCCTTTGCCCGGTGAGAAAAAGCAGTTGCTTGCTTTGCGCCATGTTGCGCACCTCATCGGGGGTGAGCAGCGCCCGGCCGGCATGTTGTTCGGAGAAAGTCAAACGATCGCTGGCCCAACCCTGATTCGGATCGCGGCTGGTGGTCTCGAACACCCTGGTTTCCTGGCCGAGCAGATCGGAGACCAGACGTGCGCTGTCATGGTCATTGACCCCAAAAACCTGGAGGACGCCGGCGTTGCTGAGGAAGGTTCCGGCACTCTGACCGTAATTGGCGCGAAGCTGGTGGATGTCCTGGAGGATGGGCCAAAGCTGCACGCCATAGCCGGCCATGAGCCCCATGGCCCGCTCGACCGGTGCCAGATGGCCGAGCGCGGCGAACTCATCGAGGAGGTAAAGCACCGGCGCGGCAGGTCGCCCTGGCGCGCGGGTCATATCGTGCAAGCTCTGCGTCACCATGAGACGCAGCCAGCGCGCATAAGCGCCGAGGCGATCCGGCGGTAGGACGAGGAACACCGTGGCGGTCTCGGCCTTTAAATCCCCAAACGCAAAATCTGAATGGCCGAGCGCCGCCGTCATACGCGGGCTGTCGAGGAAATGGGTGTGGCGCTGCGCGGCCGATAACACCCCAGCCGCTTCCCGATGGTCCTTGCCGAGATGCCGGTTGGCCGCCCGTGCGATAAGTCCCGCGGCGGCCGTGGTGCCTTGCATCTGCACGAGCAAGTCCGCGAACGCATCGGGTGCTGCCGTCAAATGCTCGCGCAGCATTGCGAGGGATCGTCGGCCGGGCGGCTCCTGCGCGACGATGTAGAGAATGAATCCGGCGATCAGCGCCTTGGCTTCTTCATTCCAATGCGCTTCCGCCACCTGAGCGGGTGGGTCATAAACCAGTGCATCGGCCAGAGTGGCCGCTTCCTCCGCCACGTCCAGACTTGCCGCATCAAGCGAAGCCAGCGGATTGAAGGACGCCGAGACCCGGCCGGTGACACCGAACGGATCCAGGATATGCACTTTGCCGAACAAACCACGGGTGCGCCCGGCGATCCGGGTATTTTCGCCTTTCGGGTCAATGCAGATCACCGATCGATTGAGGGTGAGGAGGTTCGGGATGATGGTGCCCACGCCCTTGCCGCTGCGCGTCGGCGCCATGGTGAGCAAATGGGCGGGGCCGGCATAGCGCAGCAACTTGCCGGAATTGAGATCGCGGCCAAGCAGGAGGCCTTGCCTATTTTGCGTCAAGCGCGCGGTCTCTTTCTCCGTGGCAAAGCGCGCCGTGCCATGGGTGCCGCTTTCCCGGTCTCCAAAATGTTCAAGGAGCGGACGTGTGAGCCCCCAGACCATAGCGACGAGCAGCGCGATGACCATCACGCCGATGAAAACGGTATTGGCGCTCTTGGAGTGATCGAGATGAAAGACTGTTACGACACCCGCGCCGGCAAGGCCGACCAGGGTCATGGCCAGGATCATCCAAAGGATCGTCTTCAGCAAATAGAGTGGCGCCCATAAAGGGCTCAATAGAATCGCCTTGACGGCCCAGCCTGGATTACGGCGCGTCTGCCACAGCAAATTGCGAAAAGCTTGTGCGACCTTACCCAAAGAGCTGGTGCCAGAGGGCTGGAAACGTCGTGAAGCTCGCATCCGTCACGACGACGCCCAGAACGAAGCCGACCCCCGCCCAGATATAGCGGTCCCATTTGGTTGGCTGCTGCCCGGCTAGGCGCTGGAGCGCGATGGTCACCGAGCGCATATCGGCAGACATGGCATCGGCCTGAAGGGCTGACTTGCGCATGGAATCGGCCATGGCCCTGCGCGCTGCCGCGGATTCGTCTTTCAATTCCTTGGTAATGGCCACATTGTCCAGCAATGTCTGCACGATCGCCACCGTGGGGTCTGTGATATCGAGATTTTCCGGCAGATCGGTCTTTTTTGGAAGATCGGGCATTTCTGGCCCCCGATGCGGCCCGGCCGCTTGGCTTGCGTCAACCTGCCCCGCCAGTCGCCGCCAATAGGCCCCCTCCCCCACGTCTAAATCTCGCCGCCCAGGACCCGCGGCTTCGTCGCCGTCATCCGCTCCGCTCATATGCCGGACCCCATCAGGACTGACATGGGCCTATTCCCGTAGCGCCAGCGGCAACGGCTCGACCAATCCGCCGCCAAGTTCGGCCTCGCTTTGAATGTCGGCGGGCTCTCCGGTACCATCCCACGCCTTGGCCGCCGCGTTCCATTTGAAGCCGCGCTTCTTCAAGGCGGTCAGCACGGACTCATCGGGCGCCTCCCCAAAGGACACGCGCAGCGGCACCAGCACGGTTTTAGCGGCTTCCGCCGCCCTCGCCTGCTTGCCGTTCGCGCCCAACTCGGCCCTTGCCGTATCGGCCAGTTCGGCCAACATGGCGAACCCGCCTTTCAACTCATCATCATTCCACCGGCTCAGCCCGGCGGCCACGGCAAGGCCACCCACCCGGTATTTCTCCCGGTCCTCGATCTTGCGTTTGGCAACAGCTATGCTGGCTCGGCGCGTGGCAATCTCGGCCGTCTGGCGCAGCAGCTTCAGCTCTTTCAGTTCCAGCGCCTCGGGTGCTGGCAGTTTGTTGCCCCCCTTTGACTTGGCGACCAGCTCTTCCAGGCGCCGTAGCGCGGCCTCATCGAATCCTGCCATGTTCTGTCTCCAAAAACTGGCAAAAACAACGGAACAGAAAACGGCTACAATTTTCGTGAGAACAATGTAAACTTAATACAATCAGGCTGAACGACTCTTCATGTTCGGGTCACCCTGAAGACAGACGCGCCCGCAGAAAATCAGTCTAGGCTCAATATACGTTTTGCTGCGCAAAACGTGGTTGAGGGTGATGCCACCGCACCACCAGCCGAATCGTCGACCGCGGACCTGTCCCGGCACGGCGCGGGGGTTAAAGCGCCGGCCGGAAAGGAAGGCGCATAGGAAGGATAGCGATGGCGAGCCGGTTTGTCCGCGTCGAGATCGTCAAAGCCGGAGCGGGCAGCAGCGCCACCGGCCTGTCGGCTTATATCGCCCGCGATGCCCGCCTCGACCAAAGCGGCACTCCGTTCAATTTTGCGCATAAGGCCGATGAGTTGGAAGCCCGTGGCATGATCCTGCCCGTCCATGCGCCGGAGTGGGCCGCCGACGCGGCACAGATCTGGCGGGTGGCGGAGCGCGCCGAGCAGACGATCGACCGGCAGACCGGGGAGCTACGCTGGAAGAAGAACGGGCAAATCGCCAAGCACATGACCATCGCCCTGCCGCGCGAGGCTTCGCCCGAGCAGCGCAAAGCCATGCTGCTGGAATTCGTGGCACGCGAGATCGACCCGCAGAAACATGGCGTCGTGGTGGAATGGGCGATCCACCGGGAAGAGAATAACCCGCACGCGCATCTGCTGATCAGCACGCGCACCTTGGAAGGCGGAGGGTTTGGCAAGAAGGCCCGCGCCATGAACCCCGACTTTGCCAGTAAGGGGGCAAACCATTTTATCAGCGAAGCCGAGAATTGGGACACCAGATGGGCCGAATTCCAGAGGGAACATTTCGAGCGGTTGGGGATCACCGCAGACATCCGCGAGCGCCGAACGGTGCCGGAGGAGCATTACACGCGCGGCCAGCTTTTGAATGAGCAAGTCATCGCCGACCGAGCGGAAATCGCCCGCGCCAATGCAACCGCCGAGCAGGCGAAGCTGCGCGACCCGGACGAAATTTTGCTCCGCCTCACCGCGCAGAAAGCCATTTTTACGGCGCGCGATCTGCGCCAGGCTTTGAACAAATCTGGGCTGGAGGGCGAGCAGCGCGCGTCACTGGAAGCCCGGATCATTGGTCATGCCGATGTTGTGCCACTGCTTGCCGATGGCCGCGATGAGATCGGCTGGACCACACGCGAGGTCCGCGACGAGGAGCTGGCGATCATCGGCGCCGCTGAGCGCATTAGCGAGTCATCCGGCCGGCCACTTGGTCGCGCCGGCCGCGCAGAACTGGCGCGCGCCGAGTTGACAGCGGAGCAGCGCGCGGCGGCCGAGCACGTCACGGACGGCCGGCAGATCAGCATCGTCATCGGCCGGGCCGGGACGGGGAAGAGCCATACCTTGAATGCGGCCCGGCACGCATTCGAGGCGGAGGGGTATCGCGTGATCGGCCTGGCCCCGACCAATGCCGTCGTCGCGGATTTGCGCAAGGACGGCTACGGCCATGCCGCGACTTTACATCGCGAGCTGGGACAGCTGGAGCGTGACCCATCGCGCTGGGATCGCAAGACCGTCGTGATGGTGGACGAGGCGGGCATGATGGATAACGCCATCATGGCGAAGCTGCTGAAGGGCGCCGAGCAGAGTGGAGCCAGGTTGATCCTGGCGGGCGATGACCGGCAATTCGCGTCGGTGGCGCGGGGCGGGATGTTCACGGAGCTGGTCAACCGCCACGGCGCGGCCGAGCTCAAAACCGTGCTCAGACAGCGCCAGCAATACCAGGCCAAAGCCAGCGAGGATTTTGCGCGGGGCGATATTCATACCGCGCTGGAGGCGTATGACCGGCGAGGCCAGATTGTCTGGTGTGACAGCCTGGCCGATGCGCGACAACGCGCGGTGGCGGCGCAGGCGTCAATCGACCGGCCGAGCTTCCTCTATGCCAGCACCAACAAGGAAGTGGAGGAGCTGAACCGGGCTGAACAGCAGCGGCGACGGGCCGACCTTTCCGTGAAGGGCAATCCGATCCAGGCGCATGAATTCAAGACGGTGCGCGGTGACGTGTCGATTGCCGCCGGAGAGCGGGTGCAATTTTACGAGACCGACCGGCAGCTCGGCGTGACGACATCGGAGTTTGGCACCGTCAAAGCCGTGGCACCGAGGCGCATGGAAATCATGAAGGATGACGGCGCGATCGTCGCCTTTGACCCCGTGAAATACGACAAATGGGGACTGGGCTATAGCGGCACGGGCTACAAGGGCCAGGGTAAGACGCAGCCCACAACGGCGGCCGTCTACGACAATTCCTATGCCTGGGATGCCCGCGCGGCCTATGTCATCGGCACACGGCACCGGGAGGATTACCGGCTCTTCGTGCCGCGCGAGTTGGCCCCTAACCTGACCATTCTGACCGGGCAGATCATGCGGCAGCGGGAGGATAAGGGGGCCTCACTGCGGTTCGAGGCCGCTCAGTCGAACCGCGCGCGCTCCGGCTTGACAACCGACCAGAAACTGCGCGCGTCCTTGGCGAAGGGCCGGGAGACGCTGATCGCTGCGCAAGCCGAGCAGGCACGGCAGGCCGAGGAAATAAGAAAAGCCCAGGAACTGCGAAACACGCTCAGGCCAAGGGGGCCGAGATTGGGGAGATAAGCCTCGCACCGCGATATTCCGATCGCGCGTATTTTGCCGCTTCCGAGGCACAATTTATCAAAATATTCCCGATCTGGCATATTTACCTTGAAATCCAGAGAAACCAGGAGCATGTTCCCGATCGGGAATTTTTTGACGTTGCATGACTGACGATCTGGCAAAAGCATTTGGAGATATGGTCCGGGCCAACCGGCGCAAGGCTGGGCTGACCCAGGCCGAGCTTGCCTTGATCTCCGGCACCGGCCTGCGCTTCATCATTGACCTTGAAGCGGGCAAAGCGTCCTGCCGACTGGGCATGGCCTTGAGGGTCGGGAAAGCCCTCGGCATAGAGATGACGGCCGCCAGCACGAATGCTGATTTGTCGGACGTGCCATAATGGCAGCCACGCCGGTCTTCTATGAGACCCTGCTTGTCGGCGAAATCCAGGCAAACCCGGATGGCTTGTTGTCGTTCACTTATGCCGAGGCATGGCGCTTGTCAGCCTCAGCCTTCCCGATTTCTGTGCTGGCTCCGCTGAGTGCCGCGGGCATGCCACCGGCCCTCTTCACGCCCTGGCTGACCAACCTGCTGCCGGAAGGCCATGCGCTGACAATGATCGGAAGAACAGCAGGCGTCTCCCCCGGTGATGTTCTCGGCATTCTGGACAGGGTCGGCCGAGATACCGCTGGCGCATTGAGTTTTGGCGGTCCCGCCAAACGAGGGGAGCCGCGTTATTCGAAGCCTACCGGCAACCAGTTGGAGCGGATCATCAATGATCTGCCGAAGAGGCCGTTCTTGGTTGAGACGGAAGGCGTATCAATGAGCCTGGCCGGGGCACAGGAGAAGCTGCCTGTTGTACTCGTGGGCGGCGCAATCGCGATTCCGCTGAACAACCACCCGTCCACCCACATCCTGAAGCCCGACAATTCCCGACTGGAAGGAAGTGTGCAGAACGAGGCTTTATGCCTCACGCTCGCGAGATTGCTGGGGCTGAACGCGGCAAGCGTTACGACCGGGCGGGCGGGGGCGCGATCCTATTTGCTTGTCGAACGGTATGACCGGATGTTGAAGCATGATGAATGGATCAGGCTGCACCAGGAGGATTTCTGTCAGGCTAGCGGCAAACCGCCAGCATCGAAATATGAACATAACCAGTCCGGTCTGCGCGGCCCCAGCCTGCCGGACCTGTTCGATGTCGCCGCACGGTTTTTGCCGCCAAGAGACCGACTAGCTCTCCTGGACGCGGCGATATTCAATGTGCTGATCACGAACGTCGATAGCCATGCCAAGAATTATTCAATCCTGATTGACCATAACGGCGCCCGGCTGGCCCCCCTCTATGATCTTATGTGCGCTCGTGTCTGGGACAACATCACAAAGAACATGGCCCAGGAAATCGGCGGCCAACGCCGGGGGCGGCATTTGTATCGCCGGCACTGGGAGAGACTGGCTGAAGCGTGCGGGTTCAACAAGCGAATGGTCGTGCAGCGCGTCGTTAAACTCGCGAACCAGGTTATAGCCAAGGTCGATAATGCGGCAGCGGCGGTTGCGGCGATGCCCGCCGGGGGCCATTGGGGGCTCGAACTGGCAGTTAATGAAATTAAGAACCAGGCGAATAGCACGATACGGAATGCTGAGGCCGTTGATCAGCTCGATGCTGCAATGGATGAAGGTGGGCTGGGGGATGATGGCGAACTCATCAGTCCCGTAGATTCTTGAAAAATGCTCGGTTACATTTGGTTTTTTACCAACATAGCGTGATCCGCATTACCGCCTGATGGTTATTCGCCGCAGAGCTTGCGGTGAATAGGGCCGCAATCGCCGCACGGTGTATCTCCGTTTTGCATATTTGGGGAAACCATGTCCTGTAGGTGAGCGATAAGCGCTCATCTACAGGAGTGACCATGCCCAACGACACCATGACCCGCTGGACGGTATCCGTGTCGAAGGATACCGACATTTCGGTCCGCAGCTTTCTCGCCCAGCGAGGGATGAATAAGGGGGATTTGTCCAAATTTATCGAGGATGCCGTCAAATGGCGCATCCTGGACCGAACCATGGCTGAGGTGCAGGACAAATTTTCTGATCTGGCGCCGGATGCGCTGAACAACCTGCTCGACGAAGCCGTTGCCGCTGCGCGTGGCCCCCGTCACCCTATTCTGTCCAGGGATTGATAACCTCGACCTCACAGCCCTCAAAATCGCTCACATTGCGGGTGGCAAGCTCTGCGCCGCGCGACTGGGCGATAGCCACGATCTGTGCATCGAATTGGGAAATCGGCTTCCCTTCTTGCCGGCGGCCGGCGGCGATGGCCGCGTATGCGACCGCCGCCGCGCTGTCAAAGGGCAGAATGCGTCCGGTGAAATCCTCGGCAAGCATCGCATCGACGGCCGCCATAAGGTCTGCCCGTCTCCGCCCCTCAGGGAGCAGCGTGGCGCCGTAACGCAACTCAGCCTCCGTGACGGCGGAAATGAACAAGCTGGCTGCGGGCTGTGCGGCAAGCCAGGACATGACGGCCGGTGCGGGCGCCGGGCGCATCAGTTCCGAGACGACGTTGGTGTCGAGGAGGATCATCAATCAAATACCGGCGGTTCACGCATCGGTTCACGCGGTGCCAGAGGCAGATCAACACCTCCCAGGGCGGCAAATCGGCCGCGAATGGCCTGGGCCAGATTGGCCGCGGGCTGGGGTTGCCGGTTGAGGGCAGAGCGCAAGATGTCCCGTGCCTCATCCTCCATCGACCGGCCGTGCACAGCCGCCTGAATACGCAAACGCGATTTCAGCCCCTCATCGAAGTTACGAATGGTGATACTCGCCACGGCCGTCGCCTCCAAAACGCAGCAATGATGACAATGCCATCATTGATAGCAAGAATTGGCGAAAATTTCTACCCCTTCTTGTGAATGGGAGGCGCGCAATCCATCCGGGCGCGGAGATTGAATGGCTTAATCTCCGCACAACCGGCACGGCATGGATTACCCGTCCGTGATGGGGGCGCCCGCTATTTAAGAGCGCTTACCGTAGCTCAGCCGCTATTTAAGCCAATCACCAATTGATTAAATAACGCAGCGCCAGCCATGGCGACGCGCGACCTCGCCGATCTCGTCGACAAAAACGCCCTGGTTCGCGTTGGCGAACGGCGGCATGCCCTTTACGCCTTGCCTACTCCACTCGTCCCGGTTGCATCGGTTGTGATCAACACAAATGGGGATGTCGCAAGACAACCATCGGCAGAATCGGGCCGTTAACTGCCTGTCTGGTCTGGAGTGGAAAATAAGATAAGCTGCCATTGGCGGCAGATGGTCGTGTCGGAGGACGACGGCTCTATTAAGCTGCAGGGATGTGGCAAGGCAAATCCCACGATCGTTATTTCACGTCGAAATAAGTCTGTAATAGTCAAAAGGCCGAAAGCAGGTATTATTTTGCCAGAAAACAAGCGCTCTGGGGTGCAGGCATGAACAATCCACCAGTTAACCGTCCCTGGGTTGGGAAGCGATACGACGAAGGTGTGAGTGGCCGAAAAATTGCGATCTGTGGTTACTCGCACTGGAGCAATCCTGACGAGGACATGGATAGTGAGGCCAGAGAATTTGAAGTGGAGAGAACCTGCCGAACCATAGAAACAGTTATTTCTGGAGAAGAAAGCTTTTCATTTTTTAGTCGGATCAAAGATTATTTTGGCTTTGAGCAGCACGTCGATTTTTGGCCGCGAGTTATTTTCTTCAACTTCGTTCCATCGAGCATTGGATTAGACGAAGAACGGTATAAAAAGGCGTCTAGCGAGCAAGAGGCACATGGTCGTCAGCGAGTGATCGACATACTGAATGAATACCGCCCCAATGACTTGGTTATTTTTACCAAAAAGGGCTGGAATGCCTTTCCTCCTACTCTGGAGGACGCGACCGAAATATACCCAAACCAGTGGCAAACCTATGAACTGTCGGATGGAACACTGGTCCGCGTTTTCCCCCTACGGCACCCACAGTTCGCAAATAAGTTAGAAATGACCCAGGCCATTGAAAAGATATTCTCATTTTCGGGGCAAAAAGAAGGTTGAAGGACAGAATCATACCTCGAAGCCCGAATAAGCGAGCGTAGGATGGGGGCGACTTAGCTGCACCCATATTACGAATTGTCGTTTTTGCTCCAGGAGACTCCAAAAGCTCCCATTCCACGCTTCCCCTCGTCGCCATTGGCGTTGAATAGCCCAAGAGCAGAACGGGCCGGGAACGGAATGTCGCGTTATGGGTAACAACCACTGACGAGCGGACATTGCTTCCGAAGGTGGCAATCTCGGCCATCGATCCGTCCAAGACATTCGGTGATTGAATGGGTGTGTAAATCTGACGAGCGCGTGGGCCGTCAAATCACCACATATTCAAGCATAATCGGAGTTTGCAAGGAGGTTTTTTAGAGTACTCTGCGCAACGTAATTATTAGTCATCGCAAACGCCTGATTGTAGTCATCTGGGGCTTCTGCCATGGGGACGGGATCAAGCTTTCCCCAACGCTCCAGGAAGTGGCGCAGGCAGCGTAGTGTGTCTGGTTCAGGAGGACGACTAGCCGACTTCTGCCTGATCAGGCCCTCGACCGCGATGTCCTGAGAGAACGCTGCCAGCGCTGCCGGAGAGAAGACCGGGCGTCGCTGTTCAGCGGCGCGCCCAATTAGAATAGTCCGCACGCACCACGCGATCCTGCGATTCACCAAGCCTTCATTTGGAAGGACATCACCGAAGCGGCTCAGCAAGTAACCGAGATCGGACGCTTGAGCGACGTCTCGGTCGTAGGAATCGCGCAATCGAAATGCCGCCTGTAAGCGGATGAATTCACCCGCGGGGTCGTAGATCGGCTTCGCCTCTGAGACCAAGTGGAAGACAAAGAGGTCGCCGTCAGCAGCTTGGCTGAGCAGCTTGTCCATCGGATAAAGTGACAACGACAGCTTGCTGACGGCGTGGTGCCTGGGCTGCGGCTCGCCGGTGACGAACAGAAGGTCGACATCTGACCCCGCATTATAATCTCCACGAGCACGGCTTCCGAACAGAATGACCGCCGAGATGGTCATGGCCGCGCCAACGGGCTGGGCTGGGTGGTCACGCGCGGACCGCGCGCTAGCGCCTCTTTCGACATCTGCCGGGCAGCCGCCCGCGCTTGCTCGACTTCAGTGCGGTTGTTGAGAATCAGTTGCTGCTTCTCCGGTGCGAGCTTGCCTTCCTCCACGTCGAGGTTGAACTCGCTCATGAGATAGAAGCTGAGGCTCAGCCGCGTCGGCACTTTTCGTTCGCCGTTGGTCATCTCGTATTCGCCAGCGACCGCCTTCTGGCGCTCCTCAGTGAGCGCTGGGTTCGGCACCAGGATAAGGTTGATGGTGTGGGCCCACTCGAAATCTAACTTTGGGTCGACGGGGCACGGCCTGGGGTCGAACACCCTCTGGATTCGATTTAGGCTGTAGTCTCTGAAATCGTTGTGCTCACGCGACCAGGAGCGGGCATACCAGCGGCCCTTGCTATGGGCTAGCGCATGGGGCGCGATCGTGCGGGCGGGCGCGGCTGAACCGGTCATCGAGTGGTACTCGACCTTAAGCTCCAACCGATTACGAATGGCGTCGAGCACCGCCAAAAGATGGCCTGGGTCAGTTTTCCGCGAACTCAGCCCGACGACTTCGGCGGGGGGCAGGGCGTCAAACCAGCTGTCCTCCTTGCGCATCCAGTCGCTCTCGATCGCGGCCAGCTGAAGCAGGAACCGATCGGTCGACTGCCCGATGAACCGGGGTTTGAAGTTAGCGGTCCGGACATAGGCCTTCAGGGCGGCGTCGTAGGATAGATTGTCCGGCGCCATGGACTCGTACTGCGCGATGTCGGCAGAAGCCTGCTGGCTCGAGATCCCGAACCCGTCGGCTAGCGCCTTCCGGTTGAAGCGCCCCTCCCAGAATAGCCTAAAGTCGATGAACTCCAGCCGGCGCCTTACCCCCCAGCGCAGGTGCTGCTCATTGTCGTCTGCCATCGATTCATCCAGTTAATAGACGCAACGCGTCTAGTTTATTGACGGAACCACCACAATCCCCTATGGTTTATCGACGTGTTCGGGGCGGCCGTCAAACGGCGCCGGCAGCAATCCCGAAATGCCGGCCTGAAGGACCCCTCCATGAACGCACTCACCCGCGATAGTTCCAATCACATTCTCGACGAAGGCGACGTTCTGCTGGCCGATGTCGCCGTCCGTATCCAGCTGCCGCCTTCGAGCTACGCTATCGCCGAAGGACGCTACAACACGCTGGCGAACTGGATCGAGCGCGACGGAAGCCCCCTGCAGGGGCTTGTCGGGCTGGTCTATGGCCAGGGCGGCGTGGCCACCGGCTCCGTCGTGGCAAACCGCGCATCGAACGACGAGTACGACGTCGACGCGATAATCGGCCTGAGTATCCAGCCCAACTCCGACCCGCAGCTGGTGCTCGACACGCTCTACGACAGCGTCCGCGGCGAGCCAGGATCTCGGTACTACAACGTCACCACGCGCTGCACCCGCTGCGTGCAAGTCGCCTACGCCGACAGCATGCACGTCGACCTCACCCCCGCCGTCCTACTGCAGGGCCGTCCGGACCGGGAGAGCATTATCTTCCACCACCGGGCCGAGACGCCGCACATCGCCGGGCGGCACATCATCGCCAACCCCTATGGCTTTGCCGATTGGTTCAAGGCCAATACGCCGCCGGAGCCCCTCTTCGGCCAGGTCTTCGGGGGGTACATCGTGATGGACCGTGCGCTAGAGAAGGCGCAGACAGAGCCGCTGCCCGACCAGCTCAAGCCGCACGAAACCTCGCGCGCCCTGCTGAGCCTCCAGCTGACCAAGCGCTTCCGCAACTTACGCTACAATGACCGCGACCACCGCTGCCCGCCCAGCGTCCTGCTATGCCGTCTGATCGCCGAGCATAAGGTGTTCAAGTCCGGCTTCGCGGTCGCTCTCTTGTCCCACGTCACCTACATCCGCGACGAGTTCAGGGCCGCGCAGCAAGCCAAACAGCTGTACTACGCGGTCAACCCAGTGTGCCCTACCGACGTCCTGACCGACCGCTGGCCTGGGTCGCTGGCTGACCAGGGCCTCTGGTGCCGCGACCTGAACCACTACGTCGACCAGTTGACGGTCTACGTCCACGGCTCGCCGACGCTGGCCCAACGTCAGGCGATCTTGGCGGATCTGTTCGGCGAGCAAGCCGCGCGGTCGGCGGTGCGGGACTTCGCGGACCGCATGGGCAAGGACAAGGAGGCCGGTCGCAGCCGGTACACGCCGGGGACTGGCCGCCTGGTAGTGCCGGCCGCGCCGGCCCTGCTGGCGCCGACCCGCGGCCGGACCGAGCCGCGCACCAACTACTTCGGCGGAGACGCCTGGTGGCGGACCTAAGCAACGCCCAGCAGGACGCGCTGATCCGGGCGAGATGGCCCGGCTTCAGGACCGTAATGGCCGGGAAACGGCTGGCAATCTGGCGGGGGGCGATCCAAGGGCTGTCCCACCGCTATGAGGTGAAGGTCGTCTATGCCCGGAACCGGCGCGGTGATCCCTTCCGCTATAACTACGCCTGGTTCCCCGAGGTGACCGTGCTCGACCCGCCGCTATGCGCGCGGGCCGATGACCCGCTCGATCCTATCCCCCACGTCTACAACGACCCAACCAGCGGTCAGCCGATCCTGTGCCTCTTCGACCCGCGAGACCACGGTTGGTCGCGCGATCAGGCTATCGCCGACACCATCCTGGTCTGGACCGCCAGCTGGTTGCGCTTCTACGAGGCCTGGCACGCGACGGGGGTGTGGACCGGCGGTAGCGCGCCGCATGGCCCCCAGGCCTTGCCTCAGTCAGACCGAGCCGACGACAATATCCTGCCGCCCTCGGGGACGCCATCTCGCAGGCGGCAGGTGCTGTTCACCACTGCCTCCGAGGAAGCGCTGCGGCTCGGACTGGCGGACCCCGATCTCGGCGCTTGGTCGCGACCGGCCAGGGCGTCATCACAACTCGCCGAGGCCGCATGAAGACGCCCACTGGAGAACCCGCGTGAACTATATCCCCCCCCGACGCTCGGACGGCACGATCCAGCAAGCACGGGTCAAGCAGCCCTGGCCTGAAGGGCGACCTTTTCGCATTCTGTCCATCGACGGGGGCGGGATCAAGGGCGTGTTCCCGGCGGCATACCTGGCTGAAATCGAGCGCCGTTTCCTTCAAGGTCGCTCGATCGCCGACCACTTCGATATGATCGCCGGCACCTCCACTGGCGGCATCATCGCCCTGGCGCTTGCACATGGGATGACGGCGCAGCAGGCGTTGCAGATCTACACCGAACGCGGCGAGAAGATATTTCCGACCCTCAAAGGATGGCGCAAGTGGCTCCGGCTCGCGCGGTGGTGGTCCAAGCCCAAACACAACCAGGAAGTCTTGAGGGCGGAGCTTCTGGCTGTGTTCGGCGACAAGGTCCTGGACGACGCGGCGAAGCGGTTGGTCATCCCGAGCTTCGAGGGCCTGCACGGTGAGCCCTTCATCTACAAGACCCCGCACCACCCCGACTACCAGAAGGACCGACACAAGAAGTTCGCCCACGTCGCCCTGCACACCACGGCGGCACCGTCCTACTACCCGGCGGTCGACGACGACGGCTACGTCATGCTCGACGGCGGCATCTGGGCGAACAACCCAGTCATGAATGCGCTCGTGGATGCGCTTGCCTGCTACGACGTCCCCCGCGAGAACATACGAATCCTCACTCTCGGCACGGGCGAGGCGACCTTCACCGTCGACAAGCACGCGCAGGTTGGCGGGGCGGGCCAGTGGGCGTTTATGCGGGCGTTCAAAGCGGCTGGCCGAGCCCAGTCCAAAAACGCACTCGGCCAAGCCTTCCTGATGGTCGGCAAGAACAACGTGTTGCGCATCGATCCTCCGGAGTCCGCTACCCCCATCGCGCTCGACGACACAGCCCGCGCCCTTCAGGAACTGCCGCTGGTCGCCCGGAGCCTAGTGGAAGGCTCTGGGCATCATGTGCAGGCGATGTTCCTGGGCGACAGCGCCGCCGCATTTATACGTTGCCCCCTGGCCTGACGGCGAGCGTTGGCTACCGCTCGGGACCTCAGAAGGGGCGGAGCCAGCAGCTACCTCGCCGTGCGGCAAACGTCCATTTTTTGGGGCGTTCCCGCGGTCTACTCAGAGTGCGAAGCGGTCACCAGCGATGCGCTGTGGCAATGTCGGCTTCGGCGAGCGTGGCTAACACGGCGAAGTGCCCTGGTTGGGCGTTCAGCTTAGCGATGAGTCAGTCAGCCGGCTGTGGCTATTGCCGCTGCCGCAATGATCAAACATCATCGTAGTCAATCGACAAGCTTTGAGCGAGTTCACGTATCTCGTCATGGCAGGGGGCGTCTGCGACCGACCGAGTGTCAACTGGCTTCAGGATGTCGGCTCCGACACGGTCACCAAACAGCAGGATCGCAAAGTCGGGACCGAACTGGACCGAGCTATAATAGACACCGTGCGCACTTGGACAGTTGGCATGGATGCGCTCCGCCCAGGCACGAGTCACTGGATAGGTGCTTCGTGGCCCGGCTAGGAGGGCATTGTGGTTGACACCGATCTTGCGCTGCCCGGCGTTGGTGAGATCGACAAGGTTCAGGGCCGCCGTAGTTACGACGACGCTATGCTGATAAGCCTTGAAGTCGGTGGGATATACGATGTGAAAGGTCGGTAGGCTGGTTTTCGGGTCGGTGAGCGGCACATCGGGGCAGCGCAAGATGATCTCGCAAGTGGCGCAGGCGAAGCTTTTTGCCGCATAGATAGTTGGGATGATCGCTCCCCCGGCATCGCTAATCGGCGAGAAGCGCGCGTCGCCAGCAGCTGTGGGATTGAACTGCGTTGCCTGATAGGCATCAGGATGAATGCGATGCAGTTCAGTGTCCTTAGGGAGCGTAATATAGCCTTCCCTCCCGACCCGCATCATGGACGGGTCGGGAATTGTCAGACTGAAGTGCATCAACCATGCTCTGCGGGTACGATCGCCCGCTGGAATGCGGCAATCACCCCCGCCTCCTCTTCACCAAGCCGCTCGGCAGGTGAGGCCCCGAAATCGAGATGTGGCCGCGTCAGCCAGTGCAACAGGCGAAAATCGCTCCATATGTCGGGCTTCAACGCGATCAGTTTTGCCATGGCGGGGAAGATGCGACGTCCCTCAATGTCGAACTGGAACAGCGGATACGCGGCACGGCCTTCGACCGTAAAGCGCAGGATTTCTCGCTTCTCCTCCTTACGTTTCATCGTGGCGGAGGGATTGCTCCCCGATAGACCCAGCAACTCGCATGCCTGGGTCTGGTCGACCATCGACGTGCCCGCGAGGATCTTCTCCTGAAGCCGCGCGCGGTTGAGTGCGGTCTGCAGCGCCGAGTCAGCACCTTTCGCCAGACTTTCGCGAAGCATGATGCGATAGGCGTCAACCAGCTTGTCAATCTCGCTGGAGAAGCGCTGGCTGAACACAGCGACGAAAGCCGCTTTCATGACCTCTTGCACGGCGTCGGGCATCTTGCCACGGATTTTTTTAGTTCCGACGGGCGCTCTGCTCGGTGCAGCTGCGGCTTCAACAATTGTACGCCACTTATCCACGTCAACAGGGTTGGCCTCGATGCTAACGTTTATATAGACTGAGTCGGCCGTCTGGGCGGCTGCAGCGATGTCGTCAGACGTGTAGAACGTGTGCATGCCATGCGGGCCACGAGGTTTCCGGCCAGTTTCCATCGGGGTTAAAGGTGTCGCAAGCATTGCGGTATCCTAGTTTTGATACGTACCTTTTAGCATATAGCGGATATAATGCCGAATTGCTAGTCTGGTTAATGGCTAAATTTAGGCTAATTGCGAGAGGCGCTGAATGACCAACCAGGGAGCTCAGTCGCCTCTAGATCGCAAAGCCTTATGGCCATTGGAGTGTCTGCTTCTGGGCGGGCTTTTGTAGCCTCTCAAAGTCCGGAAAGGGCGCAGAGCCGCCGAGGACTCTAGCGCAGAACGAGGCGCCAAGATGCGCCAAATCAATCCTTCAGCGCCCAAGCCCTCAGCGCGACTCGCCCCTGAAAGCCTGGCGCGCCCAAATCCTCGAAAACGATGGCTATTTCCTCTTTGGCGACACCCAAAACTGAAAATTCACAGCAAAAACAAGGCCTTGCCGAATCGGTCAAATGATGCCGAAAGCGTACAGAAGCCGTCAAAACTTACACATTATCTTACACACAAAAACAAATAAGGATATTTTTACGAATTATATCAACAAGTTATTTTATGACGCACCGGACTTAAAAAATATTGCTCGGCATTAGTGGCGGAATACGTGTACTCGCTGCGGTACGTCAACGAGGCCGGCAAGGGGGGCTACAATTATGTCGGGGAACGCAAGGCGCCGTACCGCTTCACCGACCTAGCGTTTCTGAACGCGGATTTTGGACCCATTCAGGAGATTGCCCGGCGCGTTGACCGCGACGCGAAAGCCTCGCATCGTCACATGCAGGCGCTACTGATTGCCGGCGCGTGGTCTTTCCCTATGATGCGGTGCACGTCGACTTTACCTTGTGAAAGGTGGCCTGATGAGCAAGAAATCTACCAGACGGCTTTCACAGATCATTCACAGGTTCATTTCGTTCAAAAACAATCACGGAAACAACAATGCCTTGCAAAGCTTCCAGTCCTCAAAAGCAGGATCGGCTTCTCCGGAAGAAAGGGGGTTCGATACGGACGGTGCGCCTAATGGCCAAGCAAGCCACCCAATTTTTTTCACAGATCGTTCACAGATTATTTTTGTTAAAAATAATCCAGCAAAAACAATGCGTTACAAAACTTCCAGTTCTCCAAGCGCTAATGCGCTCCGAAAAACCCGGCTCCGGCCGGGTTTTTTTATGGGCGGAATATCTGGCCCTGTTCGGGCTGGGGCCGCTGCTTATTCTTTTTCTTCGCCAACCGGGCATTTTGTTTCTGGTGTTGTGGGGCGGCGGGCTCGCCTGCTGGGCCGCCAGCCGTGCCGCCCCGCGCGGGGCCGCAACCGGAATCGGGCGCATCCTCAGCCGCTTCATGCTGTTCGGCACGATTCTCACTCTTACAGTCTGGGGGGTGACACCTGATCTCTTTCTTGCCTTACCGCTGCACCGCCCACGCCTATGGGCGCTGATCATGCTGCTTTACCCGCTGCTTTCCGTCTGGCCGCAGGAGATTATCTTCCGCCGCTTCCTGTTCCAGCGCTATGAACGCTTATTCGGAACCCGAATAACCAGCGCCTCGGCCATCGCGTTCGGCTATGCCCATATCATCTTCCTCAACCCCGTCGCCGTGCTACTGACTCTGGCGGGCGGGTGGCTGTTCGCCAGCACCTATGCCCGCACTTTTTCCCTGAAATGCACGGGACTGGAGCACGCGCTTTACGGTTGTTTGGTCTTTACCATCGGGCTCGGTCAATATTTTTATACTGGCGCCGCCTGGGGGCATTAGGGGGCATTCAGCAGCGCCTCGAACTCCACCACATGCTCGTAATCAGGCATCAGCTTCACCAAAGCCGCGTCGCGGCGGGTGGCGGGGTGAGTGTAAATTTCCGTGCGCCCGTCCGGCAACAAAGGCAGCAAGCGCTCGATTTTCTCGCGGGTCATGTGCCCCGACCATTTGAGGCCGAAAACCTGGTCCGGTACCTCCAGCCCGCGCGCCTGCCAGCGCAGCAGCTTCGTCCAGCCATAAAGGGCGCGATCTCCGGCACTGATTTTCTCGCCCAACGCCGCCATAATGGCGGGCGGTTCGGCGGGCACGCGCAAGCGCTTCAGCCCATAGCGCTTGCCGACCTCGATCATCATGCGCGCGATGGTGGGGTGCAGCAGGAAATGCTTATGTGCATCGGCATGGTGCAGTTCCAGCCCGGTGGCGGCAAACGCGGCGAATTGCGCCTCGATCTCCGTCCGCAGTTCCCGCCGCGCCGCCGGAGAAAAGAAATAGCGCACGCCAAGAGCGGCCTGGTTGGTGGAAAATCGTCCATCCAGCCCGGTAATATGCGGCAGGCGGGCATGGCCCAGCCGTGAATCGCCATCCACCAGCACCAGATGCAGCCCTACCTTCAAGCCTGGCAGCATTTTGGCGCGGCGCACGGCGTCCGCCGAGGCCGGGGCAGCGACCATCAGGCTCGCCTGGGTCAGGCGGCCTTCAAGATGAGAACGCTCCACGGCCTCGTTGACGGACTCTGTCAGACCGAAATCATCGGCGGAGAAAATAATCTCGCGCACGGATCAGCTATCGTTACGCGGCACCCAGGGGATGCGGGCAAAAGCGATGCCGTCATCGGCCAGGGCTTCGGCATCTTCATCGGAACTTTCGCCGTAAATGCCGCGCGGAGGAGCTTCGCCATGATGGATCCGACGCGCTTCCTCAGCGAAATCCGGGCCGACATAGTCGCAATTCTTCTCCACCTCTTCCCGGAGCTTCTGCAAGGCGGCCCGCACGGAGTCCGGGATGGCGCCGCCCGCCGCCTGGGGTACCGCCGGGGCGGCCTGAGAGGGCTCGGTTGCCACCACCAGTTCGCGCCCCTTGCGGGGAATGGCGGGGGCCATCAAAGCGCGGGAGACATCCATACTGCCGCAGGACGGGCATGCAACCAGCCCCGAGGCCACCTGGACCTCAAATCCCTCACTGTTTTTAAACCAGCCATCGAATTCATGGCCGGCCTCACAACGGAGCTGATAGTGGATCATGGTGTTAAAAGCGGCTCCAGCTTGCCGACGCGCTCCAGCGCCAGCAGGTCATCGCAACCGCCCACATGGTGCTGGCCGATAAAAATCTGCGGCACGGTGGTGCGCCCGCCAGACCGGCTGATGGCTTCCGTCCGCGCGGCCGTTCCGTGCGGCGCGCTGATCTCGTTGAATTTCAAGCCCTTTTGCTCAAGCAACGCCACGGCGCGCGCGCAATAAGGGCAATACGGCTGGGTGTAGATATCAATATCAGGCATTTCCCAACCAATTAGCCCAGAGACTGCCGAATGCAAGGTTAATCTATTGCAGACGCGGGTCAGCCACGCGAGCAACGGTGAGCACATCCACCCGCGCGGCGCCGCCCGCCCGCAGCGCCAGCGCGCATTGGTGCGCCGTGGCGCCGGTAGTCATAACATCGTCAATCACCAGCACGCGCTTGCCCTGCACATCCATGCCTTGTTTCATGACGATGGACCCGGCCAACTCATCCCGGCGTTCCTGTTCACCCAGCCCTTCCAGCGGGCGGGTGCGGCGCTGACGGTATAGCGCATCCAGCCCCAGGGGACGACCGGTGAGCCGCGCCAGGGCGATCGCCAAAACCGCCGCCTGGTTATAACGCCGCTGGCGCAGCCGCGCGGCATGGAGCGGCACCGGCACCAGCAAATTGGCGGCTTGCAGCATGTTTTCACCCGGGCGGCGCATGAGCCGCGCCAGCCCGGCTGAGGCTTCGCTCTGGTCGCCATATTTCAGCGGCAAAATCATACGCCGGGCGGTGTCGTCATAATGCAGGGCGGAGCGGGCGATGGTGAAAGCCGGACGGAAAGACTCGCAGGCCCGGCAAAGCTGGGATGCATCCCCACCAGGGGCGGAAATGTTCAACGGCACGCCGCAGCAGGCGCAAAACGGCGCGGTGACGAAATTGGCACGGCGAAAGCAGTTCACGCACAGCTGCCCCTCGGCCTCAACCGGCTCGGCACAGACGAGACAAGAGGGCGGGAGAACGCTATCCAGAACCCAGCGTAAAAGGGGCTTCATGTGCAGAAAATCTTCGATTTTGACGCGTTGGTGAAACACCGGAACAGGGCGGCGCGCCGGATCGACCCTGTTCTGCCGGTTCTGGAGGACCTGACGGACCGCCTGCTCGACCGGCTTGATGACACGACAAGGCGCTTTACCCGCGCCCTGGATTTTGGCGGACGCGGGGCGCTGGCCCCTGCCCTGATGGCGCGCGGAATGTTGGTGGACAGCGCGGATTTCTCCGCCTCCATGGCCGCGCGGGCGGGGGGACGGGCATTGCCATTGGCCGCCCCCGATGATTTTGGGCTAGCGCCCGAGGCATATGACCTCATCGTCGCCCCGCTCTCTTTGCATGGGCTGGATGATTTGCCGGGCGCGCTCATCCAACTCCGCCGCGCTCTGAAGTCCGAGGGGCTGCTGCTGGCCAGCCTTCCGGTTCTGGGCACGCTGCATGAGCTGCGGCTTGCCTTGCTGGAGGTTGAGGAACAGCTCACCGGCCGGGTGAGCCCGCGTGTGGCGCCCTTCCCTGAATTGCGTGACTGCGCGGGGCTACTGCAACGCGCCGGGTTCACGCATCCGGTGGCGGATATCGAGGAGCTGGATTTTCTGTACGCCAACCCGCTGGCGATGCTGCATGAGCTGCGCGACGCGGGCGAGACCAATGCGCTGCTAGGCCGCAGCCGCACCATTCCACCTCGCGCTTTGTTTCCTGCCGCCCTGGCCACCTTACCGCAGCGTGAGGGTCGCACGGAGGTGAAATTACGCATGGCGATGCTCACCGGCTGGGCCTCATAACAGCCCGGCTTTACGGAAGCTGAGCCACCGCCCGTTGCCGACGATGATATGGTCGTGCAGCACCACGGAGAGCGCGCTGGCGACTTTCTTGATCTCCTGCGTCATCACAATGTCGTCATCAGACTGGCAGGAGCCACCGCTGGGATGATTATGCACGAGAATCAACGCCATGGAGTTCAGCTCCAACGCGCGCTTGACCACCTCTCGCGGGTAAACCGGCGTGTGGCTCACCCGTGCCGGTGGCCTGAGGCACGTCGGCCAGTAGGCGGTTGCGGTTGTCGAGGTAAAGAACCCTGAACTGCTCCACTTTTTCACGCACCAGCACGGCCTGGAGATATTCCATCAGCCGGTCCCAGTTGCTCAGCACCGGGCGATACAGAACCTCCGCCTTGGGCAGACGCTGGCCGGCGGCCTGCACCAGCTTGAGGGCGGAGACACCGGCTTCTCTCAACCCTTCCACGCCCAAAAAGTCGGAGACCGGGGCGGAGATGGCGTTGGCGTAGGAGCCAAACCGCGCCAGTAAGGCCCGCGCAATGGGTTTGATGTCCCGGCGCGGCAAGGCCAGGAACAGTGTCATTTCAATGAGTTCGTGATCGGCCAGCGCGTCCGGCCCGCCGGGGAGAGAACGCCCCCTGAGCCGTGCCCTGTGCACATCCGCGCCAACCGATAACGGGGCGGGCCGGATTTCGGGCGACAGCGCCTCCAACATCGTCATTTTGGCGAATCCTTGCGGCATGCGCGGCTTCCTCATGAAGCCTCAAACTGCCACAACCTTAAATAATTACAACCGAAATTTATTCAATTTTAATTGTACGACACCCCTCACCCGGGCTGGTTAGTTTCGCTCTTATGCTCCCCTGAGAGCAGCATATATACAGCCGGTACCACGAACAAAGTAAATAACGTTCCGATGGACAGACCTGTGGCGATCACCATGCCCATAGCGAAGCGCGAGGCCGCCCCAGCGCCGCTGGCGAAGATCAATGGCAGCACCCCCACCACCATGGCGGCGGTGGTCATGAGAATGGGGCGCAACCGGATATTGGCCGCGTATTCAATTGCCTCGCGTTTGGCCATGCCGCGCATCCGGGCCTCGTTCGCCACCTCGGTCATCAGGATGCCGTGTTTGGAGACCAGTCCCATCAGCGTCACCAGCCCCACATCCGTGTAAATATTCAGGCTCAGCCCGCCGACGCCGATATAAATGAAGGTCAGCGCCCCCGCGATGGACATGGGCACCGAGACCAGAATGATCAGCGGGTCGCGGAAGGAGTTGAACAAGGCCGCCAGCGCCAGGAAAATGATGATGAGCGCGAAGGCGAAAGTGAAGATGAAAGCGCTGCTGGTCTGCACGAACTGGCGCATCTGCCCGCCATAATCGACCGCGAAGTCAGGCGGGAGAATTTGCTTGGCTAGCTTCTGGAGAGTGTTCAGGGCATCCGCCTCAGAGACACCAGGGGCGACCACCCCTTGCAGCGTGGCCGAATTCTGCTGCTGAAAATGGTTGATCGTCTCCGGGATCACCTTGTTCTCAAGCTTGGCGATGGAGGAAAGCGGCACGTTGATGCCGTTGGCGGAGAGCACGTAATAATTATTCAGGTCCGAGACATTCAGCCGGGCCTTGCGCTCAGTCTGCGGAATGACTTTGTAGGAGCGGCCCTCCAGATCGAAATAATTGACATAGCCGCCGCCCAGCGCCTCACCCAGCGCGGCCCCGATGCTTCTCATATTCAGCCCCAGCGCGGCGGCCTTGTCACGGTCGATCACCACTGTGGTTTCGGGCTGGTCGATCTTCAGGTCGCTTTGCAGGAAGATGAACTTGCCGCTCTTCAGCGCCGCTTCCAGCAATTCCTGAGAATAGGGGTATAGGACGTTGAAGCTGCTTGTTGTTTTGACAACGAACTGTACCGGCAAACCAGATGCGCCGGGGAGCGGTGGCAGCGGGAAGGCAGCAACCTGCTGCCCTGCATCCACCTTATAGGCGTCGTTCTGCATCAGGGTTTGCAACAAGGTGGCCGGACGGCGTTCGCCCCAGGGTTTGAGTACCGCGCCCAGAATATCCGTGCCGGGCACGTCGATCTGGAAGGTGTGCGCGACGTCCGGGTATTTCAGGATGGAGGCGTTGAGATGCGTGTCCCACATTGCTTTCTGCGCCGTTGTCGCATCCGGGGCGGAGGTGGCGCTGAACAGGACGATGCCTTGGTCCTCCACCGGGGCCAACTCGCTCTTTGATCCAGCCGCCAGGAAATAGATGCTTCCCAGCACAATCACCGCGAAGGTGAGCGTGACTTTCCGGGTTTCCAGGCTGGCATGGAGCAGCCGGGTATAGACGCGATGCACCTTGGCAAAGGTGGCGTCGATGAAATTGATGAGCTTGCCTTCCCAGTTCGGCTGGGCGCGGTCCACATGCTTGAGGAAACGCGAACTGAGCATCGGCGTAAGCGTCAGGGCCACGATGGCGGAGATGGTCACCGCCCCCGCTAGGGTGAGCGCGAATTCAGTAAACAGCGCGCCTGTTAGGCCGGACTGGAAGGCGATGGGCACATACACGGCGATCAGCACCACCGTCATCGCCACGATCGGCCCGCCCAGCTCGGCGGCGGCCTCCCGCGCGGCCCGGATGGGACTTTCGCCCAGATCTAGATGGCGGTTGACGTTTTCGACCACGATGATCGCGTCATCCACCACCAGCCCGATGGCCAGCACCAGCGCCAACAAGGTCAGCAGATTGATGGAGAACCCGAAGGCCGCCATCATCGCGAAGGCACCGATGAGTGAGAGCGGGATCGCCACCACCGGAATCAGCACCGAGCGCGGCGTGCCCAGGAAGGCGAACACCACCAACGTCACGATCAGCAGGGCTTCCACCAGGGAGTCCACCACCTCGCGGATGGAGGCGTTCACGAATACGGTGGAGTCATAGACGATTTGTCCGGTGAGCCCGGTGGGCAGATTGGCCTGGATCGCCGGCATCTTAGCTTTGACCCCGGAGATGACGCTGAGCAGATTGGCAGAGGGCGCGACCTTGATGCCGACATAAACGCCCGGCTTGTTATCGAAGGTCACATGCTGCTCGTAACTATCCGCGCCCAGCTTCACGGTGGCGACATCGCGCAGGCGGATGATGGTGTTGTTCTGTTGCTTGATGATGAGCTGGCGGAACTGCTCCGGCGTGTGCAGGCCGGTGGAGGCATCCAGCGTGACCTGGGTCATCGTGCCTTTGGTGTTACCCAGGGCGGAGATGAAATCATTGGCCGCCAGCGCGTTCCAGACATCGGTGGGGGTGAGGCCATAGGCCGCCAGCCGGTCCGGCTTCAGCCAGATGCGCATGGCGTAATCCTGCCCGCCCAAAATCTCCGCCGTCTGTACACCAGGCACGGCCTGAAGCTGCGGCTGCACCACGCGGGTGATGTAGTCGGTGATCTGGTTGGCGTTCAGCTCCGAACTGCGGAAGCCGATATAAAGCGCATCCACATCGCGCCCCACGGCGAGGGTGAGCACCGGCTGCTCCGCGCCGGATGGCAGCTTGTTGAGCACCGAGTTCACCTGGGCGGAAATCTCGGTCAGCGCCTGATCCGGGTTGTAGTTCAGGATCAGGTTAATGGTGATGGTGGAAACGCCAATCTGGCTCGTCGAGGTCATGTAGTCGATGCCATTGACCTGGGCGACGGCGTGTTCGATCGGCGTGGTGATGAACCCGGCGATGGTGGCCGGAGACGCGCCGGGATAGGTGGTGGAAACCGTGATGGTGGCGTTTTCAGTCTCCGGGAATTGCTGCACCGGCAGGGAGATGACGGCGCGCAACCCCAGCACCAGAATCAGCACCGACACAGCGATGGAAAGCACCGGCCGGGAAATAAACAGATCGGTGAAGCGCTTCATGCCCGCCTCACTCGTTCGGCGGGTTGGGATTGGGGTTATTGCTCGGCTGGATGCTGTTGTTCACTGCCACGGGGGAACCGTTATGCAGCTTCACCTGCCCGGCGGTGACAACCTCCTCACCCGGTTTCACGCCGGTGAGCACCTGCACCTGATCGCCGCGCGTAGCCCCCAGTGTCACGAACACTTGCTTGGCGGAGAGCGCCTCATGGCCCTCCGCGTCCTTGCCGTGCATGACCAGATAAACCGTGTCGCCGTAGGAATTATAGCTGATGGCGGTTTGCGGCAGGGTGACGGCCTCTTGAGGGGCGCCGGTTTCCACAGACACGGTGGTGAACATGCCGGGCCGTAATTGCAGGCTTGGATTATGCAGTATCGCCCGCACGGCGATGGAGCGGGTGGAGCTGTCCACCGTAGCGCCGATGGCGGTGATCTTGGCTTTGTAGATCTGCCCCGGGTCGGCATCCACCCCGACATCTACCACCTGCCCCACATGCAGCCGCGCGACCTCCTGCTGCGGCAGGTAGAAATCCACGAAGAGCGGGTCGAGCTGTTCCAGCGTCACGATGGCCGTGCCCGGCTGGAGATATTCACCCAGATCCACCTGACGGATGCCAAGCCGGCCCGAAAAAGGCGCGCGCACCACTTTCTCGGCCATCAGCGCCTTTTGCGCGGCCACCTGGGCATTGGCGGCGTCCAGATTGGCGCGGTCGGTATCCAGTTGCGCCTTGGAGACGGCATCCACCGCAAACTGCTTCTGATCACGGGTGTAGGTGATGGCATCCAGCCGGGCCTGTGCCTCCAGCTGAGCCAGCACGGCGGGGTCGTTATTCGGGCGCAGGGTGAGCAGCACGTCGCCTTTTTCCACGTCCTGGCCGGACTGGAAATTGATGGTATCGACAATGCCTGCGACCTCGGCTGAGAGCGAGGCGCCGTTAATGGCCGTGAGCGAACCGACGGATTTGACCAATGGCTGCCAGGGCGTTTCCTGCGCCTTGATGGTGGCGACGGTCTGCACCTGATTGGCGAAGCTCTTGAGGAATTTCTCGATGAAGAAAGAGCGAAGCATACCCCAGCCGAACAGCCCGGCGAAAATCACCAGGACAATGATCAGCATGATCACCATACGTTTCGCGGTCTTGCCTGACTGGCTCATTCTCCGCCATCCCTCATGGAATTACCCCGCAGCATTGCACCGCCACGTCCTGCCGGTGCCACCAGCCGCCACCCAGCGCCTGATAGAGTGCCGCCGTGTCTGAAAGCCGCGCGGCACGGGCCTTCACCTCCGCGATCAGCGCGGTCTGATACGTAACCTCCGCCGTCAGCACGGCGGAGAAAGGCTGGCCACCCAGCCGGTATTGTGCCTCTGTCACCTGGAGGCTGTGCACCGCCGCGCGGCTGGCCGCCTGCGCCGCCGCCAGGGTGGAAGCGTCATATTCCAGAGCGGAGAGCGCGTCCGCGACATTCTGGAAGGCTGAAATCACCGTGGATTGATATTGCTCACCCGATGCCTGCAAAGCCGCCAGGGCCGCCTTGCGCTGGGCCTCTAGCGTGCCGCCTTCAAAGAGCGGCTGGGTAGCGCTGGCCACAAGATTCCACAGCAGGGTTTGAGGTGTGAACAGGCTGCTGGTGGAAATCGCCTCACGCCCCAACTGAGCGGATAGTGTGATTTGCGGCAGCATGTTCGCGTCCGCCACGCCGACATTGGCCGAGGCTTCATGCAGCTGCGCGGCTGCTGCCTGGATATCCGGGCGCTGCGCGACGATGGCCGATGGCAGGCTGACCGGAATGTCCTTGGGGAGTGTAAGGTCTTTCAGCGTGAAGCTGCTGAGATGGAAATTGCCGGGGAACCGCCCGGCATAAGCGGCCAGTTGGTTCTGTGCCTGTGCCAGTTGCGCCTGCAAGGGCGGCAAGGTGGCTTCCTGCTGGGCCAGTGTGGCCTGCTGTTGCAAGACCTGCGCCTGCGCCACGCCCCCCAGGCGCACCTGCTCCTGGAGAATGGTCAGCAGCTTGCGTTCATCGGCAATGAGCTTGCGCGTGGCCTCTATCTGCCCGTTCAGCGATGCCTCGTTCACCGCCGCCGTGACGATATTGGAGGTCAGGGTGAGATAAGAGGCTTCTAGCTGCCAGCGCTGATAATCCGCCTGCGCGGCGATGTTCTCAATCTGCCGCCGCTCCCCGCCGAACACGTCCAACGCGTAAGAAATGGACAGAGAGGTGCTGTGCAGCGTGTAAGCGGGGATTGAGGTTTTGCCGGTTGAGCCGAAGGCGGCTATGCCGGCGGTGGAATTTTTGTCTCGCTGGATGCCCGCCGAGGCGGAGAGCGTGGGCAGCAGCCCGCCTTGCGCGGCGCGCACATTCTCGCGCGCCTCCAGCAGCGTGGCCTGGGCGGCCTTGAGGCTGGGATTGTTCCGCAATGCACCCGCAATCAACGCATCAAGCTGGGGAGAGCGATAGAGATGCCACCAATCCCCAGTGATGTCCGCGCCGATCTGGAAATGCTGGGCCACGCCATCAGCCTTGACGGTTGCACCGGGCAGTGGGTTGGGGGTGAGGCTGACCTTGGGTGGCGCTGGGCGATGATAGTTCGGCCCCACGGCGCAGCTCGACAGAGCCACGGCCAAAGCCATAAGAGACGCCCAGGAGCGGAAACCAACGGGTTTCATATAGCCAGCTAAAAGCCTTTGCGTTATACGTCAAGCTTCATATTTTATGCCGTAAACTCTTAATGAAAACTTTGCGGTTTCCACAGCCCGGCCTTATAAGCCTGTCATGAAACAAGAGGGTTCCCCCCACACGCCTCCGCCTCGCCTGGAGGAGTTGATTGCCGCCGCGGAGACCGTCTTTCTGGCCAAGGGTTATCACGACGCCACCATGGCGGACATTGCCCGGCAGGCTGGCATGTCCAAACGCACGGTTTATACGCTGGTCAATTCAAAGGCGGAATTATTTGCCGAGTTGCTGGCCCATCGGCAGTCCATGCTGCGCTTTCCTGAACCGGAACCGGGCTGGAGCCTGGCTGACACGTTGCAGGCGCATCTGACCAGCTTAGCGCAGTTTTTGTTCGACCCGACGCAGCTTGCCATCACCCGGCTGGTGATTACAGAATATGCCCACAGCCCGGATTTCAGCCGGGCGTTTCTCGTAAACCGCGTGCGCAAGGCCAAGGCGCATCTGGAACACTGCCTGCTGGACATGGCGTTGACGCATGGCGCCAACCGGACGGAAGCGCGGGAACTGGCCGCCATGCTGTTTGGCATGGCGCTGGGGGAGTTTCATTTCAGTGCGCTGTCCGGTTTCCGCGCCTCCCCCAGCGCCAAGGCGCTGGAAGAGCGGATTAAACGCGCGGTGACGATTTTTCTGGCCGGGCTGTGCGCCGATCCTGGGGACGCTACCCCCCCGTCACAGACATGTGGCGCGGCACCGCCACCCGGCCAATAACGAAATCATGCCCTTTGGGCTTGGCGGCAATGCCCCGGTGAATCGCGGCATCCAGTGCCGTGTCGTCCTGGCTGGCACGCAGGGGTTTACGTAGATCCACCGCGTCCTCCTGCCCCAGGCACATATAAAGCGTGCCGGTGCAGGTGAGCCGCACGCGGTTGCAGGATTCGCAGAAATTATGGCTGAGCGGGGTAATGAAGCCCAGCCGCCGTCCGGTTTCCCCGACCGTGACATAACGCGCCGGGCCGCCCGTGGCGTAGTCACTGGAATGCAACGTCCAGCGCCCGGCGAGGTCCGCCTGGACTTTGATCAGTGGCAGATGCGTTTCCTCCCGATGCGTTACCTCGCCCATCGGCATGGTTTCGATCAGGCAGAGATCCAACCCTTCGCGCCCGCACCAGCGCAGCATGGTATCGAACTCTTCATCATTCACGCCCTTTAGCGCGACCATGTTGATCTTAATCGCCAGCCCCGCCGCCTGCGCGGCCTCAATGCCCGCCAGAACCTGCGCCAGTCGCCCCCAGCGGGTGACGCGGGCGAATTTGGCGTCGTCCAGTGTGTCCAGGCTGACATTGATGCGTTTGACCCCCGCCGCCGCCAGCCCTTGGGCGTGCTTGGCAAGCTGGGAGCCGTTGGTGGTGAGGGTCAGCTCCTCCAGCCCATTGCCGAGATATTGGCTCAGCCCTTCGATCAGGCTCATCACATTGCGCCGCACCAGCGGCTCGCCGCCGGTCAGGCGCAGCTTTTTAACCCCCAGCCGAATGAAGGCGGCGCAAAGCCGTTCTATCTCCTCAAGCGAGAGCAGATCGGCTTTCGGCAGAAAGGTCATGTCCTCTGCCATGCAATAGACGCAACGGAAGTCGCACCGGTCTGTTACCGAAACGCGTAGATAAGAGATTGTGCGGCCAAAGGGGTCGATCATGACGCTCTATTTCGGACCGGGCCGGCGTTTTTGCAATCTTATAAATCCCGTGCACGTGGGGAGCGGGTTTAATCCGGTTCGGTGGGTTCCAGCATGACCACGCTGGTATCCAAGAGAATTTTTCCCGCATGCTCGAAATTCACCGTCACCCGGTGGCCGATGGCGCTTTGCACCTGCCCCAGCCCCCAATCCGGCCGTTGCGGATGGCGGACATATTGGCCGGGCTCGAATTCAGACCGTTCCAAGACAAGTTTCCACGAAAGCTGACATATGCGGCGGCGGCGGGGCGGTGGCGGCAACCGGCGGCGCAAGCGGCAGGGCCAGATGCCGGGCCAGGAGACACATAGGCCCCGGACCGCCGCCATAAACCGGATCCGCCAGCACCGGATGTCCCAGATGCGCGGCATGGGCGCGGATTTGGTGGGTGCGGCCGGTGAGCAGCTTGAATTCCACCAGCGCATTGCCCGCGTGCGCCCCCAGCACCCGCCAGAACGTGCGCGCCGGTGCGCCCTGGGCTGAAACCGCCATGCGCCAGCGCCGCCCCTCGGTGAGTTTGGCCAGAGGGGCGTTGATCTCGCCCGCCTCCGCCGACGGTATGCCGCGCAGAATGGCCCAATAGAGCTTTTCCGCCCCGCCCGCCGCCATCAGCGCCTGGGCCTCCAGCAGAAATGTTTTCCGGCGTGCAATCAGCAGGCAGCCCGCCGTATCCTGGTCCAGACGGTGCGCCAGCCAGGGGCCGGTTTTGCCCCGCCGCCAGGATGGGAAAAAATCTTCAACCGACGTCCCACCCGCACGGCCGGGATAAGCTGGCAGCCCGGCGGGTTTATTCACCACCAGGGCGCGATTGTCCTGAAAGAGAATCCCAGGCGGTTCAGCCACGGAGATGGTCGGGGATGGTGAAGCCCAGCCGCACGGGGATGTCCCATTCCTCCTGGCCACGGCGATACTCCGTGAAACCCGCCGCGATGTAGTTAGGCAAGGCGCGCGGATGGTCGGCATTGCAGGTGTTCACGCTCATGCCGCGCAGGGCGGTGGCGCCTTCAAACACCGTATCCACCGCGTGATCCAGAAACGGCTTGCCCAGCCCGTGCCCAATGAAGCGCTCCCTCAATCCGAAATAATTAAGGTTCACATATGGCCAATGCCCGGCATCAAGCTCATAAAACCCAGCCAGTTCGCCATCCACCCGCAGCATGTGCAGCGAGACGGTGCTGCTGGCGAGGTGCTTTTCCAGTAGATGGTCCGGCATCACCCGGCGCAGCCACCAGAGCCAGGGGTGGCCGATTTCATCGTAAAGCCCGCGGTAAGCGGCGAGGTTCAGGCTCTCCCGCGTAACGGTGACACCCGGCGGCAATGTGGCCGGCGCGCGCTGGGGGCGGCTCATCATGCGCAGGAACACGACCGTGACGATAGCCCGCTCAGTCGGCTCGCCAGGGGCAGGACGTGCGTAATCTAAGATCTCAGGCATTCCTCCCCCGGCCTTAAAGTGCAGATGCTTTGGCCGCGCCCCATTTGGCGGAAAGCGGACGCGCCCGGAACCGTTGATCAGTCATCCAGGAAGCTGCGCAGCTTGCGGCTGCGCGAGGGATGCTTCAGCTTGCGCAGCGCCTTCGCCTCGATCTGACGGATACGCTCACGCGTGACGTTGAATTGCTGCCCCACCTCTTCCAGCGTGTGATCGGTGTTCATGCCGATGCCAAAGCGCATGCGCAGCACGCGTTCCTCACGCGGGGTAAGGGAGGAAAGCACGCGGGTTGCGGCCTCGCGCAGATTGGCGTGTACCGCTGCATCTAGCGGGATAATCGCGGCCTTGTCCTCGATGAAATCGCCCAGATGGCTGTCTTCCTCGTCACCGATCGGCGTTTCGAGGGAGATGGGCTCCTTGGCGATTTTGAGCACTTTTCGCACTTTCTCCAGCGGCATACCCAGCTTTTCGGCCAGTTCCTCGGGCGTCGGCTCACGGCCGATTTCGTGCAGCATCTGGCGGGAGGTGCGCACCAGCTTGTTGATCGTCTCGATCATATGCACCGGAATACGGATGGTGCGGGCCTGATCAGCGATGGAGCGGGTGATGGCCTGACGGATCCACCAGGTCGCATAGGTGCTGAACTTGTAGCCACGGCGGTACTCGAACTTATCCACCGCCTTCATGAGGCCGATATTGCCTTCCTGAATGAGATCCAGGAATTGCAGGCCGCGATTGGTGTATTTCTTGGCGATAGAGATCACGAGACGCAGATTGGCCTCGATCATCTCTTTCTTGGCACGGGTGCTGTCGCGCTCGCCGCGCGAGACGGTCATGTAGACGCGGCGGAACTCTTCAATCGGCAGCCCGGCCTCGGAGGCCACGCGGCCGATTTGCGTGCGCAGCTCATTGGCCTGGGTTTCGTGCTTACGCACAAACTCCTTCCAGCCCTTGCCCGGCAGCTCGGCCATCTGGGCCAGCCAATTCGGGTCCATCTCGTTGCCGCGATAGTGAGCTAGGAAGTCATCACGGCTGACCTTGGTGCTTTCAGCCAGACGCAGAAGTTGGCCTTCCAGGCCGTTCAGGCGCTGGTTGAGCACTTTGAGCTGAGCGACCAACTCCTCGATGCGGTTATTATGCAGCCGCACCTGCTCAACCTTGGCCACCAACTCATCGCGCAGCTTTTCGTAGGCCTTCTCGTTGCGGGCATTCACATCCTCGCCAGCTGTCAGGGTCTCGATACGCTTGGTCTGCATCTTCGAGAGCTTGTCGTAGAGCTTCTCGATCTCGTCGAAATTCTGGAAGATTTCGGGCTTCAGCTTCTCTTCCAAAGCGGAGAGGGACATGCCAGCACCTTCGCCGTCCTCGTCCTCATCCAACTCCTCGTTATTCTCGTTTTCGTTCTCGAAGCTGTCATCGGTCGGCTCAGCGCCGTTCTGCATGGCTTCCAGGTCGATCACGTCGCGCAGCAGCACGCGGCCATTATTCAGGGCCTCGTGCCAAGCGATGATGGCGCGGAAGGTGAGCGGGCTTTCGCACAAGCCCCGGATCATCATGTCCCGCCCGGCCTCGATGCGCTTGGCGATGGCGATTTCGCCCTCGCGGGAGAGCAGTTCCACCGTGCCCATCTCGCGCAGATACATGCGCACCGGGTCGTCCGTGCGGCTGACGGAGGCTTCGGAGACATTGCCCGCCTGCTCTTCTTCCTCGTTGGCCTCTTCCTTGGGCGCGGCGGCGGTCTCAGCCTCCTCGTTCTCCTCGGACTCGACCACCTGGATGCCCATTTCATTGAGCATCGCCATGATGTCTTCGATCTGTTCCGAGGAATTCTGCTCGGCGGGCAGGACGGCGTTCAGCTCATCAAAGGTGATGTAGCCGCGCTCCTTGCCCTTGGCGATCAGACGCTTGACGGCGCCGGATTGCGTGTCCAGGACGTTCGCGTCGGCCTCGGCCTCGGGGGCGGCGGTTTCCGTTGTGGCGGTCGGCTTGGTGGCCATGGTCAGATCAGGTCTCCGGTGTAAGCGGCTCGTATATTTTACAAGTCAATAGGTAGGCAATAATCAGGCGAATTTTGAGTCAGAATTCTTCTACCCCTGCAGCGCCGGAGCGGGCGCGCTCCAAAAGCTGGTTGTAACGGATCAACCGGTCACAGGCGGCGCGGTCTTGCGGGTTGGCGAGCCAAAAAGCCTGGGCTTCGTCACGCTGCATGCGCAACATGTCGATGCTGAAATCCATCAATTCATACAAGCTCCACCAGTTCCGGACGGCCTCCGCCGGGCTCGCATCCTGGGCCAAGCGAAACTCGACATTCGCCTGCGTTTGCAATGCGCGCGCCTGCTCACCCAACCCGAGGCTGCCGAGATGGGTGAACAGCGAGGCGCTGTCAAGGGTTTTAGCTTGGGAAACGAAGCCATGCAGCGCTTCACGCAAAGGCTCGTCCACATCCGGCAGGGTGACGCGGGCAAAAGCCTCCTCAACTTCCGGGATCAGCGCCGGAAACGCCAGCAGGATAGCCAGCATCAACCGGGCGCGGCGAACCTGAGCGGCGGAGGGGTCCGGGGCGGAGCGCGGCGGCAAGAGCACGGGCGGCGGGCTGGGAGTAAAGCGGCCTTTGGCAAAGCCGCGCCCCGCCGCTGGGCGCTGCCGGCCGGCAAAAAAACTATCCATCAACGCGGTGCGGTATTCGCCCGCCAGCATCTTGTCCGGGATGGAGTTGGCGGCGTCCGTGAGGCGCTGGCGGAAGCGCGCACGGCCTTCAGGGGTGGCGAGGTCCTGCCCGGCCTTCAGCATGTCGAACAACACTGCCGAGAGCGGCTGGGCCTTGACCAGTTCCGCCTCGAACGCCTGCTTGCCGCCGCGCTTGATAAGGCTGTCCGGGTCGTCCTTGGGGGGCAGGCGCAGGAGCTTCAGGGATTTTTCAGGGGTGAGCTGGGTCAGCGCTAGCTCGGCGGTTTTCAACGCCGCGCGCTGGCCCGCCATATCGCCATCGAAGCAAATGACCGGTTCGGGCGTCAGCTTCCAGATTTCCTCCAGATGCTCCTCGGTCAAGGAGGTGCCGAGCGGGGCCACCGCGCCGCCGAACCCGGCCTGGGACAGGGCAATGACATCCATATAGCCCTCAACCACGATCATCCGCGCGCCCTTGCGTACAGCCTCGCGCGCCAGATTGAGGCCGTAAAGCGAGCGGCGTTTGGAAAAGAGCGCGGTTTCCGGGCCGTTGACATATTTGGGCTGACCATCGCCCATGATGCGCCCGCCGAAGGAGATCAACGCCCCGCGCCGGTCGCGGATGGGGAACATCACCCGGCCGAAAAACATATCCGCAGATCCGCGCTCACCCTGCTTCATCAGCCCGGCTTCAATCAATTGGTCCGGCATGATGTTGTGGCCCCGCAAGGCGGCGGCCAGCTGGCCCCTGCCCTCGCCCGACCAGCCAAGCTGGAACCTGCGGATGGTGTCGTCAGCCAGCCCGCGCCGGCGCAGATAGTCCAGCGCCGCGCGGCCCTCCTGCCCCCAGAGCCAGAGCTGGTACTCCTTCAAGGCGGCTTCCAGCACTTCGGACAGGCTGGCGCGGCGGGCTTCGGCCTGGGCGGCCTGGGGGCTGGGTTTGGGCACGTCCAGCCCGGCCTGGGCGGCCAGGTCTTCCACCGCCTCCATGAAGGAGGCGCCGGTGGTTTTCATCACGAAGGTGATAACATCCCCATGCTCGCCGCAGCCGAAGCAATGGTAATGGTCGTCATATACATAAAAAGACGGCGTCTTTTCACCATGAAAGGGGCAGCAGCCCTTCCAGTCGCGGCTGGAACGGGACAGCTTCACGCTCCGCCCGATCACTGCGGCGATCGGGGTGCGTGCCCTCAACTCATCGAGAAAATTCGCCGGAAGCGCCATTTAGCCAGCCAAAGCCGCTTTCACCGCGGCGGAGGCCACGCTCATATCCAGCGCCGCGCCGTGCTTGGCCTTCAGTGCGCCGATGACCTTGCCCATTTCCTTCGCGCTGGTGGCGCCGGTGGCGGCGATGGCGTCCTGAATCGCGGCCTCAAGCGCCGCGCCTTCCAGCGTCTGGGGCAGAAATTCGGAGATCACGGCAATCTCGTGCTCCTCCTTCGCTGCCAGCTCCTCGCGCCCGCCCTGGAGGTACAATGCCACGGAATCCCGACGAGATTTGATCATGGACCGCAGCATGGCCAGAATTTCCTCATCTGGGATCTGATCCACGCCTTTCGGGCGGGCGGCAATGTCTGTGTCCTTCAGCTTGGCCTGGATCATGCGCAGGGTCGAGGTGCGCTCCGCATTGCGGGCGAGCATCGATTCCTTCACGGCGGCAGTCAGTTTTTCACGTAGGCTCACTATCAACTCTCCATTCCGGAAAAAATTTCCGCCTCCCATATAGTTTGATTGAGGCCGGAGTAAAATTCCGCTAAAGAAGATACCATGCACACGCCCATCGAAGAAATCCTGCGCCGCCTCGGCGGCAACGAGGCCGCCGCTCAACTGACCGGCGTCTCCCCCGAAGCCGTCCGCAAATGGCGCAGCGCCGGGTCTATCCCGCCGCGCCATTGGCCAGCCATTATGGCCGCAACCGGCTTGGCATGGGAAGATTTTTCAGGCGTAGCCGAAAGCGCAGAGGTGCCGCCGGGGGCGACCGCCGCCCTGGTGCTGGCGGATGGCAGCGTGTTCTGGGGCCGGGGCTTTGGCGCTTTTGCCACCACCAAGCCGTCTGAGCTGTGCTTCTCCACCGGCATGACCGGTTATCAGGAGACGCTGACCGATCCCTCCTTCGCTGGGCAGATTGTCACCTTCACCTTCCCGCATATTGGGAATGTGGGCACGAACAAGGAAGATATGGAGGCCCCGCAGATTTTCGCGCGCGGGCTGGTGACGAAAGAGGATTTCACCGCCCCTTCCAACTACCGCGCCACGAATGACCTGGGCAGTTGGCTGAAGAACATGAACATTCCTGGCATTTCAGGCGTAGATACACGGGCGCTGACCCTGCGCATCCGTGATCTTGGCGCGCCGAATGCGGTGCTGAGCTTCCCCGAGGACGGCAAGTTCGACCTGAAGGCGCTGGCCAAGCAGGCCGCCGACTGGGCCGGGCTGGAAGGGCTGGATCTGGCCAAGGATGTCTCCTGCACTCAGCCGTACAACTGGACGGATGGCACCTGGAGCTGGGAAAACGGCTTTGCGGAAACCAATGGCGGCAAGCGTGTAGTCGCGGTGGATTTCGGGGCCAAGCGCAATATTCTCCGCTCGCTGGCCTCCGCCGGCTGCCATGTGACGGTGGTGCCCGCCACCTCCAGCGCCGAGGATATTCTGCGCCACAAACCCGATGGCGTGTTTCTCTCCAACGGCCCCGGCGACCCGGCGGCGACGGCTACTTACGCCGTGCCCGCCATCCAAGGCGTGATGGCGGCGGGCGTGCCGATTTTCGGCATCTGCCTCGGCCACCAACTTTTAGCGACGGCCCTGGGCGGCAAGACCTATAAGCTGGAACGCGGACACCGCGGCGCCAACCAGCCGGTGAAGGATCTGACCACCGGCAAGGTGGAAATCACCTCGCAAAATCACGGATTCGCGGTGGATGAGAAATCCCTGCCGAAAGGCGTGGAGGTGACGCATGTCTCGCTGTTCGATGGCTCGAACGAAGGCATCCAGGCGAAGGAGAAAAAAGTGTTCTCCGTGCAGTACCACCCGGAAGCCTCCCCAGGACCGAGCGACAGCGCTTATTTGTTCAAGCGTTTTGTCGAGCTGATGGGCTGAGGCCCGCTTATTTATTTGGGTCCGGGGCCAACAGGCCCCGGTTTGTGCGGGGCAGCGCCCTGCGAAACAATTTCAGGACATCACCATGCCCAAACGCACAGACATCAAATCCATCATGATCATCGGCGCCGGGCCGATTGTCATCGGCCAGGCGTGCGAGTTCGACTATTCCGGCGCGCAGGCCTGCAAGGCGCTGCGTGAGGAAGGCTACCGCGTCATTCTGGTGAACTCCAACCCAGCGACGATCATGACCGATCCGTCGCTGGCGGATGCTACCTATATAGAGCCGATTACCCCGGAGATGGTTGAAAAGATCATCGTCAAAGAGAAGCCGGATGCGCTGCTGCCGACCATGGGCGGGCAGACCGCGCTGAACACGGCAATGAGCCTCGCCAAGTCCGGTGTGCTGGAAAGGCTGGGCGTAGAGCTGATCGGTGCGAATGCCGAGGTGATTGACCGCGCCGAGGACCGTTTGAAATTCCGCGACGCGATGGCGGAGATTGGCGTGTATGGCCCGCGTTCGGCCATTGCCCATAACCGCGAGGAAGCCACGGCGGCGCTGGAACAGGTGGGCCTGCCTGCCGTGATCCGCCCTAGCTTCACGCTTGGCGGCACGGGTGGCGGCATTGCCTATAACCGTGAGGAATTCTTCGAAATCTGCATGGGCGGCATTGAGGCTTCGCCGACCAATGAGGTGCTGGTCGAAGAATCCGTGCTCGGTTGGAAGGAATATGAGATGGAGGTTGTCCGCGACAAGGCGGATAACTGCATCATCATCTGCGCCATCGAGAATATTGATCCGATGGGCGTGCATACAGGCGATTCCGTGACCGTCGCCCCGGCGCTGACGCTCACCGACAAAGAATACCAGATCATGCGCGATGCCAGCATCGCCTGCCTGCGCCGCATTGGCGTGGAAACCGGCGGCTCCAACGTGCAGTTCGGCATTAACCCGGAAGATGGCCGCATGGTGGTCATCGAGATGAACCCGCGCGTCTCACGCTCCTCGGCGCTAGCCTCCAAGGCCACGGGCTTCCCCATCGCCAAGGTGGCGGCGAAGCTGGCCGTGGGTTACACGCTGGATGAGCTGCAGAACGATATCACCAAGGCGACACCTGCCTCTTTCGAGCCGGTGATTGATTACGTCGTCATCAAGATCCCCCGTTTCACCTTCGAGAAATTCCCCGGAACCCCGGCTTTGCTCTCCACCTCCATGAAATCCGTGGGTGAGGCCATGGCGATTGGCCGGAATTTCCAGGAGGCTTTGCAGAAAGGCCTGCGCTCCCTGGAGACTGGGCTGTCCGGGCTGGACGAAATGCCCGCCCCCGGAGATGGCGGGATCGACGCGTTCCGCGCCGCGCTCTCCACCCCGCGCCCAGACCGGCTGCTGATGGCGGCCCAGGCGTTGCGCGCCGGGCTTTCGGTTGAGGACGTACATTCCGCCTGCAAGTTTGACCCCTGGTTCCTACGCCAGATGCAGGGCATCATCCAGGCCGAGAACGAGGTAAAGGCCAACGGTCTGCCGCGCGATGCGTTCGGCTTCCGCCGCCTCAAGGCCATGGGCTTTACCGATAAGCGCCTCGCCCAACTCTCCGGCCAGAAGGACAGCGCGGTGACGGCCGCGCGGCTGAAGCTGGATGTAACCCCGGCCTATAAGCGAATCGACACCTGCGCGGGTGAGTTCGCTTCCGCAACCTCTTATATGTACTCGACCTATGAGGGCTCTTACGGCACCCCGCTGGACGAGGCGGAGGTTTCGGACAAGCGAAAGGTGGTGATCCTGGGCGGCGGGCCAAACCGCATCGGCCAGGGGATCGAGTTTGATTATTGCTGCGTCCATGCCGCCTATGCGCTGCGCGAGGCCGGGTATGAGACAATCATGGTCAACTGTAACCCGGAGACCGTCTCTACCGATTACGATACCTCCGACCGGCTGTATTTCGAGCCGCTCTTCGCGGAGGACGTGATCTCCCTTCTGCGGAAGGAGCAGGAGAAGGGCACGCTGCTAGGCTGCATTGTGCAATATGGCGGGCAGACGCCACTGAAGCTGTCTTTGGCACTGGAAGCGGCAGGCATCCCCATCCTCGGCACCTCAGCGGATGCGATCGATCTGGCGGAGGACCGCGAGCGGTTCCAGGACCTGCTGAAGAAGCTCAGCCTGCGCCAGCCGGATAACGGCATCGCCCGCTCCACCGAGCAGGCGGAGGCGATCGCCGAGCGGATTGGCTATCCCGTGATCATCCGCCCCTCTTACGTGCTGGGCGGCCGGGCCATGGAAATTGTGTATGACCGCACCGGGCTCGAGCGCTATATGCGCGAGGCCGTGCGTGTCTCCGGCGACAACCCGGTGCTGATCGACCGCTATCTGAACGAGGCGCTGGAAGTCGATGTGGACTGTATCTGCGACGGCACGGACGTGTATGTGGCGGGCGTGATGGAACATATCGAAGAAGCAGGCATCCATTCCGGTGACAGCGCCTGCTCCCTGCCGCCTTACTCGCTCTCTCCGGCCATTGTCGCAGAGTTGCGGGCCGAGACAGTGGCAATGGCCAAGGCGCTTGGCGTGGTGGGGCTGATGAATGTGCAGTACGCCATCCAAAACGACACGATCTATGTGCTGGAAGTGAACCCCCGTGCTTCACGCACCGTGCCCTTCGTGGCGAAGGCAACCGGCGTACCGGTAGCCAAGATTGGCGCGCTGGTGATGGCGGGTGAGAAGTTGGCCAGCTTCAACCTCGATGATTCCGTGCCGCCGCGTCACGTGGCGGTGAAGGAAGCCGTGTTCCCCTTCGGCCGGTTCCCGAATGTGGACACGCTGCTCGGGCCCGAGATGAAATCCACCGGCGAGGTGATGGGACTGGATACCAACTTCGCCCGTGCCTTCGCCAAAGCGCAGATGGGGGCTGGCGTGCATCTGCCGCTGAACGGCACGGCCTTCGTCTCGGTAAAGGATGCTGACAAGCCCGCCATCCTGCCCGTGGCACGGCGGCTGACGGAGTTAGGCTTTACCATCCTGGCCACCGGCGGTACCGCCAAGTTCCTGACCGAGGCCGGTATTGAAGTGAAGCGCATCAATAAGGTCCTGGAAGGCCGCCCCCATTGCGTGGATGCCATCCGCTCCAACGATGTGCAACTGATCATCAATACCGCGTCTGGCGCGCAGTCCGTCGCCGACTCGTTTGATATCCGGCGCTCGGCCCTGACCCATGGCGTGCCCAACTTCACCACTATCGCGGGGGCAAGGGCGGCGGCACATGCCATTTCGGCCCTGATGTCCCGCACTCTTGAAGTTGCGCCGCTTCAGTCGTACTTTCACCAATCTTTCTGACCCCTCCGGCGGCGTGTCCGCGCCGGCGGCGGTGTTTTGCGTAACTTTTAACCCCATCGGGGGCCATAGCGCGCCCTTGAGGAGATGCAGTGCAGAAATTTCCCATGACCGCGGCTGGTCTCGCGGCGCTCGAAGAAGAATTGCGGAATCTCAAGTCTCTTGAGCGTCCGGCGATCATTCGTGCCATCGCCGAGGCGCGCGCCCATGGCGACCTCTCAGAGAACGCCGAATATCATGCCGCGCGCGAACGCCAGTCCTTCATTGAAGGCCGGATTTCAGAGCTGGAAGAAATTGTATCCGCCGTTGAGGTGATCGACCCCACCGCGCTTTCCGGTGAAACAGTGAAGTTCGGCGCGACCGTGCTGCTGGTGGATGAAGATACCGACCAGGAAGCCACCTACCAGATTGTCGGGCTGTATGAGGCGGATATCAAGCAGAGCAAGCTCTCCGTGACTTCGCCGCTGGCCAAGGCGCTGATTTCCAAGCGTGTGGGGGACACTGTGTCCGTTCCCGCGCCGGGCGGTGACCGGTCTTACGAAATCCTGAAAATCAGCTTCGTGTGAGATGATCACTTACGATGATGTCCTGGCCGCGTCCAAGCGGATCCAGGGCGCGGTGCTGCGCTCCCCGTTTCTGCGGATGGAGGGGCTCTCCCGCCTTACCGGGGCCGAGCTTTATGTGAAGCTCGACCACCTTCAATCCACTGGCGCTTTTAAGGAGCGCGGGGCGGCCAACCGAATCGCGTTGCTGACGGATGCCGAGCGCAAGCGCGGCGTGGTGGCGATGTCGGCCGGAAACCACGCCCAGGCAGTGGCCCGCCACGCCATGCTGGCGGGGATTAAGGCCACCATCGTCATGCCCCGCCACACTCCGGCCACCAAGGTGACCCGCACGGCAAGCTGGGGCGCGCATGTGGTGCTGCATGGCGACACGCTGGCCGAAGCCGCCGCCGAGGCCAGCCGGCTGGAGAAAGACGAGGGGCTGTTTTTCATCCACCCCTATGACGACCCGGCGGTAATGGCGGGCCAGGGCACCATGGCGTTGGAAATGTTCCAGGACGTGCCGGACCTGGACGCGCTTGTAGTTGCCACGGGTGGCGGCGGGCTAATTGCGGGCAGCGCCGTGGTAGCGCGGCATCTGCGGCCTGAATGCAAGGTTTATGGTGTGGAGGTGGAGCATTACGCCGCCTTCGCCCAGGCTCTCTCAGGCCAGGAGATTAAAGTAGGCGGGCCGACCATCGCGGAGGGTATTGCAGTGCGCGATATTGGCCAACGCCCGCTTGCCGTGATGAAGGCGCTGGATGTGCCGATGCTGGTTGTCACTGAGCACGCGGTGGAAAGCGCCATCGACGCGTTTGTGGAAAACGCCAAGCAGGTCACGGAAGGTGCTGGTGCTGCCAGTCTTGCCGCCGTGCTGAGCTTCCCCGAGCATTTCCGGGGCAAAAAGGTGGGAATTTCCATCTGCGGCGCGAATATCGACCCACGTATTCTGGCCAACACGCTGATGCGCTGCTTGCTGCGCGATGGCCGTATGCTGCGACTGGTGCTGGAAATGCCGGACCGGCCGGGGATGCTGGCTGAGGTCTCCAAACGCATTGGCGAACTTGGCGGGAATATTCTGGAAGTCTCGCATCACCGCCTGTTCTCCAGCCCCTCGGTACAGGATGCGCAGCTTGAGGTGATGATCGAAGCGCGTGATGTAGCGCATGGGGAGGCAATTGAGGCTTCGCTGGCGGAAGTGTTCGTGCTGCGGCGGCTTTAAAAAAAGCTTTAAAAATGGTGGCTCCTTTAAAAAGAGCCACCATTTGAAACATCTTACTCTTTCTCAAATGGCCCAGGCACGCGGTTGCGCGATTGTCGCGTGAGCATCCAGCCCGGATATTCCGCCGGCAATTCACTCACCTCATCCAGCTTTGCGATGTCCTCTGGCGAGAGCAGCAGTTCCGCCGCGGCCAGATTATCATCGAGCTGCGCGGTGTTCTTGGCGCCGATGATCACACTGGTGACATGCGGTTTCGCCAGTAGCCAAGCTAGTGCAACCCGCGCCACGGACACACCATGCGCCGCCCCCACCTCACGCATCGCGGTGATGCAGGCATCCGCGCGTTCGAGATTCACCGGCGGGAAATCGAAGGTCAGGCGCCGTGAATCATTCGCTTTTTCGCCCCCCGGGCCGTATTTGCCGGAGAGATACCCACCCGCCAGCGGCGACCAGACCATCAGTCCGAGCTTTTCCTCATTCATCAACGGCACCAGCTCACGTTCTAGGTCACGCCCGGCGATGGAGTAATAAGCCTGCAACGTCTCGAACCGCGCATAGCCCTTGGCCTCGGACAGGCCTAGCGCCTTGGCGATTTTCCACGCCGCCCAGTTGGACACGCCGACATACCGCACCAGCCCTTGGCTTACGAGGTCATCCAGCGCGCGCAGCGTTTCGTCGATGGGGGTGATCGTATCGTTGCCGTGGATCTGGTAGAGGTCAATATGGTCGGTCTGCAACCGCTCCAGGCTCGCTTTCACGCCATCCATGATATGCCCTCGTGAGGCGCCGCGGTCATTCGGGCCGGGGCCGACCTCGCCGTAAACCTTGGTGGCCAGCACCACGTCCTTGCGCTTCACGCCCAGATTTTTGAGCGCCTGCCCCACCAGCCGCTCGGACTGTCCCATGGAATAGACATCCGCCGTGTCTATGAAATTCACCCCGGCCTCCAGTGCGCGGGCGATAATGGCATCCACCTCCGCCTGACGAAGCTGGCCAATGGCCTTCCAGAAGCCCGCATCCTCATTGCCACCAAAGGTCATGGTGCCAAGGCAAATTTCAGACACATAAAGGCCTGTGCGGCCAAGCTGCTTGTATTTCATGCTGATTGTCTCCTGAACGGCAGAGATATGGGAAGGCGTTGACGGGCTGGCAAGCCGGGAAATGCTTTTAGCGTTCCCTATGCTTTTTCGATCTGTTATCAATTCATCCTCCCCCTTGAAACAGACGTCAAAGAGGTTGGCTTTCTGAATAAAGCCGCCAAGCTAAGCGAGAATCAGCTGATATCCGCAAAAGCTTCCTTTGAACTAAATGGCTTTTTGGTCCTGCCCCGTTTCTTTAGCGATGATTTAATCGACACCGCCCAAAAAACAGTGGACTAGGTGAAATCCGCAAGCCCGCTGAACGTGGTTGTAGATGATCTGGAGACTGGAGCGCACTCGGTTCTTGGCCTGCTACCGCCAGATATTGTCCATAGCAACCGCACCAAGATCAATGATTCGTATATGTAACAAACAGCAATCCGCGCTTTGACGCTGGATAAAAAGCTGGTCACAATTCTGCGGACGCTTCTGGAATTTGCCCCTGCCCTTTGCAACAGCCTTTATTTCGCGAAAGACAGCGCGCAGGGGCTGCATATCGATTCATTATACATGACGCAGCGCGCCCAAAAACATCTCATTGCCGCATGGGGTGCGCTTGAAGATACGCATGAAGATGCCGGGCAGCTAGAATATTTTCCAGCAAGTCAATTGATTGAGCCTATGAAATTTAAAGATGGAAGCTACCATGCGAGCGACGACGAAAAGCCCACATGGGAATGCTACATCGACCTGGATATTACCTGGCGGCAGCTCACCGGCAGAAAATCCTCAGCTCAAAAAGGCGTTGTTTTTATTTGGCATGCGAACCTCCTCCACGACGGCAGTCAGATTAAAAACAAGGCGCTAACCAGAAAGCCCTGCGTTTTCCAGCTTTTCCTGAACCTGACGCAAAAGAATCGGGACAGAAAATGGTCGCTCAATCCTTCGCCTTTTGGCTCGACCATCCACCGCAGACATCGCCGGAGGATATTGCCAGCCAGCTTCCCTTCTCTGAGAAACCCTATCTGGCCCGCTACCCGAATATTGCCGCTGCTGTACAGAACGGGAATTTTCCCAATGGGAAAGCCCATTATGATCATTTCGGGAAAAAAGAAGGCCGTCTGCCCGCCTGTGATGGCCTGCCTTTAGCGTGGCCCGCGCACCAATTCCGTAATCACCCCGTGCAGTGTGTTCAGCTCCTGGCGCGTTACTTCGCCGCGTTGGAAGAAATGCCGGAGATTACGTACCATGCCGGGGCGCTTCTGCTCATTGCGTAAAAATCCGCTTTCATCACAGGCTCGGATGAGATGCACCATGAAATTATCCAGCTCACCTTTTGTAGCGGGGGCGGTTTCGTTCACCTGCAATTCACGCGGCGGCTGCTCCGGGTTGCGGGCCAGCCACCATTCATACCCCATCACCATCACCGCCTGGGCGAGGTTGAGGGACATGAAGTCCGGGTTTAGGTCGTAACGGATCAGGCTGTCCGCATGGGCGATGTCGTCATTATCCAGCCCCGTGCGCTCTGGCCCGAAGAGAATGCCGATTTTCAAACCTCTTGCCCCTGCCGCGACAATTTCATTCGCCCCGCCGCGCGCGGTGAGCACGGGCTTGATGATATGGCGCGGACGCGGACAAGTGGCAAACACCCGGTGCAGATCCGCCACCGCCGCCGCCACGGTTTCAAAAACCCCGGCATTATCCAGGATGCGATGCGCACCGGAGCCGGTGATCCAGGCACGTGGCAGCGGCCAGCCATCGCGCGGGGCGACGATACGTAAATGAAACAACCCACCATTACCCATGGCCCTCGCCACCGCGCCGATATTCTCGGCCATTTGCGGACGCACCAGAATCACCACCGGCGAAGGATCAATCGGGGTCAGTTCCGCCCCGCCATTGCGCCCGGTCATCTCAGGCCTTCCTGAGTTTGTAGGTACCGCCTAGGCCATCCTCGATGATGACACCATGATCTTTCAGTAGCAGATCGCGGATGCGGTCGGATTCCGCGAAATCCTTTGCCTTGCGCGCGGCCACGCGGCTTTCAGCCAACGCTTTCACCGCGTCATCAATCCCGCCCGCAAACCACACCTCCGGCGTCATGTTCAACAGCCCCAACACGTCGCCCGCCGCGCGCATCTCCGCCGCCGCCTGGGCATCGCCCGCAATGGCCTGATCCGCCAGCGCGTGCAGCCCGGCCAGGGCACCGGGGGTGTTCAGGTCATCCAGCAACGGGTCCATCACCTCCTCCGGTACGGTCTTGGCGGGCTCCACGCCATGATGCAACTCCAGCGCGCGGTAGAAACGGTCCAACTCCTTACGCGCTTCCATCAGCCCGGCATCGGAGAAATCCAGCGTCTGCCGGTAATGGGCGCGCATCAGCATCAGCCGCACCGCCTCGCCGGGGGCTTTTTCAAGAACCTCGTGCAGCACTAGAAAATTGCCGAGCGACTTGCTCATCTTCTCGCCATTCACCAGCAACATGCGGTTATGCACCCACACATTGGCAAAATGCGAGCCGGGGAAGGCGCAGCAGCTTTGGGCAATCTCGTTCTCATGGTGCGGGAAGATCAAATCATCACCGCCGCCGTGAATGTCGAAATTTTCGCCCAGATGGCGCCAGGACATCGCCGAGCATTCAATATGCCAGCCCGGCCGCCCGCGCCCCCAGGGGCTCTCCCAGCCCGGCAGGTCTGGCGTGGAAGGTTTCCAGAGCACGAAATCCCCGGCTTCCCGCTTATACGGCGCAACATCCACGCGCGCGCCGGCAATCAGCTCATCGAGCGTGCGGCCGGAGAATTTGCCGTACTCCGGGTCGGAGGACACGGAGAACAGCACGTGCCCTTCGGCCTCATAAGCATGGCCGTTCAGGATCAGCTTATTGATGATCTCGATGATCTCAGGGATGTGCGCCGTGGCGCGCGGCTCGATATCGGGCGGCAGGGTGTAGAGTGCGCCCATATCCTCATGATACCAGCGGATCGGCCCTGCGGTGACCTCCTCAATGGAGACCCCGCGCTCCTTGGCGCGGACGTTAATTTTGTCGTCCACGTCCGTAATGTTCCGCACATATGTGACTTTCGGGTATAGTCGACGCAGCAGGCGGATCAATACGTCGAAAATCACCACATTGCGCGCATTGCCGATATGGGCGCGATCATACACGGTGGGGCCGCACAGATAGGCCCGCACATTGGCCGGATCGAGCGGAACGAAGGGCGCCTTGGCGCGGGTGCGGGTATTGTACAGCGTCAGATGGGTCATGATGCGGTTCTTTTGGCCTGTTTTACCGTCAAATCAAGCTGCATTGATTTTTTCCGGGTCGGAGGCTCTGATGGCGGTATGGATAAGATACTGGCCGCCATCGATTCCGCCCTGCCCTCCTCTCTTGAGCGGCTTTTCTCCTTTTTGCGCATCCCCAGCATCAGCGCCCAGCCCGCCCATGCGGCGGATTGCCGCCGCGCCGCTGAATGGTCCCGCGACACGCTGACGGAGATGGGCTTCGCAGCACGGCTTTCAGAGACCAAGGGGCATCCCGGCGTTATCGCGCAGAATTTTTCCGCCGGGCCGGAGGCACCGCATGTGCTGTTCTACGGCCATTACGACGTGCAGCCCGCCGACCCGCTGGAGCTGTGGCACTCGGACCCGTTCGACCCGCAACTGGTGGAAGGCCCGCGCGGCAAGCGCATCGTCGCGCGGGGGGCGGTGGACGATAAAGGCCAGGTGATCAGCTTCATGGAGGCAGTGCGCGCGCATCTGGCGGTCAACGGCAGGTTGCCGGTGCGCCTGACCATCCTGCTGGAAGGCGAGGAGGAAAATGGCAGCCCCTCGCTCGCCGAGTTGCTGACCAACGAGCGCGATAACCTGCGAGCCGATTTCGTGCTGGTGGCCGACACGAATATGTGGAATTTCGAAACCCCGGCCATCACCGCGAGCCTGCGCGGGCTGGCTGCCATTGACGTGCGGCTGCATGGCCCCTCCCGCGATTTGCATTCCGGCCTGTTTGGCGGGATCGCGCTGAACCCGATCTTCGCGCTTACCCATATTATCGGCCAAATGAAGGACGATCAGGGCCGCATTACCATCCCCGGCTTTTATGACGGAATCACGCCCGTTTCGCGGGAGCAAGAGGCGGCATGGGCCGGGCTGGGGTTCGATGCAGGGGCGTTTCTTGGCGATGTCGGCCTGCACCACCCGGCGGGTGAGCAGGACCAGATCCCCCTCGTCCAGCTTTGGGCCAGGCCAACGGCTGAACTGAACGGCATTTATGGCGGCTATCAGGGCGATGGCAGCAAAACCGTGATCCCCGCCCACGCCACGGCCAAGCTCACCTTCCGCCTCGTCGCGGGGCAGAACCCAGTAAAAATCCTGGATGCGTTTGAGCGGTTCGTGATCGAGCGCCTGCCGCCAGATGCCCGCGCGGAATTCACCCGCGGCGGTGCCGCACCGGGCTATGGTCTGGCGCCAGATGCGCCTTTTCTGCGCGCGGCGCAGGCGGCCTTGTTGGCGGAATTTGGCAAGGACGCCGCCTTGGTCGGCTCCGGCGCGTCCATTCCCGTTGTGGAAGCTTTCAAGACCATTCTGGGGCTGGATACGCTGCTGGCCGGGTTCGGGCTGGATGATGATTGCATCCATTCCCCGAACGAGAAGTTCGAGCTGGCCTGCTTCCATCGCGGCACCCGCGCCCATGCCCGGCTGCTCTCGGCCTTTGCCCGGGCTTAGGTCAGCCGGATCACGTCGTCTATGATTTCGATGCCGCCCGGCATCGCCAAGGCGGCATCGAAGCGTGTCTCTGGCCGCGCCCAGCCTTCAGCGCGGCCAGCACCAACTCCGCCGCCTGCACAAACCGCGCCTGTTGCCGGGGGAGAGAGATGGCATAAGCCGCCTCGGCCACGCCGGCACGCACCTTGAGCTCAACAAACAGCAGGGTCTTCGCATCAGCCGCGACGATATCAATTTCGCCGCCGCCGGTTTTCAGAGCAGCATGGCGAGGATTTCAAAGCCGCGCTGCCGGAGAACCGCCGCGACATCATCCTCTGCCAGCCGTCCGCGCTGCTCCACCGCGCGCTTTTTGACTTTGCTCATCCCGCGCCGCTAAGGTTGCCGCCAGGTTCCGCGGGGCTGGCCCGCAAATTCCTCCGCCACGGCAATGCCGAGCGCCAGCAACACAGGCCCCAGAAAAATGCCCAGCGCCCCAAAGGCCAGCGCCCCGCCCAGCACGCCGATCAACGTAACGGAGTAAGGCAGGGACGCCCCGCGAGAAATCAGCCAGGGCCGCAGCACGGAGTCCGCGCCGCCCACCACCACGAAGCAATAAATCGCCAGCAAAATACCAATGACCAGATGGCTGGAGGCAATCAGATACAAGCAGAGCGGTACATACACCACCACCGCCCCCGCCGGCACAATGGACACCAGCCCCGCGATCACCGCCAGGATCAACGCGTGCGGTGCCTTGGCCAGCATAAACCCAACGGCATAGAGAATGCCCTGAAACGCCGCCGTGCCTAAAATGCCGATCACCACCCCGCGCACCGTCGCCGCGACGAGGTTGAACAGTTCCTCCAGCGTGGCCGGGTTGATCACCCGCGCCAGCACCAGCCGGATACGCTCGACCATTTGCGCGCCGGATAAAAAGAACAGAAAGGCAAACAGCAGTGCCACCACGGTTTCCACCAGCCCGTGGCTTATATGCACCAGCAGCCTGATGCCCGTATGCGCGACCGAGCCGATAACCGGCTGGGCGGAGTTCACGAGCCCGCCCAGATCATCCGCCGAATTGTTCCAGAAATCCGTCAGCAATCCGCCGACAACAGGGATTTTCTGCAAAAAGCCCGGCGCGGGCGGCAAGCCGTTGCGGATAACATCCGTGACCCAGCCTTGGCTGTTGCGTGCCTCCGTCGCAGCGACAAGCCCCAGATGCACCAACGGCACCAGCAGCAACACCGCCAGAATGAGCGTAATGGCCAAGGCCGCCACCGTGGGCCGGAGATGCACGCAGGCCCGCACGTAAAGCGGCCAGAGACAAAAGACCAAAATAGCGGCCCACAGCATTGCTGGGAGAAACGGCAGCAAGATAACAGCGCAGCCAAGCCCCAATGCCAGGGCCAGCGCGGTCAGGAAAAGCCGGTCAGGTCTCATGTGATCTCTGTGCCGGGCTTGCTGAAAACCCGCAAGCCCGCATGAGGCGCAACAAATCTCATGACATCAAAGCATTCGCACAAAACATAACATTTATGTCATGTTAACATTTTCCGAACCGCAAGGTTGATTTCTGAGACAAACTTCATGAAATATGTCCTTGGTCAGGAAATGTCGCAGCGAGGTAAGGAATTGATGCGTTTCAACGAAATTGGCCAGCAATTACGGGCTTACCGCATGGAATCCGGCCTGAAGGCAGAGGAAATCTCCGCCCGGCTTGGCGTCTCCCGGGCCGCGCTGTACCGCTATGAAAAAGGCGAGGTCATCAAACTTGATACCGTTAACCGCCTGGCTGAGCTGCTAAAAATTTCGCCGCTTACCCTGCTGGGCATCGGCGTTGAGTATTATTCCAAGCCCGTCGGCTATGCGGAACGGTTGCGCCAGATCGAGGAAAGCTCCGACCAGATCCTCCAGGTTTTCGGTCCCGTCTGCTATCTCATCACCTCCGAGCATTTTGATGTGATTTTAGCGCAAATGCTGGAGGAACACGCGGAATCACTGGGGGCGGACAAACATGCCGCCCGCGTTGCGGCTGAACAACTTGTAGGTGTAATGATCTCCCGCAAGCAGATGTATCAGACGCGCAAGCCGTCCATCATCGGTATCCTGACCATCCCCGCTATCCAGAAATTCCTGGCCGATGGCATCGCCTCCGCCGCCAACGTATCCGAGCCGCTGCGCCTTGCAGCGCGGGAGGCCGCCTTGCGGGAGGTCGAGCTGATCGCCAATCTGATGGAAAGCGAACCCATTGGCTTGCAGCTGGGCCTGATGGCGCAAGGTGAGCCCAACGGCCCCTTCACGCTGCTGCGCTCGCGCGAACGCGCCACGCTGGCCATCAACCCGTTCCCGGCGGATTCACCGCCGAACATCCAGTCCGGCGTGGCCATGATCACCGGCGCGGAAGATGCCGTCGCCGCGCATCAGCGTGTCGCGGAGCTGGCTTGGCGAGAGGCCACAAAAGGGGCCACCGCGGCGCAGCAGGTGCGCGCGCTCATCGCAGCCGCGCGCGGCTGATGGAACCGTTAATTCAGCCCGCCACGCTGCGGGCCATGCTGGGCCAGCCGGGCATTGCCGTGCTGGACGCCAGCTATTTCCTGCCCAATGAGGACCAGGACGCCACCGCGAACTTCGCCGCCGCCCACATCCCCGGCGCGCGGTTTTTTGACGTGGACAAGATCGCGGACCAGACCTCCGGCCTGCCGCACATGCTGCCCACGCCCGAGGCGTTCGCCGCCGCCATCGCCGCCATGGGCATTAGCAATGAAACGCAGGTGATTGTTTACGACCAACGCGGCATTTTCTCCGCCCCCCGCGTATGGTGGATGTTCCGCGTCTTTGGCCATGACAAGGTGCAGGTGCTGGATGGCGGCCTGCCCGCCTGGATGGCTGCGGGTGGTGCCACGCAAGCCGGTGAGCCGGAGGCCGCAACGCCCGCGCGCTTCACCCCACACTTCAAGCCGGAAATGGTGCGCTCGATCAAGGATATGCGCGCCAATCTGCAAAGCCAGGCGGCCTTGATGCTCGATGCAAGGGCTTCCACGCGGTTCTATGCCCAGATGGCCGAGCCGCGCCCCGGGATGAGAAGCGGCCATATTCCCGGTGCCATCTCCCTGCCCTTCGGTGCCTTGCTGGAAAATGGCTGCTATCTGCCGCCAGCGCGGCTGCGCGATGTTTTTTCCGCCACGGGAATCAATGGCAGCAAGCCGCTCATCGCCTCTTGCGGATCAGGCGTGACCGCCTGCGTGCTGGCGCTGGGGCTGGTGCAGGCTGGTTTACCGGAAGCGGCGATTTACGATGGCTCCTGGGCCGAATGGGGGGCGCGGGACGACACGCCAATCGAGGTATAGATGGTTCGTAAAATCGAGACGGCGCTGGTTCAGGCTGGGCGGGCGCCGGTTAAGCAATATGGCTTCGTCAACCCGCCACTGAAGCGCGGCTCCACGGTGCTACACGCCAATGTGGCGGCGAAAAAGGCCGTGGGCCAACGCGCCGCGCTGGAGCCGGTGGAGAATTACGGCGTGATGGGCAGCGAAACCCATTTCGCCCTTGAAGCCGCGATTGCAGAAATTGAAGGCGGCTCCCATGCGCAGGTCACCGGCAGCGGGCTCTCCGCCATTACCGTGCCGCTGCTGGCTTATCTGAACACGGGCGAGCATCTGCTGGTACCTGATTCGGTTTACGGGCCAACCCGCACTTTCTGCGACACCATGCTTGTGCGCTTTGGCATTGAGGCGACCTACTATGACCCGATGATCGCGCCCGGGGATCTGGCCGCGTTATTCCGCCCCAACACCAAGGTACTGTTCACGGAGAGCCCAGGCAGCCATACATTCGAGGTGCAGGATATTCCGGCTCTGGCGCACGTGGCGCACGCCCATGGCGCCAAAGTGTTTCTGGACAACACCTGGGGGATTCTGCACTTTGCCCCGTTCCGGCATGGGGTGGATGTCTCCATTCATGCCCTCACGAAATATCCGGGCGGCCATTCGGACATTATCCTGGGCGCCGTGGTGGTGAATTCCGAGGAGGATTGGCGCTGGCTGCGGCTGGGCTCCCTGCAAATGGGCAATTACGCCAGCCCGGATGATTGCTGGCTGGCCCTGCGCGGCTTGCGCACAATGCATGTGCGGCTGAAGGCGGCCGAAGCGGCGGGGCTGCAAATCGCCAACTGGTTCGCCGCCCGGCCCGAGGTGGCGCGGGTACTGCACCCGGCTCTGCCCACCTGCCCCGGCCACGAGTTTTTCAAACGCGACTTCACCGGCGCCTGCGGGCTGTTCGGCGTGGTGTTCCAGCCACGCTACAGCGCCGAGGACGTGGTGAGGATGATTGATGCGCTTGCCATGTTTGGCATCGGTGCGAGTTGGGGCGGGTTTGAAAGCCTGGTGCTGCCCACCACCGGCACCATCCGCCGAACCGCCGGCACCGGCAGGTTCGAGGGCGAGGCCGCGCGCTTCCAAATCGGGCTGGAGAATATCGACGACCTGATCGTAGATCTGGACCAGGGCCTAGCCGCGCTGCGCGGCGCATGATCGCGCTGCCGCATCTGCTGACCGGCTTTCTGGCCACGGCGGGGCTGGCGTTCATCATCGGGCTGGAGCTGCACGCCTACCGCCGCCGGGGGGAAGGCGCGCTGCTGCCCGAGGCGCAGGGCTTTGGCACCACCCGCACCGTTACGCTCATCTCCGCCCTGGGGTTTGTGCTCTGGGTTATCGCACCGGTGGTGCCGTTCTGCGTCGGATTCGGCGTACTGGGGCTGGCGCTGATGCTGGAATACCGCAAGCGGGTGAAAGCTGGCGATACCTCTCTGGTGCCCACAATCATCGGGCTGATCGCCTTCGCGCTGGGGCCGTTGCTGCTCACCGTGCCGCTAGCGGTGGTCGCGGCGTTGACGGTGCTGATTCTCGTGGCGCTAGGCGAGCAGGTCAAAATCCGCCGCTTCTCAGACGCCTTCCCCACCCAGGAAGGTGTCACACTGGCGAAGTTCCTGGTGTTGGCCGGGTTGATCTACCCGCTACTGCCCAACAAGAACGTGCCTTATCTGCCAGGCATCAGCTGGACAAAAATCTGGGCCGCCGTGCTGGTCATCTCGGCCATCTCTTATCTGGGCTATCTGGCGCACCGTTATGTGTTCCCGCGCGCGGACACGCTGCTCACCGGCGTTCTGGGCGGGCTGTATTCCTCCACCGCCGCCACTGTGGTGCTGGCCCGCGCCGCCAAGGCAGATCCGCAAAACGCCGCCTTTGCCCCGGCGGCGGTGATTATCGCCACCACCATGATGTATGCGCGGCTGCTGGTTTTGATCGCGCTGCTCGGCCATGTGGATGCGGCGATGGCGCTGGCTTTGCCGTTTGGCGGGCTGTTTCTGGCGTCCTTGGCGGCGGCCGGCGTGCTGACCTGGCGCTCACGCGGGGAGCAGACGCAGGCTCATTCCCCGGTCAGCGCCAACCCGCTGGACCTGCCGGTGGCGTTTCTTTTTGCCGCGTTGTTTGTGTTTTTCGCCGCCATCACGCAGCTCGTCACCACCAAGTTCGGCGTGGCCGGGCTGCATGTGCTGAGCTTTTTGGTTGGGTTTTCGGATATCGACCCATTCATCCTCTCTTTGCTCGCGGGTAAATTCGCGGTCAGCCAAGAGGCGGTCACGGCGGCGATTCTGATTGCCAGCGCCAGCAACAATCTTCTGAAGGCGGGCTATGCGCTGGCTTTTTCCCGGAACAGGATGATGCTGCCCGCCGCCGGTTGGCTGTGCCTCACGGCGGCGGTTTCGTTTATCGTAGCGTTCGCCTAATTTAGATCACCGTCTCGCCATGCCAGACAACCGGCGGGACGGCAAAGCAATGACCGACATTCGCCCGCCACTCCTGAAAAGCCGGCGATTCACGGAATGTGACCATATGCGCCTCCACACTTTCCCACTGCACCATCAGCAGAAACTTCATTGGGTCCTCGACTGAGCGTTGCACGCCCATGCCAAAGCAGCCTTCCGCTGCCAGAAATAGCGGGCGGCTCTTGGCGGCGCCGTCGATGAAGGCTTGCTCCATACCCGCTTTCACCTCAATTTGCGCGAATTCCGTAACCATGACCTTACCCCCCTACCGTTTTGGCTTGCTGTTCGCCCAGCCCTTCAATGCCCAGCCGCACCGTCTGGCCCGCGCGCAGGAAGATGGGCGCAGGTTTCTTGCCCATCCCAACCCCCGCCGGTGTGCCGGTGGCGATGATGTCACCCGGGTGCAACGTGATAAACTGCGAAACGTAAGACACCAGCGTCTTGACGCTGAAGATCATGTTGGCGGTGGTGCCATCCTGCATCATCTCCCCGTCCACCTCGCAAAACAGTCTGAGCGCCTGCGGATCCGGCACCTCGTCCTTGGTGACAAGATACGGGCCAACAGGGCCGAAATGGTCGCAGCCTTTGCCTTTGTCCCACTGGCCGCCGCGCTCGGTCTGATATTCGCGCTCGCTCACATCATTCACGACCGCGTAGCCCGCGACGTAATCCATCGCCTCATCCTCTGAAACGCGGGAGGCCTTGGCGCCGATGACCACGCCCAGTTCCACCTCCCAATCCGTCTTGCGCGAGCCGGGGGGGATGATGATGTCATCATGCGGGCCGCAAAAGGCCGACAGCGATTTCAGGAATAAAATCGGCTCTTTCGGCGTCTTGCCGCCCGTCTCGGCCGCATGGTCGGCATAGTTGAGCCCGATGCAGACAAAATTCAGCGGACGCGGAATGCACGGCCCCACCCGGTGCTCAACCTTCAGCACGGGCAGCTTAGCGGGGTCCAGCTTCTGCAGATGCGCCAGCCATTCCAGGCTGACCGGCTCACTGCCGATATGCGGCAGCACATCCTCCAGCGTGCGGATTCCGCCTGCGGAATCAAGCATGCCCCACTTTTCCTGACTGTCATCCCCATAGCGCAGTAGCTTCATTCTTCCTCTCCTTGTCTTCCGCCTTCAGCGTTCAGCACAAAGCTGGGTGGCGAACATGCGGCGTGTCAAACCCCCGGTTTCATACTACCGGTGGGTATAAAGTATGAGGAGAGGGTCTCAAACCACATGCCACTCTACATTCTGCATGCCAAAGACAAACCTGGTTCCCTGCAGCTCCGGCTCGACCATTATGCCGCCCACCGCATGTTTCTGGAGGAACAGGACGAGGCAGGAACCGTCTCCGTGCTGATGTCCGGCCCGCTGCAAACCGATGACGGTGAGCAAATGACCGGCTCGCTGCTATTGCTGGAAGCCCCCAGCCGCGACGTGATCGAACGTTTTATTGCCGAGGACCCGTTCACCCGTGAAGGTGTGTGGGGAGAGGTGAATGTCTCCCGTTTCTACCGCCGCCGCTCACCTGGGCGTGAGCCGTTGCCACGTTGAACGCGGCTTCCCATCAACCTGGAAATTAAAAAGGCCGGTCCTTATGGACCGGCCTTTTGCATCTTGAGATGCAACGTTTCTTGGCTCCCTAAACTTGGCGGGTGACATTTAATGCCACGCTCCTCAAAACGTCCTGTTCTGGAGCATTTTGAAGGCGATTTATACGCCATGAGCAGGTTTGTGGCGGAAAAGAGTCAGACTTGCAAGTCTAGCAATGCTGTTTTCTGCATGATGACGGCATTAACTAGAATTTTTTTTCATCCCTTCCTCACAAATCCATCACCGTTCTTTAGAATCCCAGCGCCAGCAGCGCCCGCACGGCGGCACGCACCTCCTCCGCCGCCTGGGTGTTGGGGCCGGCCTCTGTCACGCCCAGCCCATCGGCAAAAGCGTTGGCATAACCTGCGCGGTTCGCCAGCGCGGCGGGCAGCAGGGTGAGTTGCCGCGCGACAATTTCAGCTTCCAGCCGCTTGCGTAACCGCGAGGAGGCGGCCGCGCGATTGAATAATAATGCAGCCGGGCTGCGTTCCTCCGCCGCCAACTTCAAGGTGCCTTCCGCCGCCCACAGATCCGGCGGCGCGGGATTCAACGGCACCAGCACCAGATCCGCGCCGCGAATCGCCCGCCTGGCATCGCTGTCGATCACCGGCGGGGTGTCCACAATCACGTAATCATACTCGGCCTTTAGCTTCTCCAGCTCATTGGCCAGCCGCCAGCCTGACACGCTGAACACCTCCACCCCAGGTTTGGCCTTGGCCGCCGCCCCGCGTAACCGCCCCCAGGCGCTCAGACTCGCTTGAGGGTCTGTATCCAGCAGCGCCACGCGCCCCTCCTCAGCCAGTGCTGTGCCGAACTGGGCAGCGATCATGGTCTTGCCCGCGCCACCTTTTTGCTGTGCAACCGCGATAATCTTTCCCATCAACAGCCTCCTGCTAGGATGCAGTAAATGGCATATTCCTTTGAACGGCCAGAGTCTTTTACCGGCGCGCTGCTAACTCCAGTGCAAATGGCCCAGGCGGATGCTCTGGCGGGCGACACAGCAAGGCTGATGGAAGCCGCAGGACGCGCCATTGCACGCAGTATTATGCGGCGCTGCAAGAAAGTGCCGGTGCTGGTGCTGGCTGGGCCGGGCAATAATGGCGGCGATGGCCGAGTCGCCGCGCGTTATCTGGCTTGGGAGGGCTGGCCCGTACGGGTGCGGGACTTTCGCACAGCGGACCCGGCCGAGGTCGCGCGAGCCGGTCTGGTCGTCGATGCGATTTTCGGCGCCGGGCTGTCACGCGACCTTGATGAACACACTATCTCCCTGCTGCGGGCCGCGAAAAACCTTGTGGCGGTGGACGTGCCCTCCGGCCTCGACGGCGCCTCCGGACAGGTCCGCGGCTTTGCGCCGCAAGCCGCCTTCACCGTGACCTTCGTGCGCAAAAAACCGGGCCATCTGTTGTTTCCGGGCCGGGCTTTATGCGGGGAAGTCTTGCTGCGCGATATCGGGATGCCGGTATCGATCATCGGCCGGGTGGGGCCGGATATCTGGGAAAATAGTCCGTCTTTATTCACACTGCCGCCGCGTGACACCGGCGGGCACAAATATACCAGCGGCGAGGTCACCATCCTCTCCGGCACTCTGCCCGGCGCAGCACGGCTGGCGGCCATGGCGGCCCGGCGAGCGGGGGCGGGGATGGTCAGCCTCGCGGCGGCGGATGCCTCCCCGTTGCCGGAAGCCGGCATCATCCTGCGGCACGACCCGCTGGACAGACTGCTTGAAGATCCCAGGCGGCTGCATTGGGTGGTGGGGCCTGGGCTGGGCGTGGCGGCGGCGGGCGTGGCTCTGGCGCGGCTGCTACAAACACCGGGCCTTGCCATCCTCGCGGATGCAGACGCGCTCACCGCCTGCGCGGGAACGCCAAAAAAACTGCGCGGTGTTTGTGTCATCACCCCGCATGAAGGCGAGTTCACCCGGCTATTCGGCACAATCGGCCCGGACAAAATCGCCGCCGCCCGCCGCGCCGCCGCGCTAACCGGCGCGGTGACGGTGCTAAAAGGACCGGACACCGTTATTGCCGCGCCGGAAGGCACCGCCGTCATCAACGCCAACGCCCCGCCCTGGCTGGCCACGGGCGGCACGGGGGATGTGCTCTCCGGGCTGATCGCCGCTCTGCTGACGCGCGGCATGGCGCCCTTCCCCGCCGCCTGCGCGGGGGTGTGGCTGCATGGCGCTGCGGCGCAAGAGGCCGGGCCAGGCATGTTGGCGGAAGATTTACCCTCGATTCTCGGCCATATTACCCAGGGATGAGCCTTAATTCCGCCAAAAAGGAGAAAAGTTTTATCACAACTTCACTGTTTCCGGCCCTGGAAGCGCCCAGATCGGCGTCAATGTTCCTGTTATCGAAAGGAGACGCATTCATGCGCTTGACGAAATATCTTCTCGCCGGTGTGGCGACACTGACTCTGGCGTCGAGCCCTGCCTTGGCACAACCTGGCCAGGGACCGGACCAGCATGGCGGCCAGCCGGGTGGCGGCCAAACGTTTCATGACCAGCACGGCCAAGGTGGACAGCCTTCGGATGGCGGCCCCGATAGTGGCTACCATCAGGATGGCTATCATCAGGACAATTATCATCACGATGACGGCCATCATGATGAAGGTCATCACGGCCCCAGCGGGCCGCACGGCCAATGGGCGCGCGGCGACTATTATAACGGCCCGCGCGTGATCGTGCCGCATGGGGACTGGGACCATTATCATCTACGCCCGCCGCCGCCCGGCTATGAATGGGTCAATACCGGCGACCAATTTGTCATGATCGCCATTACCAGTGGCATCATTGCCGGTATTCTCGCCGGTTCCGTGCATTAATGTTCTGGCCCCGCTCGCATTTCGGGGGCGGGGCCAGATTTCATGACAGCACAAATTGCATTATAGTGCCGTCATGAACGAAATACGGCCTCTCGGGCAGACCGCGGGAAATTTGGAAACGCTGGCGGAAGTTGAGCGGAAACTGCTCTGGCTCTCCGCCTGGATTATCCATCACGCTAATAATATCCGTCCGAATCCAACCGGCGAGAAGGTCGGCGGGCATCAGGCCTCATGCGCTTCCGTCACCTCAATCATGACGGCGCTGTATTTCGACGCGCTGCGCCAGCAAGACCGCGTGGCCGTTAAACCGCATGCTTCACCGGTGCTGCATGCCATCAATTATCTGCTGGGCCGGCAAAGCCTGGAGAAACTGCAAAGCTTCCGGCAGTTTGGCGGCGCGCAGGCTTATCCTTCCCGCGCCATGGACGGCACCGAAATCGATTTCTCCACCGGCTCTGTTGGGCTTGGCGTAGCCATCACCAGCTTTTCAGCGCTGATCCAGGATTATGTGAAAGCACATGAGATGCTGCCCCCCGGCGCCGCGCATGCGCGAAACGTGGCCGTAGCGGGCGATGCGGAGCTGGATGAGGGCAATATTTACGAAGCCCTGCTGGAAGGTTGGAAGCACGATGTCCGCGATGTCTGGTGGGTGGTGGATTGCAACCGCCAGAGTCTCGATTCCGTAATGCCCGATCGGCTGTTCGGCCGGTTTGAGGGGCTGTTCCGCGACATGGGCTGGCGTGTCGTCACGTTGCGTTATGGGCGGCAGTTACAAGACGTGTTCGTCCGCCCCGGCGGTGCCAGCCTGCGTGCCTGGCTGGATGAATGCCCGAACTCGGTTTACTCCGCCCTCACCTTCCAGGGCGGCGCGGCATGGCGTGAGGCGCTGCTGAACGATATGGGCCGCAGCCGTGGCGTGCGCGCGCTGATCGACCCGCTAAGCGATGCGGATCTCGCCACGCTGATGACCAATCTGGCCGGGCATGACCTTGCCACCCTCACCGCCAGCTTCGCCCATGCGGCGCAGTCCGACCAGCCGACCTTGTTTCTTGCCCATACCATTAAAGGCAATGGCCTGCCGCTCGCCGGGCATAAAGACAACCATGCTGGCCTGCTGACGCCTGAGCAAATGGACGAGTTCCGCACCACCATGCAGATCCGCCCCGGCCATGAGTGGGACCGGCTGGAAGGGCTGCAAACCCCGCAGCGCGTGGAACGCCTGCTGCGGGACGCGCCGTTCGCCACGCCCCTCACCCCGCAAGGACGGCGGATGGACGCGCCTATCGTGCCCGTACCCGCCACCCTGCCCGGCCCGCGCACCGCCGGGCGGCGCATGAGCACCCAGGCCGGGTTTGGGGAAATTTTGTCTGAAATCGGCCGCGCCCAGGGGGAGAGCAAGGCGCTGTCCCAGGCCATCGTCACCTCAAGCCCGGATGTGGCGACATCCACCAACCTCACCTCCTGGATCAACCGCCGCTCCATGTTCGCCCGCAAGGCGCAAGAGGACGTGTTCCGCAAGAGCAAGGTCGCCTCCATGGTGCGCAAGGACATGCACCCCGGAGGCCAGCATATTGAACTTGGCATTGCCGAGCAAAGCCTGTTCCTGCTGTTGGGCGCGGCTGGGTTGGCGCATGACCTGTATGGCGCGCGACTGCTGCCGATCGGCACGGTGTATGACCCATTCGTGAATCGCGGCCATGACGCGCTGTATTATGCGTGTTACCAGGATGCGCGTTTTCTGCTGGTCTCCACCCCTTCCGGCATTACGCTGGCGGCTGAAGGCGGGCAGCATCAGGCCGCCAACACGCCGCTGCTGGGCATTGTGCAGGACAAGCTGATCGCCTTTGAACCAGCTTATTGCGATGAGCTGCGGATCATGCTGCGCCATGCCTTCGAATATATGCAGAAGCCGGAAGGCTCCGCCGTCTGGCTACGGCTTTCCAATTTCGCCCTGCCGCAGCCTACGCGCACGCTGAACCCCGACCATGTTCTCGCCGGCGCGCATTGGATTACGCCTCCCGCCCCCGGCGCGGGGCTGGCCATCGCTTATCAAGGCCCAATGGCGGCGGAAGCCGAAAAAGCCTTCGAGATCGTGCGCGAGGATGTGCCCGGCGTCGGACTGCTGGCCATCACCAGCCCCAACCGGCTTTATGCGGGCTGGCGGGCCGCCCAGCGCCAACGCCGCCAGGGCATTAAAGCGCAATCGCATATTGAGGAAACTCTAAGCCCCCTCGCTCCCGGCGCGGCGCTGGTCACGGTTCTGGATGGCCACCCGGCCGCCCATAGCTGGCTGGGGGCGGTGCGCGGCCAGCGTGTAATGGCGCTGGGGCCGGACCATTTCGGGCAGTCCGGCTCGGTGGCTGAGCTGTACCGGGAGTATGAAATGGATTGCGACGCGATCCTGGATGCCTGCGCCGAGGCGCTGGCTTAACCTTCCATCCCCCGCCCGCCTTTGGCGAACAGACGCATCGCGCTGGCAATCGCCCCCAAAAACGCGGCGAGTGAAGCGAACGCCAAGCAGGTTCTGGTTGGCGCGGGGTGGGCCAGCCCGAGCGTAATGGCCACCAGCATACCGCCAATGGTCTGCCCCAACAGGCGAACCACCGAGATCATGCCGCTTGCCCCGGCTAGGCGCGGCTTTGGCGCATTCATCAACATCGCCTTGTTGTTCGGCGGCTGCACCAGGGAGAACCCTAGAGCCGCGAGGGAAATGCGCCAGACAATGTCGATATCCGTGGGCGCAGCGGGCAGAAGCCGCAGCAGCAAAAAGCCGAGGCTGAGAATCAGCATTCCCAGCGTGGAGAGAATCGCCGCAGGGTAACGATCCGCTAGCCGCCCCACAAACGGAGCCGTCAGCACGATGCTCAACGGCCAGGAGGTGATGACAAGGCCGGTTTCCACCGGGCCGCGATGCAGCACATCCGTCAGATTGAACGGCATTGAGATGATAAAGAAATTCGAGGCCAGAAACGCCAGGAAGCCGGTAGCAAAGGCCGCTGCGAACCCGCCCCTCGCCAGCAGATCCACCGGCAGCAGCGGATGCGCGCGGGTAAGTTGCAGGCGCACCAGCGCCGCCATGGCCACAATGCCGACGGCCAACAGCCCAAACCCCAGCGTCCCGCCTGGGCCCTCAGCGAAATGGTCGCCGCCAATCACAATACCGCCCAGCCCCAGCCCCAGCAGCACGGTGCTCGTCATGTCGAACTTCACATCCGCGCGCGGGGTTTTCGGCAAGGCGGTCAAGGCGAAGTAAAACGCCGCCAGACCGAAGGGCAGATTGATCAGGAACAGCCATTTCCAGTTGGCCACCGCCAGCACCGCTGCCCCCACGGACGGCCCCAGCGCCACGCCCAGCGCGATCACCAGCCCGTTCAGAGCAATGCCGCGCCCCAATAGCTCAGACGGATAGATATGCCGCACCAGCGCGGCATTAACCCCCAGAATACACGCCCCACCCAACCCTTGCAGGGCACGAGCCATGGTAAGCTCCCCCAAGGTCTGCGACATGGCGCACAGCAAGGAGGCAAACACAAACATCACCAGCCCAATAAGGCACATGCGTGCATGGCCGAATTTTTCGCCCAGCCGCGCCACCGGCAGCAAAGAAGTTACACTGGCAAGCTGATAAGCGTTGATGACCCAGATGGAAGCGGAGGCGGTGGCATGCACATCCCGGGCAATCTCCGGCATGGCGATGTTGACCACCGCATAATCCAGCACCGAGAGCAGCACCGCCATGGCCACGGCAAACATGGCCCGCAACCGCGCCGGGCGGGGCAAACCGTCTTGAATCGGCTCTGCGAGGGCCAGGGTTGCGGACATGCCCGCTCCCTAAGCCGCAACGCTAAAAAAGGACAGCTTTTTTGACCGAGAGGCAGCCATGCGCCCTCGCCAAGATCAAACGGCTTCGCTGATCCTGATGGCAGCCTTGCACCCGGCTTTAATCAGGCCGGAGAGCAGGCGGTAAGCGGGGGCTTGCTCGGCGCCGTTTTCGAGGCCGATATCACGGTGCTCCAGCTCCTCCAGCCGGAAACGCTCAATCGTCTCCTTCAAGTCGCTTTCGTCCTCGTTCAGCGCATCGCGCTGGCTGGCATAATGCTCGTCGATGGTTTCCTCCACCGCCACGGTGCAGGCCATCGCGGCTTTTTCGCCCATCGCGGCGGTAATGGCGCCTAGCGCGAACCCGGCGACATGCCAAAACGGCAGCATGGCGGTGGGGCGGGAGCGACGCTCGGCGATCAGCGTCTCGAAGGTTTGTTTATGAACCGTCTCCTGCTCCAGCATGTGGCGCAGCAAATCGCCCTTCGGGCCGCGCCCCAATACCGCGAGCTGCCCGGCATAAATCCGCTCAGCCCCATATTCGCCCGCATGATCCACCCTGACGAAACGCTTGATCTTCTCGCTCATGCACCCCTCCTTGGCCGTGACGCCATGAAGAAAAACAAAACCGTAAGTAAAATGGCGGCGCAAAAATCCATTTGCGTCATGGATAGCGGCAACCAGGAAATCAGATGCACCGGCCGTTCGCAAGAGACAGAAGGTGTCATCGGCAAGGGCGCGCCGGGGGTGAGAATGCCGTTACATTCCGGCAGCGGGGATTTCCACCAATGGAACTCCACACCCACATGAATGCCCGCGATCACCACATCGCCCAGCATCGCCACTCCGGCCAGCGCCACCAGCACGCGCCCCAGACCGCCGCCGAACAGCACCGCCAGCAGCCCCAGTACAATGACGATTCGGTAGGGCCAACGCTCCCACAGGCACAGTTCGCACGGCACCAGATGCAGCCCGTATTGGGCAAAATACGCCACGCCGAGCGCGGCCGCAGCCAGAAGGGCCGCGATCAGGCCCGCCAATCGGAAATTCATACCCTGGCTTTTGCTCCCTTTTCCCACCGCCGCCAAGCTTAGACCGGCAACTTGGCGATCCAGTCCTCAACCGCGTCACCGCTGCTCAGTTTCGGCTCGATCAACCCGTTCACCATGAAGGTGGGGGAGACGTGAATCCCGTTCTGGCGGGCATATTTGGCGTGCCACTTTACCTCGGTCTGCAGTTCCGGCACGGAAAAGGCCGCCGCCAGCTTCAGCCCGGCATAAGCCTCGATCCGGGCGATAATCTGTGCCGGGGTGGTGTCCATATTCGGCCCAGCAGAATGTTTCTCGAACTCAAACTCCTCGCGGTGGTCGGCTACGGCCTTCATCACCTTCTTCGCGGCCTCCTTGCCATCCGGCAGGCAGGACGCCGCGAGAATCGCGCGCACGATCACGCCGGAGAACATATGCCAGGGCTGGGATTGCAGGCGCAATTTCACCGTAATCCGGTCCGGTCCGGCTTTTTCCAGCAACTCGTCCAGCTTGTTGAAGCTTTTGACCGAGAAGGGGCAGGTCGGCTCCAGAAACATTTCGAAAACAGCCGGGCCATGTCCCCAGACCAAGGGCGCGGCGCTGAAAGGTTTGGTCATGTGCAACCTCCTGGCGAGTTTAGAAAAAAAGCCGCCTCACAGGGCGGCTCAGACTGCTGACAAACCCCTGGCGCAAGCCGGGGGTTTTTGATTCATTGTTGTGATGCTGAAGAAACCATCCTCGCCGCAGACGGCGCTTGAGATTGTTACATTGGACAGCCTGGTCCCGGCGGACCACCTGCTGCGCAAGATCGACGCTGTGATTGATTTTACGTTCATCCATGATCTGGTGGCCGGGCTCTACTGCCCGGATAATGGGCGGCCGCCGCTGGATCCGACCTTAATGTTCAAGGCGCTGTTCCTTGGCTACCTGTTTGGCATTCGCTCGGAGCGGCAACTGGTGCGCGAG
>NZ_FQVJ01000080.1 GCF_900129125.1 Acidocella aminolytica 101 = DSM 11237 | reverse complement strand
CAATCGAGCAGGCTTTCGCGATCCTCAAACGGCAACGGAGCTTCTCAGGAAAATCCCTCGATGAATTAATAACGTCACACTCTTAATGGGAATTACTATATCTCGCCGATATCGTCGGGCGTATAGCCAATCAACTAGGTTAGTGAACTTTCGGCTTGGTTGTGGAAACAGAGCAAAGCTCAGCATTCCGCTTAAGCCAGCGCGGTCTTGCGCTTAAGCCTATCCGGGGCAGGCGCAGATGAGCCTAAGACCGTTCCCGCTCAGGGTATTGGCTGGCGGGCTTCCAGCCCAAGCGTGGCCTCCTCGATGAGGGCAAGGAGATGCCGGGCGCGCAGGATCTCGGGCGGCTCGGACGCCGTGCGAGTGGGAGGTGGGCGGTTGGGCGTGCTGGCTCGGGCGATGTCGTCGGCGATGGCGCGGAGGCGCTCACCAATCTCGTCAATCTCGAGGGCGCAGGCGGAGCTTTCCGCCTCAGCACAGCCTTCGGCCTGCCGCGCCCGCATGAGGCTGCCGATGGCGATGGCGGCAAGGCCACGCGCCGCCTCGGCGATGACCATTGCCGGGGCGAGCGCAAGCGGTTGGGAGAGACGCGGCTCGTTCTGCATGCGCCGTAGGGCGGCTTCGGCATTATTGCCAGCGATTCCCGCTGCCCTGCAAAGTGCGTCCAGGCGCGGGTTGGTGAGGGGCGGCTCTGCGGTCTGGTTGGTCGCGAGGGCCGCGAGCAGGAAGGCTCCATTTGCGCGCACCGCCTGGGCGAGAAGCGGCCGCAAGGCGCGGCTTTCCCAACTAGGCCAGAAAAGGACTGTCATGAGCAGGCCGATTGCCGCGCCGACCAGATTGTCCGCCAGGCGCTCTATACTGAGGCCGGAGGAAAATATGCCGCTATCGGCATAAAGCTCGGTCATGACTAGGAAGAGCGGCGTCACGCAAATAACGTATAGCGCATAGCTGGCCGAGCGGACTGTCATGGCGAGCAAGCTGAGCGGCACCATGACGACCATAGCCTCGGCGGGACCTTCTAGCATGAGAGCGGCGGCGGCGGCGATCGCGCCGCCGACGATGGTGCCGCCGACTCGCGCAAGGGCGCGCTGCAGGGTGGTGGAAGGATAGGTTTGCAGGACGATTACGGCGGCCAGCGTGATCCAGTGGCTGTGCGGGAGGCCGAGCACGTTGGTCAGCGCGGTGAGCCCCGAACCTGTAACGGCGAAGCGCGCCGCGTGGCGACAGGAAAGCGAGCTCCAGGAAAGATTCTCGCGTAACAGCAGGATACGCCGTGACAAGGCGCCCTTGCCCGTCGAATTGACGGCCGGGTCTGGCGGTAGATCAACAGAGGTGAAGGGCGAGGCCCAGTGCCATGCATCGGCCAGGGCGGCCGCGATCTCAGGAGGGGTGGATAGCGGCAGCTGTTGCCCGCTACGGAGCGTGGAAGAGACGCCTTCCGCCAGCGCCGCCGCCTGATCGTGGAGATACCCCGGGAGGCCATTCAGCGCCTGGCACGAGGCGCTGCCACACGCAGCATCGGTGAGAGAGGTCCGGAGTGTGAGAAGGGCGAGCAGCAGGTGGTCGGCGCGGATAAAGGCACCGAGTGCCACTTGCCGTGCGGACGTCATACCCGGCTGGGGCGGCGGCGCGGCCGCGATGGCTTCGCGCGCCGCCTCGATCGCGTCTCGTACAGCCCCGCGGCGGAGCCTGGATGTTCCATCTCGGATATCCTCGGCGAGCATCGCTTCCAGCGTGAAGATGTGGGCGATCGCCACCCGAAGCGTCGCCTCCAGCCGCTTGCCGCCAGGCAGCATGACGAGGCCAAGGCCCCAAAAGCCGCCCGCTAGTGTCAGCGCCGCCATCTGGACTGCTACAGACAGGGATGACGTCTGATGCACGCCGAGCAGGATAAGAAGAATGACAGCCACCATGCTGCCGGCAGATGCCGCCGCTTCACCCCAGACTCGGATAAAGATTGCACCGAAGCACCAGAGGCCAGCGAAGAGAGACGCGATGAGCAGGTGCGGGCGGAGTAGAACGGCGAGGAAGGCACCCGTCGCGCTCGCCAGAATGAAGGCGGTGATGGTAACCAACTGCCGACGTCGCGGCCATCCCGGATCGATCGGTACGATCCAGAAGGCGATGAGAGCAGTCCAGGAGAGGCCGGGCGCATCGCAGAGCGCGGCGAGTGCCAGCGGCACTCCACAGGCCAGGGCCGCGCGGAGTCCGGCACTGAGATTCCAGTCTTGGGCCGCGAGACGCTTCGCGGCAGTAGCGAGGCGCGCGATCATGCGGGCTCGCCTGTTAGAACAATAAAGAAATAGAACACATGGATGCAGCAGGGGCTCGTTCGTTATTGGGCTTCCTGGGTTGACGAGTTTCTAACAAGTCATGACCGAAACGTCGTAAATACGCAATGGCGATCCCCTTGGTGTCGTCCACCTCGCATGAACCGACCACCTAGCTGTCTGGTTGCGAGACGTCATTGGCATAATAGAGGATTTCATCGACCTTTGGCAGCAGGTCATTGCTGTCTGCGGGCTTGTAGTGTGGGTTTGCCAAGCGTCCATTGCGTGCAAGATGTCGACGAACGGTGTCAATGGGTGAGCCCCCGGACAGCACGCGTTGTCGTCGCCCGTTGTAAGCACGGTTGAAGCCGAGAAGAAGTATTTCGAGATCTGCATGTCCGGCGACGTTAATGCCGAGAACTTCGCTTGCAATGCGACCGTTGAAGCGCTCGACCTGATTGTTCCATGACGCCGAGGTCGGTGTGTAGTGAACATGCCAGCGTGGCCGCTTGAGGAACCAATTGCGGATCAGCTTGGTTTTATGTGTGCCGTAATTATCCAGGACAACTTGGATGTCGAGATTGGCGGGCACGTTGCGCTCGACCTCGTCGAGGAACTTGCGGAACTCTTGTGAGCGATGGCGGGGCATGCATTTGCCGATAATGCGACCTCCGGCGCGTGAAGGCTGTAAACTTTCGGCCCGCGTTGCCTGGCGCGCTGGGCATGGACCCGCTCGGCCAATGCGAGGTGCGGCGTATGTCGCGTATTACCCGGCCCAGCTGCGTTCGCAAACTCTTCAAGGCCCGGTTGGCACGGTTGAATTGTTTGGCGTGTGCATAGCGCTGATGGCGGATCAGCGCTATCTTGCCGACGCGCGCATAAGACTGGCGCAACTCAAAGCCGAGCCGCTTGGCCAGCCGCACCAGATGCGCGCGGGCGGGTGCGGGACAGCAATGTGGCATCGGTCGGGAAGGTAATCGCCTTGGGCTGCACCGTGGTGTCGACGATCACGCGGGTAAAATCCGACGGCTTTGCCGCGCCGGTGCGGGGCGCGGCGGCGAGGCTCTCCTGCAGCAGTGCCACCAGCCGCTCCTCGCCCATGCACTGGCGCCAGTGGGTGAGCGAAGAACGCTCGAATGGCAGCTTGTGGCAGAAGAATTCCGCACCGCAGAAATATTGATAATACAGGTTCTCCAGCCAGCGCTCACATAAGGCTTCATCGGAAAGATTGTGCATATGCTTGAGGATTGCCAAACCCGCCATTAGCCGGGACGGCAGCGGCGGCCAGCCGGGCTGATCGGTATAGACCGCGCCCAGTTGCTCGCTCAGAAACCGCCAGTCGATCGTCCGCGCCAGCTTCGCCAGCGCATGGCTCACGTCGATGATCTGATCCAGACGGGCGCGAAGCAGATCATGCTGAC
>NZ_FQVJ01000007.1:47636-122330 GCF_900129125.1 Acidocella aminolytica 101 = DSM 11237 | reverse complement strand
ATATCCGGCACCGGCCAGATCTGGTCCGCGAGATCCCCTTCCTGCCGGATCTGCCCGTTCACGCTAAGCGCAATGCGCCCGGCGGCCGGGTGGCCAACCGCACTGGCCGGGGCAATGGCGCCAATGGGGGCGGATGCGTCGAACCCCTTGCTTAAATCCCACGGGCGGCGGAGCCCCTTGGCTTCATCCTGCAAATCCCGCCGGGTCAGATCGATGCCGATGGAATAGCCGAATACATGGGACAACGCCTGTGCTGGGCTGATCTCCTGACCTCCCGTACCGATGGCGACCACAAGCTCGATCTCATGATGCAGGTTTTTCGTCTGGCTGGGATAAGGCGTGTCCTGCCCGGCGGGCACCAACGCATCCGCGGGTTTAGTGAAGAAGAAAGGCGGCTCGCGGGTCGGGTCATTACCCATCTCACGCGCATGGGCGGCGTAATTGCGGCCTACACAGAAGATTCGACGTACGGGAAACAGGCGACCATCGGTAACCGGCACGGTCACGGGTGGCGGCGGCGCGAATACGAAATCAGGCATCTTCATATCCCATTAAAACCCGCCCGGCGCTGCGGCAGGTAATTCTGCCGCAGCGCCGGGCATACGACAACAGAGCTGCCGTATTCGAAAAACTTGCGTTCCGTGCCCCCTGCCCCCACACTCCGTCAAAACTAAAATCCGCCACCGGTACCATCCGGCGGCAGGGGGAAACGAAATATGAGCACGGCCGAACATGTGCGTGAAATTGAAACCGCCTGGCGCGGCGGTACATCCGGGCGGGATCCCTACGTCATCCAGTCCTGGCGGCGCTGCCTGGATGAATACCATCTCGACCCGGCGGTGAATTGCGAGGCGGTGATCCTGCCGGAAGGGCGCCTGAAGGAACATCGCCAGCAATCCGAGGAACTTATCAACATCGCCCGCTCCGGGCTGGAGCGGCTTTTCGGCCATGTCTCCGGCCAGAATTATGTACTGCTGCTCACCAACCGCCAGGGCATCGCGGTGGAATATTTCGGCGACCCGCGTCATGAGCGGGACCTGCGCAAAGCCGGATTGTATCTGGGCGCAGACTGGGCGGAGGCCCGTGCGGGCACCTGCGCAGTGGGGGCCTGCATCGCCACCGGTGAGGCCCTGACCATCCACCAAACCGACCATTTCGACATGACGCACACGCCGCTCTCCTGCACAGCTGCGCCAATTTATGACACCACTGGCGCGCTCTCCGCCGTGCTGGATATCTCCTTGCTGTCCTCCCCGCGCGAGAAAATCAGCCAGAGTCTCGCGCGGCATTTGGTCACAACCACCACCCGGCGGATTGAGCTGGCAAATCTGATGGCCCAAACCAGCCGCCAATGGGTACTGCGCTTCGCCCTCTCGCCCGAATTTCTGGACGTGGACCCGGAAGGCGCCATCGCCATCGACCATTCAGGCCGCATCGTGGGCATGACCAACGCCGCCGCGCGGATGCTAGCTCAAGCGGCGGGGCTGGACTGGCGCCAGCCGGAGATGCTGCTCGGCCAAAAGGTCTCGCAGTTCCTTAATCTGGAGGTGGATGGCTTGCCCAATCTCACGCGCGGCCGCCCCACTCACGAGCGCGTGCTGCGTGCGCGGGATGGGCGGATGCTCTTTGCCCACGCCATTGAGCCACCGCCGCGCTCCCGCGCACGCCCACCCAGCGCGCCACTGCCCCCGGCTCTGCGCGAGATCGGCCAAACGCCTGAAATCAACCAGTTACTCGAAAAAGCTGCGCGCTTTGCCCGCACCACCCTGCCCGTCTGCATTCACGGCGAAACCGGTACCGGCAAAGAGGTGATGGCCCGCGCCCTACACGCCGCCAGCGGGTTAAAAGGCCAGTTCGTGGCCATGAATTGCGCCGCCATTCCCGAAACACTGGCCGAAGCTGAGCTGTTCGGACACGTGCCAGGCGCCTTTACCGGGGCCGCGCCCAAGGGCCGTAAGGGGCTGGTGGAAGCCGCCAATGGCGGCACGCTGTTTCTGGACGAAATCGGCGACATGCCGCTGATTCTGCAAACCCGCCTGCTGCGCGTGCTGGCAGAGCAGGAGGTGCAACCTTTGGGCGGCAACAATCCCCTGCCGGTGCAGATACGGGTTATCTCCGCCTCGCACCGTGACCTTGCTGCCCTGGTGGCGGAAGGGCGGTTCCGTGAGGACCTTTATTACCGCCTGCACGCTGCCACCCTCACTTTGCCGCCCTTGCGCGAACGGGCAGATTTCGACTGGCTGGTGGAGCGGCTTCTGGCCCGCCATAGCCCCACTCAGCGGCGGCTGACCCCGGCGGCCTGGGCGGCGCTGCGGGCACATCATTGGCCGGGCAATCTGCGGGAGTTGGACCATTGCCTCGCCGCCGCCTCAGCCTTGTGCGAGGACGATGAGATCACTTTGTCCGATCTGCCGGAAACATTCTCTGGCGGCGACCCGGATTCAGAGGCCGCCCAACTGCGCGCGGCTCTGGCGCAATGCCAAGGCAATGTCTCCGCGCTGGCCCGGCGGCTGGGGGTGGACCGCACCACCGTCCACCGCCGGATGCGCCGCCTGCACCTGAAGCGCCACGGCTAAACGCCACAGGCCGCGCCACAGTGTGGCGCTCGGCTTTTCAAACTCTCTAGCCTTTTCAAAAACCTAACTCTGGCACGCCAGTTGCTTTGTTCCCCATGCAACGAAAAAAGCAAGGAGGAACAGCTTGCGAACCCTACGTTTTCATGCCGCGCGCGACCTGCGTGTGGAAGACATCGCCGCCCCGCCCAGCAACCCGCCGCCCGGCCAGGTTCTGGTCCGCAACCGCTTCGTCGGCATCTGCGGCACGGACCTCCATGAATATGCTTACGGCCCCATCTTCATCCCCACCGCCCCGCATCCTTACACTGGCGCGCACGGGCCGCAGATTCTGGGACATGAATTTGGCGGTGTGGTAGAGGCCATCGGTGAGGGTGTCACCAACGTCAAACCCGGCGACCGCGTCTCCATCCAGCCGCTGATCATGCCCCGCGCGGGAGATTATTTCGCTGAACGTGGGCTGTTCCATCTCAGCCCGCAACTGGCCCTGGCCGGGTTAAGCTGGGCCTGGGGCGGCATGGCCGAGGCTGCGACGGTCTATGACTATAATGTCCAGAAAATCCCAGACAGCCTCAGCGACGAGGAAGCCGCCCTCGTGGAACCCACTGCCGTCGCGGTTTATTCATGCGACCGTGGCGGGGTGCGGGCGGGCAATTCCGTGCTCGTAACCGGCGCCGGGCCCATCGGCATGCTCACCTTGCTAGCCGCCCGCGCCGCCGGGGCCGGACCGCTTTTCCTGTCCGACATCAATGATTCCCGCCTCGCCTTCGCCAAATCCGTACTGCCTGACCTGACCACCCTTAACCCCACACGCGACAATGTCGGCGAGGCCATCCGCGCCGCGACCGAAGGCAATGTGGGCTGCGACGTGGCGCTGGAATGTGTGGGCAATGAGCACGCGCTGAAAGCCTGCCTGGATGCCGTCCGCAAGCAGGGCGTGGTGGTGCAAACAGGTCTACACCCGCGTGAAAACCCGTTGGACTGGTTCCAGGTGACATTCAAGGATGTCGATCTGCGCGGCGCCTGGGCCTACCCAACGCATTATTGGCCCCGCGTGATCCGGCTCATCGCCTCCGGCGCGCTGCCCGCCTCCAAGGTTGTCACCGCACGTATCAAGCTACAGGACGCCGTAAAACAGGGCTTTGATGCGCTGCTCGACCCGTCCGGCAAGCATCTTAAAATTCTCATCGATCTGAACAGCTAAAACCAAAACCAGGGGAACGGACATGAATGACATGACCATCGAGAGCAAAGCCGCCCCACCGCGTGAAACGGTGGAGTCCTGGCTCTCTGCCTTCAATAAAGCCGTCGCGGCCTATGATGTGGACACCGCCGCGCGGCTCTTTGCCACCACCAGCTTCTGGCGCGACCTCCTCGCTTTTACCTGGAACATCAAAACCGTTGAAAACCAGAACGGCGTGCACGACATGCTGCGCGACACCTTGCCGCATCTGGGCCGCGTGTCCCTGACACTGGCGGAGGAGCCAACCCAAAGCGGCGATGTGGTGGAAGCCTGGCTGAGCCTGGAAACCGGCATCGGCCGTGGCGAAGGCCATTTACGCCTGCGTAATGGCGAGGCCTGGACGCTGCTCACCACCCTAACCGAACTGAAAGGTTTTGAGGAACCAACCGGCACCCGCCGCCCCATGGGAGCGGAGCACGGCATTTCTCGGAACCGCCGGACCTGGAAGGAAAAGCGCGAGGACGAAGCCAGCACGCTCGGCTTCACCACCCAGCCTTACGTGCTGATTATCGGCGGCGGCCAGGGCGGCATCGCACTCGGCGCCAGGTTACGCCAGCTGGGCGTGCCGCACATTGTCATCGACAAGCACGACAACCCCGGCGACCAATGGCGCAAGCGCTACAAGTCCCTCTGCTTGCACGACCCGGTCTGGTACGACCACCTGCCTTATATTGATTTCCCAAAGAACTGGCCGGTCTTCGCGCCTAAGGACAAAATCGGCGACTGGCTGGAATTCTACACCAAGGTCATGGAGATCAATTACTGGACCAAGACCGTCGCCAAACATGCCGCGTTTGACGAGGACACCAAAACCTGGCGCGTCACGGTGGACCGCGACGGGCAGGAAATCGAACTCTGCCCCACCCAGCTTGTTCTCGCCACCGGCATGTCCGGCAAGGCGAACATCCCCGGCTTCAAGGGCATGGAGCGTTTCAAGGGCGAGCAGCAGCACAGCTCCCAGCATCCTGGGCCCGACGCATATGCGGGCAAGAAAGTTGTCGTGATCGGCTCCAACAATTCCGCGCACGATATTTGCGCAGCCTTGTGGGAAGTGGATGCCGACGTGACGATGGTGCAGCGTTCCTCCACCCATATCGTGCGTTCGGACTCGCTGATGGAGGTCGGGCTCGGAGATCTTTATTCCGAACGTGCCGTGGCGAATGGCGTCACCACGCGCAAGGCGGACATGATCTTCGCCTCCCTGCCCTACCGGATCATGCACGAATTCCAGATCCCGATTTACGACAAGATCAAGGAACGCGACGCGGATTTCTACGCCGCGCTGGAGAAAGCCGGGTTCATGCTGGATTTCGGATCCGACGGGTCCGGACTGTTCCTGAAATATCTGCGCCGCGGCTCTGGCTATTACATCGATGTCGGCGCCTGCGAGCTAGTGATCAATGGTGGCATCAAGCTGAAAAGCGGCGTTGAGATCGAGGAGATCACCGAGACCGGTGTTAAATTCGTGGACGGTTCGGAGCTGCCCGCGGATCTCATCGTCTATGCCACCGGCTATGGCTCCATGAATGGCTGGGCGGCGGATCTCATTAGCCAGGAGGTCGCGGACAAGGTGGGCAAAGTCTGGGGTCTTGGCTCCGACACCCCCAAAGATCCCGGCCCCTGGGAAGGTGAGCAACGCAATATGTGGAAGCCCACCCAGCAGGAAAATCTCTGGTTCCATGGCGGCAATCTGCACCAATCCCGCCATTACTCTCTCTACCTCGCCCTGCAACTCAAGGCGCGGATGGAGGGGCTTTCAACCCCTGTTTACGGGCTGCAAGAATCGCATCATCTGCGCTGACAGCCACCCTTTCTTTTACCTTCAACTTGACGCAGCGCCCTTTTTCCCCTGGGGCGCTGTTTTTTTCGCCCTACTCATCTGACAAGTAAACTTTAATACCATAAATTTGTTATTTTAATTTTCTTTTTGTTGACACCCGCCAAAGGCGCGGCATAGGAGATTCCCATAACCAAGTTGATCCCTGGGGAGCATAAATGTCCAGATAAAACGTAGAGCTTCCATTCCCCGGAAGACTGCGCAGCACATTTACCCATCCCCCGGCGTACCGCAAAACAACCCGGCATCCGCCGTAAAGATCTGGAGGAAAGATGAAGGGAAAATATCGCTGGGTGGTTGGTGGCTTTTTGTTTGCCGCCAGCACTTTGAATTATCTGGACCGCTCCGCGCTCGCCATTGTCGCCCCTCTGGTCCGGCATGACCTGCATCTCAGCATTTCCCAGCTTGGGCTTATTTTTAGCATCTTTTTCCTTGGCTACGCGGCGTTCAACTTCATTGGCGGCTATCTGTCAGACCATTACGGCCCCAAGCGCATCTATGCGCTGGGCATGGGCGTCTGGTCATTGTTCAGCGGACTGACAGCGATTGCCACAGGCTTCTGGCAGTTGATGCTGTTCCGCATCTTCTTCGGCTTTGGCGAAGGCCCCATGGGCAGCGTTTCCAACAAAACCGTCCGCAACTGGTTTCCGCAGAACGAAGCCGGTTTCATGGTCGGCGTCGCCACTTCGGGCGGCAATCTGTTCGGCGCAGCCATCTCGGGCCCTATCATCGGGCTTGTGGCGCTGTCTTATGGCTGGCGCGTCGCCTTTATCGCCACCATGATTCTCGGTTTCGTCTGGCTGGTGGGCTGGAGCCTCTTCATTCACGACAAACCCGCCCAAAGCCGCTTCGTCCACGCGCAGGAAACCGCCTATATCGAAAACGGCCGCACCGCCGCACTCTCTCATGGGCATGAGGCCACCCCCCTGCGGACTTACCTGCTCTCCGCCACCATCCTGGCGATTGCACTGGCCTTTTTTGCCGCCAATTACACACAATATTTCCTGCTGTCCTGGATGCCGAGCTATCTGGTCAGCGCACGCGGGCTGAACATCAAAACCATGAGCTTCGTCACCGTGATTCCCTGGCTGGCGGGGCTGCTCGGCTGTATTCTTGGCGGGTTGATTTCCGACCGTCTGGTCAAAGCCACGCGCGGCGCCATCTTCGGGCGCAAGATCATTATCATCGCCACACTGCTGCCTGTCGCCTTGAGCCTGATTCTGCTAATGTACGCCAAAACCACGTTCGAGGCCGTGGGGCTGATGGCCTTCGTGCTGTTCCTGGAGGGCATGACCCCGCTAGCCTGCTGGGCCGCGATCCAAGATCTCGTGCCCGCCCAACGTGTCGGCGCGGTCAGCGGGTTTGTTCACCTGCTTTCTAACGTCGCGGGCATTATCGGCCCCGGCCTCACCGGCTTCATCATCCAATATTGGGGCGGCTATAACATGGCTTTTCTAATCGCGAGCCTCGTGGCGGTGGTTGGCGCTTGCGCCGTGGCGGTTTTCGTCCGTAATCAGTCACAGGCACTTCCGGTTGAATACATCGCCGGACGGCCCGCGAACTCAGACCGGTAACAGCCTCATCATGCAAAACGTCTCCGCCTTGTCGAACATGCACAATCTCAACACGGAAACCGTGCCCCTCAGCGCCGCCTACCCGGACCCGTCGATCATCGCGCTGGAATCCAGCTTCAAGGCCCTGTGCCTGATGAATGCCGGGGTTGAACGGCTGGCGCTGGGCACCCGCTGGGGTGAAGGCCCGGTCTGGTTTGGCGACCAGCGCTGCCTCATCTGGAGCGATATCCCGAACAACCGCCTGCTCCGGTACGATGAAGAAGCCGAAACCATCTCACTGTTCCGCTACCCCTCCAACAAAGCTAACGGCAATACGCGCGACCGCGCCGGGCGGCTGGTGAGTTGCGAGCACGAAACACGCCGCGTCACCCGCACGGAATATGATGGCCGCGTCACCATCATCATCGACCAGTTCAACGGCCGCCCGCTCAACTCGCCCAACGATGTCATCGTCAAATCCGACGGCAGCATCTGGTTTACCGATCCGCCCTTCGGCATCGCCTCGGACTATGAGGGCCGCCAAACCACCCCCACTTTGCCCGCCGCCTTATATCGCGTAGACGGCCAGACGGGTGAAACACGGATAATGGCCGATGACATTCTCGGCCCCAACGGGCTCTGCTTCTCACCGGACGAATCGAAACTCTATGTGGTGGAATCACGAGGTGTTCCCAACCGCACAATCCGCGCCATTGATGTTTCAGACTCCGGCACGCTGCACAATAGCCGCATCCTGGTGGATGCCGGGCCCGGCACGCCAGATGGCATAAGGTGCGACATTCACGGCAATATCTGGGCCGGCTGGGGCATGGGCCGCCCGGAGCTTGACGGGGTCATGATCTTTAACCCAGAAGGAACGGCCATTGGCCGCATCGCCCTGCCGGAACGCTGCGCCAATCTGTGCTTTGGCGGGCGGGCCATGAACCGCCTGTTCATGGCCTGCGGGCACGGCCTATACTCGCTTTACCTGAACACGCGCGGCATCGCCTGACAATGATTCAAAGAATATCCGCGCTCTGACGCACTTGCCCAATGCGCGGAAAAATCCTTGTGCACGCAAACTCATGCGCGGCCGCGTCCAGCGATGAACAGAGATCCTCCGCGATAATAAGCTGATACCCTAGTTCCCAGGCATGGCGGGCGGTGGATTCCACGCCGAAATTCGTCGCAACCCCTCCTAGAATAATCGTCCCACGCCCACGCCGGCGCAACTGCAAATCCAGCTCCGTACCGGTGAAAGCGCCCCATTGACGTTTCGTGATGGTGACATCACCAGGCTGCACCAGGCCGGGGGCAAATGTCATCCAGTCCGGCGGCAACACTCCCCCGCGGGAGAGCGGCTGGTCAACGCTTTGGCGAGGGGCGTCGCCAAAATCCTCGTGCCAGCCAACATGCACCGGCACCACAAGCCCGCCCGCCGCACGGAAGTTGGCCGCGAAGGACAGGCTCCGCGCGACAATCTCAGACCCGGTGCGAGGCTTCAGATCAAGACTGGTGATACCGTTTTGCAGATCGATCAAAACAAGCGCAGCGTGCGCGGGGTCCAGCATGGCCATCCAACATCTCCTTCACGTCCAGCCTCATCAGTAACGCACGGCCGCCGCAAGCTCATCGTCGGATGATCCACCCGCCATCCCGGCACGTATCAACAGCTATGAGCTCCGCGACTACGCCGCAGGCATGAAGATAAGAATTATCCTCCTGATTTGCACTACCCTGGTGCTGGCAGGTGGCGTGGGGTTCGCTGCGCTGCGGCCTGTTACCGTACTCAACCGTCTCGCGCCGGGCAATTTCAAGGTCGTCCACAACATCCATTACGAGCCTGGCCCACGCGGACGGCTAGATATCTACGCTCCGCCCCACGCCCATAACGCCCCGCTCGTCGTGTTCTTTTTCGGCGGCAGCTGGCAGGACGGCACCAAGAGCTTCTACCGCTTTGTCGGCGCTGCCTTGGCCGCGTGCGGTGTGGTGGCGGTCATCCCGGATTACCGCGTCTATCCGCAAACCAAATTCCCCGGCTTTTTAAAAGACGCCGCCGCTGCCGTGGCCTGGGCCCGCACCCACGCGGCGGATTACGGGGCGGACCCATCGCGCCTGTTTCTCATGGGCCATTCCGCCGGTGCTTATATCGCCGCCATGCTGGTGCTGGACCCGCAATGGTTGGCCCCTTACGGCCTCACCCCACGGCGTAACATCGCGGGCTGGATCGGCCTGGCCGGGCCGTATGATTTTCTGCCGCTGCGCGACCCTATTCTAAAAATCATCTTCGGCCCGCGTGACGAGCGCGCCCGCACACAGCCCATCAACTTCGTCACCAACGGCGCCCCCCCCGCCTTTCTGGCCGCCGGAAAAGAGGACAAAACCGTCGACCCCGGCAACACCACCCGCCTAGCCCAGCGCCTGCGCGCGGCTGGCGACTCCGTGGAAGTGAAGTTCTACCCCTATATCGGCCACCGCAAGCTGGCGGGCGCGCTCTCGCCCCTGCTCAGCTTTCTGGCCCCAGTTCTCCGGAACAGCCTGACTTTTATCCACCAGACCCCGCCGGTTTCCTAAGTTTTCCATCCCTTGGCAGCGCAGGATTATGATTGACAGCCTTTGCCGATCTGATTAAATAAACCAAAATGATTTAATTAGTCGAGGGGACAAAAAGCTCCGCGTACGCTCCAAGTTTGCTCACATCCGCCATCCGTTTTGAAAACGGATGGCTGCAAAGCTTTCCAGCGCCGTCTTGCGCTGACCGGTTCCGCCTGAAGGCGGTGCCAAAGTCCAAACAGAACGACCAACCGAAACTCCTGGAGGAGACATTCATGCGCTTCACGTTGAAGGCTGCCCTGACGGCTGCTTTATTTGCCTTGCCCGGCGCCAATGCGTTCGCCACCACCATTACCATAGCCACCGTTAATAATAACGACATGGTGGTGATGCAGAAACTCAGCAAGACCTGGGAAAAAGACACCGGCAACCATATCAAATGGGTTGTGCTTCAGGAAAACGTGCTGCGCCAGCGCGTCACCACGGACATCGCCACACATGGCGGCCAGTTTGATATTGTCACCATCGGCGCTTACGAAACACCAATCTGGGCAAAGCGCGGCTGGCTGGTGAAGCTGAATGACTTCCCCGCCTCCTACGATTATAACGACCTACTACCGCCGGTGCGCCAAGCTCTCACCGTGGACGGCGCCATGTATGCCGCGCCCTTCTACGCTGAAAGCTCCTTCACTATGTACCGGAAGGATCTGTTCAAAAAAGCCGGCCTGACCATGCCGGAGCAGCCGACCTACGCGCAGATTGAACAATTCGCAGACAAGCTTACCGACAAATCCAAGCAGCAATACGGCATCTGCCTGCGCGGCAAGCCGGGTTGGGGTGAGAACATGGCCTTCCTCGGCACGCTGGTGAACACTTATGGCGGGCGCTGGTTCAACATGAAGTGGGAACCCCAACTCACCTCCAAGCCATGGGAAAACGCAATCAATTTCTACGTCGATCTGATGAAGAAAGACGGCCCTCCGGGCGCCTCATCCGACGGCTTTAACGAAGCCGAGGCCCTGTTCGCCACCGGCCATTGTGCCATCTGGATTGATTCCACCGTCGCCGCCGGTATGCTGGATGATCCCAAGCAGTCCCAGGTCGCGGGTGAGGTCGGCTTCGCCAAGGCGCCTGTCGCGGTGACGGATAAGGGTGCCGCCTGGCAGTGGATCTGGTCTCTGGCCATCCCCTCCAGTTCCAAGCACCAGAAGACCGCCAAGGAATTCATCGCGTGGGCCACGTCACAGAAATATATCGATCTGGTCGGCAACACAGAGGGTTGGGTTGTGGCACCTCCGGGCACTCGCATGTCCACCTATCAGAACCCGAACTATCTGAAGGCCGCGCCCTTCGCCAAGCAGGTTCTGGCCGCCCTTGAAAGCGCCAACCCGCACGACGCCACGCTGAAGCCCGTGCCCTATACCGGCATCCAGTTTGTTACGATCCCGCCCTTCCAGCAGATCGGCACCACGGTTGGCCAGGATATCGCCGGCGCGCTGAGCGGCAGCACCAGTGTGAGCGCGGCTCTGAACTCCGCGCAGCAGAGCACCACGTCTGCCATGCAACAGGCAGGCTACCTCAAGTAAGCCGCAATATTGGGCGGCCGGATCCTTCCGGCCGCCCTTTTGGGGAAGGATGAACCAGTCCATGACAAAGCCAACAACCACGCCAACCCATCGCAAAAAGCTGATGCGCACTTGGCCGCTGCTGACCCCCACCGTGGGCTTGCTGCTTCTCTGGGCCTTTGTACCGCTGGCCATGACGCTCTGGTTCTCTTTCCAGCGTTATAATCTGCTTGACCCCACCATCACTGGCTTCGCGGGCTGGAGCAATTACAAGTTCCTCCTGGAAAGCCCGGCTTTTCTGATTTCCATTTTCAATGAGCTGGTGCTTGTCGGCGCCGTGCTCATTATCACACTGGTTCTTGGCGTCGCCTTCGCGGTGCTGTTCGACCAGGAGTTCATAGGCCGCTCCATCGCGCGCCTGCTGGTCATTGCGCCCTTCTTCGTGATGCCCACCGTCGCCGCGCTGATCTGGAAAAACCTGCTCATGGACCCGGTGAATGGCGTATTCGCCTATCTGGCCCGCCTGCTCGGCTTCACCCCCGTTGACTGGTTCACCCACTACCCCATGGCGGGCGTGGTGATGATCGTCGCCTGGGAGTGGGTGCCCTTCGCCACCCTCATTCTGCTCACCGCCATGCAATCGCTCGATCGTCAGCAGGTCGAAGCCGCGAAGATGGACGGCGCGCGCGGCCCGCAAATTCTGCGGTACGTCATTCTGCCGCATCTCTCGCGCCCGCTCACCATCGTCATGATGATGGAAACCATCTATCTGCTGGCCGTCTTCGCTGAAATCTTCGTGACCACCTCCGGCGGTCCGGGCAACGCCACCACCACGCTCACCTACCTGATCTATCTGCGGGCCCTGGTCAGCTTCAATGTCGGCGGCGCATCCGCGGGCGGTGTTCTGGCGGTCATTCTCGCTAATATCGTCGCGCTCTTCCTGATCCGCACCGTCGCGCGCAACGTTGATCTGTAAGGAACACGGAACATGCGGGCTTCACCTTTGCAAAAACTCATCATCGCCATTCTAGGCTGGGGCGCGGCGTTGCTGATGTTCTTCCCTGTCGCCTGGATGGTACTGACCTCCTTCAAAACCGAAATCAACGCGATTCATTCCCCGCCCTTGCTGATCTTTCACCCGACCCTGGCGAATTACGGCCACGTGATTCATCTGGGCGACTATATAGGCGCGCTGACCAACTCCGTCGTCATCTCGGTGGGGGCCACCATTCTGGGTCTCATCATCGGCATCCCCGCCGCCTACGCAATGGCCTTCTTCCCCAACCGCTGGACGAAGGACCTGATGCTCTGGATGCTCTCCACCAAAATGATGCCCGCCGTGGGCGTGCTGATGCCGATTTATCTGCTCTGCCAACGCAGCGGTCTTCTGGACACGCAAACCGGCCTGATCCTGGTGATGATGCTCTCCAACCTGCCGATCATCGTCTGGATGCTCTACACCTTCTTCAAGGAAATTCCTGGCGACATCATCGAGGCTTCACGCATGGACGGCGCTGGGCCGCTCGCTCAGCTGCGCGTCGTGCTGCTGCCGCTGGCCGGGCCGGGCATTGCCTCCACCGCTTTGCTCTCCATCATCCTGTCCTGGAACGAAGCGTTCTGGAGCATCAACCTCACCGCCACCAACGCCGCCCCGCTCACTGCCTTCATCGCCACCTTCTCGGCGCCTGAAGGGCTGTTCTGGGCCAAACTTTCAGCTGCTTCCACTTTGGCCGTGGCCCCCATTCTAATCTTCGGCTGGGCGACTCAACGCCAGCTTGTGCGTGGCCTGACCTTCGGCGCCGTGAAATAGGATTTTCCCATGTGCACGCTTGAACTCAAAAATCTCCGCAAGGCCTATGGCAATATCGAGGTCATCAAAGGCATCGATCTAACCATCAATGACCGTGAATTCGTCGTCTTTGTCGGTCCCTCCGGCTGCGGCAAATCCACGCTCCTGCGCATGATCGCGGGGCTGGAGGAAATCACCGGCGGCGACCTGCTGATCGACGGAGTCCGGGTCAATGATGTCCCGCCCGACAAGCGCGGCCTCGCAATGGTGTTCCAGAGCTACGCGCTCTATCCGCACATGACTGTGGCGGACAACATGGCCTTCGCACTGCGCCTCGCGGGCGTACCCAAGGCTGAACGCGACGCACGGGTGCAGGTGGCGGCCAAGACCCTGCAGCTCGACGCGCTGCTGGACCGCAAGCCCGCCAATCTCTCCGGCGGCCAGCGCCAACGTGTCGCTATCGGTCGCGCCATCGTGCGCCAGCCAAAGGCCTTTTTATTCGACGAACCACTCTCCAACCTCGACGCCGCCCTGCGCGTGCAGACCCGCATCGAGATCGCCAAGCTGCATAACGACCTGCAAAGCACGATGATCTACGTTACCCATGACCAGATCGAGGCGATGACGCTGGCGGACCGCATCGTAGTGTTTAACGCCGGTCATATCGAGCAGGTGGGCACGCCGCTGGAGCTGTATCACAACCCCGCCAATCTCTTCGTCGCGGGCTTCATTGGCTCTCCCAAGATGAACCTCATCGGCGCCGAGGTTGAGAGCAGCAACGGCCAGTCCTCCACCCTGCGCCTGGAAGGCGGCAGCCCCTTCACCGTGCCCACGGCGCTCGGGCAAGGGGAGAAAGTCACCGTCGGCATCCGCCCTGAACATATCGCCGTGACGGATCAAGGCACCATCTCCGGGCGTGTTGAGGTCATTGAGCATCTCGGCAACGAAACTATCGCCTATGCCAGCATCGGCGGAGCGGAGCCGCTCACCGTCAAGCTACCGTCAGCTTCCACCGTTCAGCTCGGTGAAACCCTGCATTTCGCGCCCCGGGGCCATGCCGCCTTGTTTAACCAGGCCGGTCAGGCCATCGCCCTGCCGCGCGGCTAAAGGAGCTTCCTCCATGTCCACCCCTTCCATCATTCTGCATCTCGGGCTGGGTTCGTTCCATCGGGCGCATCAGGCCGTCTATCTGCAAAACCTGCACGACCAAGGCCACCAGGACTGGGTCCTGGCCGGGGCCAATATCCGCCCGGACATGCGCGCCGTGGAAACCGCCCTCACCACCCAGCACGGTGCTTATCATCTGGAAACCGTCACCCCGGCGGGTGAGCGCACCTATCAGGAAATCCGCTCTATCCGCCACGTCATTCCGTGGGATGAAAAACTCGCCGGGCTGATCGCCTTCGGGTCGAGGCCGGATGTGAAGATCATCTCCTTCACCGTGACCGAGGCCGGCTATTACCTCACCCCGCAGCACGTGCTGGACCTGAACTTCCCAGATCTGGTAAGCGACCTTGAAAACGGCACGATGCTGACGATCTACGGCGCGCTCAGCGCCATTCTGCATGCGCGCATGGCCGCCCAGGCCGGGCCGGTCACACTGCTCTCCTGCGACAATCTGCGCAGCAATGGCGAACGCTTCCATGACGGCTTCATGGAGTTCCTGCGCCGCCGCAAGGATGAGGCGCTACTCGCTTGGCTTGAAACCAACAGCACCACTCCCTCCTCCATGGTGGATCGCATCACCCCGCGCCCCCTGCCGGAAGTCGCAGAGCGCGTGCGCGATGCCTGCGGCGTGGAGGATGCCTGTCCAGTCATGGCCGAGGATTTCATCCAATGGGTGATCGAGGACCGTTTCGCCGCCGGCCGCCCCGGCTGGGAGACTGTCGGCGCGGAGCTGGTACAGTCCGTGCTGCCATATGAGGAAGCGAAAATCCGCCTGCTCAACGCCGCCCACGCGCTCATCGCCTGGGCGGGCACGCTGCGCGGCTATCTCTTCATCCATGAAGGCACGCTGGACGAAGACATCCGCGCCTTCTCTTACAATTACGTCACGGACGACGTACTGCCGGTGCTGGAGCCCAGCCCCATCAACCTCGCCGCCTACCGTGACAAGGTGCTGGAGCGTTTCTCCAACGCCTATATCCGCGACACCAACCAGCGCGTCGCCGCCGATGGCTATTCCAAAATCCCCGGCTGGATCACCCCCACCATCCGCGAGCGCTTCGCCCGTGGCGAGACCATCGACAGCGTGGCCATCATCCCAGTGCTGTTTTTTGTCTTTCTGCAACGCTGGGCGGCAGGCCAAATCCCTTTCACCTATCAGGACCAAGCAATGGACGAGACGCAAGTGCGCGCCATGCTGGCAACCCCCGCGCCGCTCGCCGCCTTCTGCCGCGACCAGGTCCTCTGGGGCGACCTCGCGGGTGACGCACGGCTGGAAGCCGCCATCACTAGCGCCCATACCCGTGTTTTGGCCTGGCTGGGCGAACACTAATGTATCTCGGCCTTGATCTTGGCACCTCAGCGCTGAAAGCTCTGCTGCTGGCGCCGGATCAAACACTGCGGGCACAGGCTGACCGCCCGCTCAGCGTCGCCACGCCCCAACCGCTCTGGTCCGAGCAAAACCCGGCCGACTGGCAAACCGCCCTAGTCTCCGTTTTGGACGAATTGGCGGCAACAGCGCCGGAGGCCATGCGCGCGGTCCGCGGCATCGGCCTCACCGGCCAGATGCACGGGGCCGTCGCGCTGGACGCCGCGATGCAGCCTTTGCGCCCCGCCATTTTATGGAATGATGGCCGCAGCCACGCTGAATGCGCTGAACTCGACACCGTCTGCCCAAATGCCCCCCGCCTCACCAGCAACCGCGCCATGCCCGGCTTCACCGCGCCCAAACTGCTTTGGATGAAGCGGCACGAGCCAGATCTCTTCGCCCGCATCGCCCTGGTGTTGCTGCCCAAGGATTATCTGCGTCTCTTCCTGACCGGCGAGGCCATCTCAGATATGTCAGACGCCTCCGGCACCTTCTGGCTGGATGTGCCGGGCCGCGACTGGTCGGACGAACTGCTCGCCGCCACTTCCATGACCCGCGCCCAAATGCCCGCCTTGGTCGAAGGCAGCGCCCCCGCCGGGCGACTGAAGCCGGAAATAGCCCAGCGCTGGGGCATGAGCGGCGATGTCGTGGTCGCTGGCGGCGCGGGGGACAATGCCGCTAGCGCCATCGGCATGGGCATTGTAAAGCCCGGCGCTGGGTTTCTCTCGTTGGGCACCTCCGGCGTCATTTTCCGCGCCACGGACGGCTTTGCCCCCAACGCGGCGGCCTGTATCCATGCTTTTTGTCATGCCCTACCAAACACTTGGCACCAGATGTCCGTCATGCTCTCCGCCGCCGCCAGCCTGCGCTGGGTTACACACCTTACCGGCCGCGCCAACGAGGCTGCCTTGCTGACTGAAATCGCTGCCCTCTCCCCGGCTGAACGCGACGCCGCCCCCTTGTTCCTGCCCTACCTAACTGGCGAACGCACCCCCCATAACAGCGCCGCCGCCCGGGGAGCGTTTCTTGGCCTCGCCCCCGCGCACGGCCCCGCCGCACTGGGCTATGCGGTGTTGGAAGGCGTTGGCTTCGGCCTGCGGGACGGGCTTCTGGCCCTGGGGGAAGGTGCCGGATCCGAAGGGCTTTTGCTGGTCGGCGGCGGCAGCCGCAGCTCGCTCTGGAACCAGCTTCTGGCCGACCTTCTGGGCGTTCCGCTGCATCTGGCGGAAAGCAGTGAGACCGCGGGCGCGCTGGGCGCCGCACGCTTGGCCGCCCTGGCCGATGGCGGTGCGGTTGACGATATCTGCCAGCGTCCCGCGATCCGCCAAAGCTTCACCCCGCAAGCCGCGTTGCCTGCCGCGCGTTACGCCCGCTTCCGCGCTGCCTGGCCCGCCGCCAGCGCCTGACCCCACACAGCCATGCCCCCCGCAGACCCAGCCGCCCCCATTTCCTCGTCCCGCCAAGGCAGTAATGCCGTGCAGATCCGCCATTATAACGAGCGGGTGGTGCTGGAGGCCATCCGCCGCCTGGGCACCGCATCCAAGGCGGAAATCGCCCGCAGCGCGCACCTTACGCCGCAAGCCGTGGCGGGCATTGTGGATGCGCTGCACAAGGCCGGATATCTGCTGAAAATCGGCAAGCGCCACGGGCAGATCGGCCAGCCTTCGGTCCTATATGCCCCCAACCCGGAGCGTGCTTTTTCCATCGGGCTACATGTCGGCCGCCGCGCCCTGCAGGCTGTGCTGGTGGATCTTGCGGGCGACATCCTGCACCAGCTCGAACATGAATACCCCTACCCGATGCCGCAGGAGGTCGCATCCCTGGCGCTGGAGACAATCAGCCAGCTGGAGGCCGAGCTCACCGCCGAACAGCGCGACAGGCTCATCGGCGTTGGCGTTTCCATGCCTTATTTCCTCGGTGGTTGGCAGAAAGAGCTTGGGTTTCCGCAGGAAATGGCTGAGGCTTGGCGCGGCTTCAACTTCCCTGGCTTCCTCGTCAGCAGCACCAGCCATGAGGTATATTTCGAAAACGACGCCTCCGCCGCTGCCACTGCCCAGCTTGTGCGCGGCCAGGGCATGGAGGAGCGGAATTTCATCTATCTCTATCTCGGCACCATCATCGGCGGCGGGCTGATCCTCGGCGGCAGCCTGGAGACCGGCCCCAACGGCAACGCCGCTGCCTTCAATACCTTTCCGGTCACCGCCTCCACCCTCTCCAGCGCCCCGCCCATGCACGGGCCGTTCGAGGTGCTGCAACACCGCGCCTCGCTATACGTGCTGCTGCGGCATTTGCGCACCAACGGGGTGAAAATCGATCGCATCGGTGAACTGGCGGCCCTGGGCGACAAAGCCCAGCCCTGGCTTGACGAGTGGGAGCAAGATTGCGCCGCCGCTCTGGCCCAGGCCATTATCGGCGCGCTGTCCGTTGTGGATGTGGAAGCCATCGTCATAGACGGCATTCTGCCCCCCACGCCACTTGGCCGGATTGTCGCGCAAACTCAGGCCCGGCTGAACGACTGGGTGCCAAGCGGGCTCATGCCCCCCCTTATCCGCAAAGGCGGACTGGGGCCGGACGGCCCGGCCATCGGTGCCGCCCTGCTGCCCTTTTATGCCCATTTCGCGCCGAACAACGAGGTTCTGGCAAACAAGTTCCGCGCCGAGGCCAAACCGCTGCTCACTGGCGGCAACATCCCCAGCGCGGCGTAAGCGTAAGGAAAGACGACTATGATTCTGGTATGCGGTGAAGCTCTGTACGATGTCTTCCCACGAGGCGAAGCTGGCGCGGCCCTGAAGATGGAAGCCTATCGCGGCGGCTCCCCTTACAACGTCGCCATCGGGCTAGCGCGTCTGGGGTCTGAAACCGGGTTTTTCGGCGGCTTTTCAGACGGCCCGCTCGGCGCTGCATTACGCGCCTCGCTCGATGCCGAAGGGGTGGACACCACCCTCTCACCGGACAAATCCGCCCTCACCACCCTCAGCCTTGTGCAGCTCGATGCTTCGGGCTCCCCGCATTACGCGTTTTACGGCGAAGGCATGGCGGACCGCCTACTCACCCCCGCAGACCTGCCCACCCTGCCGGATAGCGTGAAGGCCCTGCATTTCGGCTCTTTCTCCCTGGTCGTGGAACCTTGCGGCAGCACGCTGCTTGCCTTTGCTAAGGCGCAGTCCGGGCAACGGCTGATCGCATACGACCCGAATGTGCGCCCCACCGTGGAGCCGGACATGGCGCTCTGGCGCTCCAAGCTAGGGGAATGGCTGCAAATCGCGGACATGGTGAAGGTCTCGCAGGAGGATCTCTCCTTGCTCTATCCCGGCCGCGACCCGCTGGAAATCGCACGCAACTGGCTGCACCACCGCCCGGCGCTGGTCGTGGTTACACGCAGCGAGGAAGGCGCAGTGGCCCTCACCGCCGGCGGCAAAATCGCCGTCCCCTCCCCAGCCATTGAGATGGTGGACGCGGTCGGCGCTGGTGATGCCTTTCAGGCCGGGCTGCTGCGCGGACTGGAGCTAGCCGGGCGCCTCAGCCGCGCCGGACTAAAAACCCTCACACCGGAAGCCCTCACCAGCGCCCTGCGTCTGGCCGTGGCCGTGGGTGCCAAAACCTGCACCCGCGCCGGTGCCGACCTACCCCGCGCCGCTGAACTCGCCCTCTAAGCCTCCTTGGTTGCGGGACACTTCCCGCAACAAACCGTTGCAAACTGTGTCTTTTTACAACAAAACCGTGAAATTTTCCCCTCCGGGCTTCATGCCTGTCCATGAACACCGCACGCTACTGCGCCGCCCGCTCCCGCAAACCCCTCATAAAACCAGCAACTCAGCCCAACCGGCCCGGCCTGTTTTCAAACAGCCCTTCTGTAACCAACACATTTCACGGCAAAACAAGATTACAAGAAACTGCTGCCCGACAAAGCATTCTTCTTAACACAGCCCCACAGTTAAGGTAGTAGTGAAAGAGTTCTTTCTAATAGCTTGAACAAACAGGTAAGCTCAGTGCCTTCACCCCAAGGTGATGCCTGAGCAAATTCGTCGAGGGGACCTGTGAAATGGAGTTTACGCGCCGCTTTTTGTGTAATCTCGGCACAAAGCTGACCTTATCCATGCCGCTCTGGATGCATACGGGCATCGCCCGCGCCATGCAGAAAAACCTGCATCCCGCCTCGGACCAAACCATCCCGCGCAAGATCGACCCCTCGCATCTCATCGTCATCGACCCCGGACATGGGGGGCGTGACCCCGGCTGCATCGGCTCCGGCGATGTTTTCGAGAAAGACATCGTTCTCGACACCGCGCTCGACCTTCATAACGCCCTGCGCCGCGCTGGTTACCGCACCATGATGACCCGCGACCGCGATGTGTTCATCCCCCTACAAAACCGCGTGGATTTCGCGGAACGCCACCGCGCAGCACTGCTCATTTCCGTGCACGCCAACGCCATCGTCGGCCACCCCAACATTCGCGGCGCTTCGGTTTACACATTTTCGCCCGACCCATCAGACCCGCTGGCCGCCGAAATTGCCCGCAGCGAAAACAGCGTGGAAGTCCTCTCCTCCCCCTCCTTCAAAGGCATATCCCCAGAAGCTAGCAAGATTTTATTCGACCTCATGGGCCGCAACACCAAGATTGAATCCATCCTCGCGCAAAAAACCATGGTGGACTCACTCGCGCGTCATGTGGACATGCTCGGCAACCCCGCCCGCAAAGCTACCTTCGCCGTGCTGCAATCCAACGCGATTCCCAGCATTCTGGTTGAAACTGCTTTCCTGTCTAACCCCACGGACGAAGCCGCCTTGCGTACCCCGGCCTTCCGGCATCGCCTGTCTCAGTCGATGAAAAACGCTGTCGATGCCTGGTTCACAACCCGTCAACGCGAACTCGGCAATATCTGACGAGGCGCCCCCTCTTGTCGTCCAAATTCTCAGAGCGCCTCACCGCGCCCATGGAACATAAACGGCATTATGTTCTGCCCAAGGGCTGGCGTCAAAAATACAAATTCCGGCTTTCCAGCTGCATCGTTTTCTTCATCTTCGCGTATATCACGGTCTTTTTGCGGGTTGTGTATGTCACCGCCATCCACCCCATCAAACCCGCCGCCGCCTGGCTGGCCGCCGTTCTGCCAACCCCGCATATGTCCGCCCCCCTACCGGACCGCGCCTCCATCGTGGATGACAAAGGCCGCATCCTCGCCGTCTCCTTGCCGGACGCCGCTTTATATGCGGACCCCAAGCAAATCACTGACCCTCAAAAGGTCACCAAGGCACTCGCGACCATCCTGCCGGACATCAACCAGCAACAAACCGAGGCACGGCTGTTGCTGAAGCAAAGCAGCTTCGCTTACATCGACCGCGCCTTAACCCCGGATCAGGAAATGGCGGTCAACCGCCTTGGTGTACCCGGCCTTTATTTCCTGCCCAGTTGGAAGCGCCATTACCCCAACGGTTCCATCGCCGCGCATATATTGGGCGGCGTCACACCCGGGCAAAACGGCATCGCCGGGGTGGAAGACAGCTTCAACAAACGCCTCTTAGAACACCCCGGCCAGCCCTTGAAACTTTCAATCGACCTGCGTGTTCAGGACATTGTTCAGCGTGAACTCACCCGCGCCATGAATAATTACGATGCCCGCGGCGCCTGCGCCATTGTTGAGAGCATGACCGGGCGCATCGTCGCCATGGTCAGCCTGCCCACCTATAACGCCAACGACTTCCACGACGCCCCCACAGACGCCCAGGCCGATCGCTGCATCTCCGGCGATTACGAACCCGGAAGCGTCATGAAGCTGATGACCCTTGCAGCGGGCCTACAATCCGGCCTCGTCCATGTATGGGACAAATTCAACACCACCCACCCGCTTTTTGTCGGCGGCTATGCAGTGACAGATTACGAGCCCGTGCATCATTGGCTCGCCATGCCTGCCATCCTGGCATATTCCTCGAATATCGGCGCCTCGCGCATCGCCACCATCATAGGTCCAGAACTCCAACGTGCCTGGCTGAAGAAAATGGGATTCTTCAATCGCTCCCCTATCCAGTTGCCCGGCGCACAATACGGCCTCTGGCACGCCCGCCGGGACTGGCGCTTGCTCACCACCATGTCCGTTAGTTTCGGCAACGGCATCGCCATGCCGCCAATCATTCTGGTCAACGCAGTGGTCGCGGATCTGAATGGCGGGATCCTTTACAAACCAACCTTGCTCGCTCCCCAGCCCGGCGCCCCTCCGCGCCAGGGCGTGCGCGTCATGCGCCCTGAAGTCTCCGTTGACATGCGCAAGATGATGCGCGGTGTCGTGCTCTCGGGCACAGGCGTTTACGCCAATGTTCCCGGGTATCTGGTCGGCGGCAAAACCGGTACGTCACAAGTTGTCGGCGCCAACGGCCATTACGAGACAGACTTGAACAACGCCTCGTTCATCGCGGCTTTCCCCATCAACCATCCGCGCTATGTTGTCTATGCGTTGGTTATTCACCCCAAACCAACCAAGAAAATGCAGAAATTTTCTTATGGTTTCACTACGGGCGGCTATGTCGCGGCGCCGGCAGTGGGGCGCATCATCAGCCGTATCGGCCCCATGCTAGGTATCAGACCGCTTTCCGGCACCGCGCTTAAAGCCGCCAACGCCAAATGGCATTTCCCTCTGGCGCCCAAGCCGCCCGCCTCAGTTGTGGCGTTGGGGCCGGGCCATCCGTTCCCGCCAGGCGCCAACCAATATGCTTACGACCTCACCAAACACCCCGCCCCCGAACATCCTGACAACGCCGCCAAACTGGCCGCGTTGAAAAAGATCGAGCTGGCAAAACCATTCCGCCCTGCCTCCAGCGCGGCAGAGATCGCGTCGTCCTGACACCGCGCTCAGCGTAGAAAATTATCCCGCAGCAACGAAACAACCTCCCCCGCACGCCCATCCAGCACCGCCTTCACGCCAAACAAGGCAGTGGAGGCCACTTGCCCCGCCGTCACTTTTGGCGGCATCACCAACTCCACGCGGTTCACCTTCACATCCAGCAAAGCCGGTCCCTCCGCTGCCAGCCAGCTTTGCATCGCGCCTTCCAGATCATTGGCATTTTCCACCTTCCAACCGCGCAGGCCGCAAACCTCAGCCAAACGCGCGAAGTCAGGATTCTGCAAATCGGTATATGAATCCAGCAACCCTTCCACACGCTGCTCCATCTCCACAAAGCCGAGGGAGCTGTTGTTGAAAATCAGCAATTTCACCGGCAGCTTTTCCTGCACCAGTGTCAGCAGATCGCCCATCAGCATGGACATGCCGCCATCCCCGCACATCGCAATCACCTGCCGGCGCGGATAAGCCGCCGCTAGCCCCATCGCCTGCGGGTACGCATTCGCCATTGTTCCATGCAGCAAACTCGTCAAAAAACGCCGATTCCCATTCGCGGTCAGATGCCGCAGCAACCAAACCATCGGCGAGCCGCCATCGGCGGTGAACAACGCATCCTCCGCTGCCAGCCGGTCCAGCATATGTGCGACGGTTTGCGGATGAATCAGCGCCGGGTCCTTCCCCTCAGCGGATTTCTCATAAGCCCGCTGATCCTCCGCCCATTGCTTCAACGCCTTGTCCAGATGCGTGCTATCCTCAAGCGGTTGTAAGCGCGGCAGCAGCGCCTCGATGGTATCGCCCACATCCCCAACCAGCCCCAGCCCCACAGGGGCGCGGCGGCCCAGATGCGCGGCATCGCTGTCTATTTGAATCACATGCTTGCCTTCAGGGTAGAATTGCGTCCACGCAAAATCCGTTCCCAGACACAGCATGATATCCGCCGCATCAATCGCCTCAACCCCGGCCCGGTTTCCCAAAATCCCGGTCATGCCGATGTTAAACGGGTTCTCCGGCTCAATAAATTCCTTCGCGCGGCTTGTATGCACCACTGGCGCCTTCAAGGCCGCCGCCAGCTTCACCACCTGCGGCGCCGCTTCGCGAGCGCCAATGCCCGCATAAATCGTTACCGTCCCGGCCTTGTTCAGCGCCTCGGCCAGCGCCGTCATCTCCGCGTCTGAAGGGCGCAACACCGGGGCCGGGCGATGCACATGCCACGCCAACCTGTCCTCAGTTTTCTGCGTGAACATATCGCCATTCACGATAATCACCGCCACGCCGCGCTTGCTCAGCGCCGCCTGCGCCGCCTGCGTGGCAATCCGCCGCGCCTGCTCGGGGTGGCTGATATATTCGCAAAACACGCTGGTCTGTTCATAAATCTTCCGCTGGTCCAGCTCCTGAGGAAAATTCAGCCCCACCTCCGTGCGCGCCACGTCCGACGCAATCAGCACAACCGGCGCGCCGTTTCTATGCGATTCAAAAATTCCATTCACAAAATGCAGGCTACCCGGCCCGCACGTGCCCGCGCACAAGGCCAACTCGCCGGTCATATAAGCTTCTCCGCCCGCCGCCAGCGCTCCGGCTTCCTCGTGGCGCACATGCACCCAGCGGACATCGCTTTTGCGAATGGCATCGGTGAAATGGTTGATGGTATCGCCCACGATTCCCCAGCAACGTTTTGCCCCGGCTTTTTGCAGCGCATCGATGACGACTTCCGCAACGGTCCTGGTCATTCCACCCTCCTCATCAATCAGATGACTTTCAGGTAAGGACGCGGAACACGCCCTATAAGCCGTTAAAACCTTACCGATACGTAACCCAAGACAAAGCGTGAACATCCCCCTATAACGAATCACGATGCCGAATCTTCCCGCCCTGCCCGCTCTGGCCGCCGGCCATGGCCGCGCCGTCCTGCTGGATACAGACGGCGTCATCTCCCCCCTCAGGCAAGGCACGGTGGCCCGGCAAGTAGGGGCAAGCATCCCGCTGGCCATCCACGCCCCGGCCACGCTCAAGCGCCTCGGCAACCCGTCCATCCAGTTGCTTGACCTGCTGGAGCTGTTCGCCTTCGTGCATCCCGCGCAAAGCCTCGCTCCTACCCCGACCGGCCTCGCCCGCGCGCTGGAACTCCCCATCCCCACCTCGCTCGAGTCAGCCGCCCAGGCACTGCCGGAAATGGCTGAACTGCTCCTCACTCGTCTGGCCGCAGGCAAAAACACCGTAGCCAACCGCGACGCGCCGGGTCTTGCCGCGCGCATGGGGGCAGCGGGCTGGCTCTGGGCGCCTTATGTGCTGCACGCTCTCTGCACACCGGACGCAAGGCCGGACGACATGGCCATGCGCCTCTGGAAGCGCCTGCCGAAATGGGAGGACGTCGCCCCCCGCCCGCCTCCATCCGCCTTTGCCATCACCCCGACTGAAGCTCGCTCCCGCCTCGCGGGCCTGCTAGGCCCGAGCGCTGAGCAGCGCCCCGCCCAGGCGGATTTCTGCTCCGCCGCCACGGCCGCCTTTGCCCCGCGCGCGTCAGAGGGCCACCCGCAGGTCGTACTGGCCGAAGCCGGAACCGGAACCGGCAAAACCATGGGCTATCTCGCCCCCGCCTCACTGTGGGCGGAGCGGAACAAGGGCTCGGTCTGGCTATCCACCTACACCCGCCACCTCCAACGCCAGATCGAGCAGGAAGCCACCCGCCTGCCCGCCGGCACCAATGTCGTGCTACGCAAGGGGCGGGAAAATTATCTCTGCCTGCTCAATTTCGAAGATTCGATGCACGCCCAAACCCGCGCCATCCCGCTCGGCCTTATCGCCCGCTGGGCCGCCGCCAGCGCGGATGGCGACCTGTTCGGCGGCGACCTACCCGGCTGGTTCGCGGAGTTGTACGGCCAACCCCTCCTAGCCCAAATCGCGGATCGGCGCGGCGAGTGCATCCATGCCGCCTGCCCGCATTTCTCCGCTTGCGTGATTGAGCGCGTCATCCGCAATGCCCGCCAGGCAGATCTCGTCATCGCCAATCACGCACTGGTCATGGCCCAGGCCGTCTGGGGCGGGCTGGACGATGACAGCGTCCCCACCCGCTATGTATTCGACGAAGGCCACCACATCTTCGACGCGGCGGACAGCGCCTTCTCCATCGAGCTTTCCGGCACCGCCATGGCGGAACTCCGCCGCTGGCTCTTGGGCGCCGAGGGCACACGCTCCCGCGCCCGTGGCTTGGCCAAACGGCTGGAGGACATGGCCGCCATGGACGAAGCCACGTATAATTTCATTACCCAGGCTACGAAATTCGCCAAATGCCTGCCCGCGCCCATGTTCTCCGTGCGGCTGGACCCGGAGCTGGCCTCAGACAACAACCCGGCCGAGGAGCTTTTGCGTGCCCTGCGCGCCCAGGCCCGCGCCCGCGCCACGGAGCCCGACCTCGCCGCCTCCACAGCTTTTGAAACCGATCTCCACCCGCTGAACGAGGACGTTCTCCCCGCCGCACACAAGCTCGCTAAAGCCATGGAGCAGCTCAGCGCCCCCCTCAAGGCCTTGCGTGAGCGGATGCTGGAACGGCTGGAAACCGAACCCGACCTTGAAGACGCCATGCGCCAAAGGCTGGAAAGCACCGCCCGCAGCCTGAAACGCCGCGCCATTGACCCGCTCTCCGGCTGGAAACGCATCCTCGACGGGCTGGACGCCGAACCCGCTCCTGGCGAGCGCCCTGCCCGCGTTGAGTTCCTGCGCCTGGACCGCGAAGCCGGAACAGACAAAGATATTGCCCTGCTCTCGCATCTTCTGGACCCCACCGAAGCCTTCACCCAATCCATCGCCGCCCCCGCGCATGGGCTGCTGATCACCTCCGCCACCCTGCGCGACGGTCCGGATGTTGAAGAAGCCTGGGAAAACGCCGAATCCCGCACCGGCGCCGCGCACCTCGCCACTCCCGCCATCCGCGCAGCGTTCGACAGCCCCTTCGATTATGGCGACCGCACCCGAGTGGTGCTGATCTCAGACGTCAATACGCAGGATATCGGCCAACTCGCGGGCGCCTACAAAGCCCTGTTCGAGGCATCGGGGGGCGGCGGCCTTGGCCTGTTCACCGCCATCTCCCGCCTGCGCGCCGTCCACGCCAAAATCGCCGCCCCGCTTGAAGAGAAAAACATCCCCCTCTACGCCCAGCATGTCGATGCGATGGATAATGCCACCTTAGTCGACATCTTCCGTGCCGAGGAACATTCCTGCCTCCTGGGCACGGACGCCATGCGCGACGGCGTGGACATTCCCGGCAATTCCCTGCGCCTCGTGGTGTTCGAACGCACCCCCTGGCCCCGCCCGGACATTCTCCACCGCACGCGCCGCACCCACCTCTCTCACGGCGCCCCACGCACCTACGACGACGCAATCGTCCGCCTGCGCCTGCGCCAAGCCTTCGGCCGCCTCATCCGCCGCGCGGGCGACAGAGGCGTCTTCGTCCTGCTGGACCGCCAATTCCCCTCCCGCCTGCTTACCGCGTTTCCGGAACAAGCGCGGATCATCAAATCGTCATTGTCGGATGCGATTACGGGAATTGGCCGATTTTTAAAGGAGAAGGTTTAATGTTGTCTCCAAGGGAAGAAGTTTACGGCCATCCGGCTTCAAGACACCACCATAAGTTTCCAAAAATCAACATCCCGCGTGCGCCGGAGCAGATCATTGGTTTCCAGCGTTACATTGCGCTGTCCGTGAACTCAACGCCGATCTGATGTCCGGAATTCCAGCGTTGGCGCACCTGAAGTTGCGTGCCATCGCTAAACCTCAGACAAAAAGTCTCTGGAATATCAACGGTTAATATTGTCTCAAGATGCGCGCCCTGAGCCGAAAGATTCAAAACCAAGCAATCAACCACAGCTCCCCAAGAACCACCAAAAACGATCTTTGCGGACTTCAGTACTGACGCCCGCGTCTCTTTGCGTTGGTCAGCGCGAGATACATCAAACTTTGGTGTCAGGGCGTTCATAAAACATCATATAACTAACACACTCGCACCAAACAATTCAAAAATCCTTTATAAAAGCCTAATTTTAAATAGCACACACATCCAAAGAAACTAACAAAACGGATATCAACTTGAATTTTAAGGTTTTTTTATCACCGCCTACCCGCCCCGTAACCGTCCCGTACTCGCCAGCAACACATCCGCCAGCGCCGTCACCGCGTCCCGGCCACCATATTTCGCGCCCAGCACAATAAACTCCACCGCCCCCAGCGTCGGCAGCCCGCTGGAGGTAAGCTCGGCCAACCCGGGTGGAATCAGTTGCGCGGCCAGGGGCACAACACCCAGCCCCGCCATGGCCGCCGCACGCAGCCCGCTCAGGCTTTCGCTGGTGCAGGCCACCCGCCAGCGCCTCTGGTTCGCATCCAGCACCGCGAGGGCCCGACGGCGCGTCATGCTCGGCGGCGGATAAAGCACTAGCGGCAGCGGGGCCCCCAAATCCGGCGCCATCCCCGGCCGCCCTACCCAGCAAAGATCATCCACCCAGGCCCGCCGCCCGCGCGCATCCCCCTCCCGTCGTTTAGCCAAAATCAGATCCAGCTGCCCGGCATCAAACCGCTCATACAGCGCCTCGCTCAACCCCACGGTCAGTTCCAGATCCACCTCTGGATGGCGCGCGATAAATTCCGCCAGCATGTCCGGCAGCGCTGAGAACACAAAATCCTCAGACGCCCCAAACCTCACCCGCCCCCGCAGCGCCCCGGCCTGGAAATATTGCCGTATCCGCGCATTCGCCTCCAACGCCCGCTTCGCGAAGGGCAGCACGGCATCACCATCCGGAGTGGTAGTCACGCTATGTGTGTCGCGCGCCAGCAGCTTGCGCCCGGTCTGCGCCTCCAGCCGGGTGATGTGCTGGCTGACGGTGGACTGGCTCACCCCCAACTGCCGGGCCGCGGTGGAAAACCCTCCCGTCTCCACCACCGCCACAAAGCTGCGCAACAAAACCGGGTCGAGCAAACCGTCCATATCCATCCTGCCTATCACGAAACAGAATAACCAATATCGCTGTTATTCCACCTGCGAAAGCGCCAAAACAAATCCGTTAACAAGGAACACGGAACGATGAGCGGCGGAACAGCACAACAAACCCTGAAACTGGCGGCGGTCACGCTGCTGGTGGGCGTGGCCGGCGGCGTAGGCGGCGGCAGCATGGCGCTGCTGCTGCATTTTGTTCAGCACACCGTTTACGGCTACAGTCTGGCTGATCTGGTGGGGCCCGAAAGCTTCCTGCAGGCCGTTAGCCGTACCTCCGCTTTGCACCGTCTCCTGGCGCTCACGGCGGGCGGCGTGCTAGCGGGGCTGGGCTGGTGGATGGTCTATCATCGCGGCGCCCGGCTGGTCAGCATCAAAGCCGCCGCCACCACCGGCCAGCCCATGCCCTACGCCACCACCACCGCCCACGCGGTTCTACAAATCGTCACCGTCGCCATGGGTTCACCGCTAGGGCGGGAGGTCGCTCCACGTGAAATCGCCGCCATTCTTACCCAGAAACTCACCAACTGGGCGGGCCTCACGGGTGAGGACGCGAAACTGCTGCTCGGCTGCGGCGCCGGGGCCGGCCTCGCGGCGGTGTATAACGTGCCACTGGGCGGGGCCGTATTCGCGTTGGAGGTACTGATCCTGCGGCTGGACCCTAAGGCCATTCTGATGGCGCTTTCCAGCTCCTGCATCGCGGCGGTCATCGCCTGGGCCGCGCTGGGGAATGCGCCGCAATATCACATCCCCGCTTTCACCCTGTCCGTGCCACTGATGGTGCTGTGCGTCCTCAGCGCCCCGCTCATCGGCCTGGCCGGGTACAGCTTCGCCCGCCTCACCGCCGCCGCGCGCCGCAACATGCGGACTGATTCCCGGCTTATCCTGCGCTGCGTGGCGGTGTTCGCGCTCATCGGGCTGGCTGCCACGGCGTTTCCGCAACTGCCGGGCAATGGCAAAGGCCCAATTCAGTTGGGGCTGGAGAGCAACATCCCCCTGCATCTGGGGCTGGCCTTGCTGGCCCTGAAGGTGGCGGCCATTGGCGGCGCGCTCTGGGCGGGGGCGGAGGGCGGCGTGCTGACACCCGGTCTCACCGTAGGCGCACTATTTTCCACCCTGTTGGTGTTGGGCTGGAACATGGTTCTGCCCCCCATTCCACCCGGCGCCTTCGCGCTGGTGGGGGCGGCGGCGTTCCTGGGTGTTTCAATGCAGATGCCCTTCACCGCCGTGGCGCTGATGTTCGGCTTCACCCATGTCGGGCAGAATTTCCTAGTGCCGCTGATCCTCACCGCCACTATCGCCAGCGCTACCGCCCGCGCGGTGCCGATGCTCTCCGCCTTGGTCTCCCCCCGCGCGGAAAACATCGCCCCGGAAGGGGAAGCGGCACAATAACCTTCAGCTAACCAGCGAAACGGCGCCATCCTGCGTCAGCCCGCTGGCCTCTTTCAGTCCCACGCCGGTCAGACCGCGCCGCAGCGCCTCGCGCATCAGCCAAGCCAACATATCCGCCGCCGCGCCGTGAGAGAGCCCGCCATGGGCATGCACGTTGGAGATACAATTTCGGGCGGAATCCAGCGTGCCGCGTTTCGGGGCGTAAGTGAGATAGATCCCCAGCGAGTCAGATACGGTCAGCCCCGGCCGCTCGCCAATCAGCACCGCCACCAGCTTCACCCCCAGCGCCTCGCCGATATCATCCCCCAACGCCACGCGCGCCTGCGTGGCAATAATGGGGGGAGTCAGTTTAAACCCGCTCAACCGTGCCGTCAGCGCCTCATAAACCGGCACGGCATTTTGCATCACCGCCGTGGCTGAAAGTCCGTCCGCGATCACAATCGCCGCGTCATACTCACTTTTGGACAGTAAGGGCAGGCAGTCCCGCGCCAGCTTGCGGCCCAGATCAGGGCGGCGGAGATAGGTTTCGCGGTCCGGGGCCTCGCTGTGCAGCGCGATGGCACCGGGTAGAGCCGCGCGCAGGGCGGCGGTATCCAGCATGGTATGCACAGCATCACGCGCCTTGGCATGGGCGAACTGGAAGTCCAGCACATCGCCAATCTTCATCGCATCCCCCGCGCGGCCCAGCCCGATGCGCGCGCGGGTGGCCTGACGCAGCTTGGCCCAAGGATCCTCAGGCGGCATTCTGCCCCTCCCCGAGCAACAGGCGATTTTGCGCTTTGTTTTGCGGGCCGGGCAGGCGCATCCGGCCGTGGCGGTCCATCATCTCCATCTTTTCCAGCCAGTCCTCGAACTCCGGCGCCGGGCGGGCGCCGAAGGTGGCACGCAGATATAAGACATCGTGATAAGAAAGGCTCTGGTAATTGAGCATCACATCATCCGCCCCCGGCACTGCGATAACGAAATTCACCCCCGCCGCGGTAAGCAGCGTCATCAGCGTGTCCATGTCATCCTGGTCGGCCTCGGCATGGTTGGTGTAGCAAACGTCACACCCCATGGAGATGCCGAGCAGCTTGCCGCAGAAATGGTCCTCCAGCCCGGCACGGATGATCTGTTTGCCGTCATAGAGATATTCCGGGCCGATAAAGCCCACCACCGTATTCACCAGCAGCGGAGAGAAGGCCCGCGCCACCGCATAGGCCCGTGCCTCGATGGTCTGCTGGTCCACGCCAAAATGCGCCCCGGCTGAAAGTGCCGCGCCCTGGCCGGTTTCAAAATACATCGTATCCTGGCCGATGGCGCCCCGTTTGAGGGATTGAGACGCCTCATACGCCTCTCGCAAAATCGAGAGGTTGACCCCGAATCCCTCATTCGCGGCCTGCGACCCGGCGATGGATTGGAATACCAGATCAACCGCCCCGCCCGCATTCATCACTTCGATGGAGTTGGTGACATGGGTGAGCACGCAAGTCTGGGTGGGGATATCGTAACGCGTGCGCAGATCATCCAACATGGAGAGCAGCGAGAGACAGTTTTGCACGCTGTCCGTGGCAGGGTTGATACCAATGACGGCATCGCCCGTGCCGTAGAGCAGCCCGTCCAGCGTGGACGCAGCGATGCCTTTTAAATCATCCGTGGGGTGGTTGGGCTGCAGGCGGGAGGACAAGCGCCCTTCAAGCCCGACGGTGTTGCGGAACGCTTTAACCACCCGGCATTTGCGCGCGACGGCAATCAGATCCTGGTTGCGCATTAGTTTGGAAGCGGCGGCGGCCATTTCCGGGGTCAGGCCCGGCGCCAGGGCGGTGAGTGCGGCGCTGTCCGCCTCGTAAGAAAGCAGCCAATCCCGGAACTGCCCCACGGTCATGTGCGCCACGGGGCGGAAGGCGGCGTGGTCGTGCGTATCGAAAATCAGCCGCGTGACTTCGTCTGTTTCGTAAGGGATTAGCGGGTCTTCGAGGAAAATCTTAAGCGGCAGATCTGCCAACACCGCCCGCGCGGCCACACGCTCGGCATCAGATGCGGCGGCGAGCCCAGCCAGCTCATCGCCAGAGCGGCGGGCGGAGGCACGGGCCAGAACGGTTTTCAGGTCAGGAAAACGGAAGGTTTCCCCGCGAAAGACATGTGAAAAATTCCCCATGCCACATGGAACCACGCAGTTTACCGCAACGCAACGTAAATTATCAGGAAGAAGACGGGCTAGACTCCGCCAGCAGATTATGAACCTTCAGCCCCAGCATGGCCAAGGAGAAAGGCTTGGTAATAATCTCCGCCCCGCCGCTGGAGGCGCTGCCAAACCCAGCATCATGGGCATAGCCGGTCATGAACAGCACTTTTAAGCCCGGACGCAGATGTTTGGCGGTTTCTGCGAGTTGGCGCCCATTTACGCCGGGCAGGGTGATGTCCGTCACCATCAAGTCGATCCGCGCCACCGATTGCAAGATCAGCAGCGCGGCATCGGCATTTTCCGCCTCAACCGTGGCCAAGCCCTGGTCTTTCAGGGTTTCAGCGACAAGCATCCGCACTGTTGGTTCGTCATCGACGACCAACACCGTCTCATCAACGGTTTTCCGTGCCAATTTTTGTCCCATCCAACCTCTCCCAACAGGGTTGTAATGCGGTGTTTCTGGGGGGAAAAGATTAAAGACAGATTGTTACGCAGCACGCGTTAATTCGTAAAGTGCCACGGCCCCGGCGGCAGAGACATTCAGACTCTCCATACCGCCCGGCATAGCCAGGGCGCAAACCTCATCGCAGGTCTCACGCGTGAGGCGGCGCATCCCCTCACCTTCACTGCCCAGAACCAGCGCCACGCGGCGGCCCGCGAAATCCTCCCCGCGCAGGCGTGAGGGGGCGTGACCATCCAGCCCGACCACCCAGACATCGATCGATTTCAGTACCGTCAGAGCGCGCGAAATATTGGTGATCCGCAGCAAGGGGATCGATTCCAGCGCCCCGGAGGCCGCCTTGGCGAGGGCGCCGGTTTCCTCCGGCGCGTTCCGGTCCTGGGCGAGCACGGCGCAAGCGCCGAAGGCCTGGGCCGTGCGCATCAGCGCGCCGACATTGCGGGGGTCGAAAATCTGATCCAGCACCAACACCGGGCCGGGGCGTTTCAGCGCCTCCTGCAAGGACGGTGCGGCGAGTTGATCCGCCAACAGGGCGATTCCCTGATGCACGATGCCCGAGCCGGGGCGGGCGCCGAGAATCTGGTCGATTTTCTCGCGCGGGGAAATTTCTGGGGGAATTGGCCAGGGCTGCGGACATTCCGCCGCCAGGGCCGCTTGCGCGTCCTCGGTAATAACCAAACGGCGCAGCAAACGGGCTGGATTCTTCAGCGCCGCCGCCACCGCATGGGTGCCATAGAGCCACACTGCCCCCGCCGGGGCGCTGGGGCCACGCTTGGCGGCGCCACGATCTCCACGCCGCCCTTCCGGCCGTGGGCCAGTGCCAGATGAGGCTGACCGGTCTTCCCGGAGGGGACGCTGTTTCGGGCCGTTTTTACCCTGAAAGTGACGATTTTGACTCATGAGCCCTCACTATCTCCGCCCCCCTGCGTTGACAACCGGCCCCCTCTCGTTGCAATGAGGCGCGCACGTGGAAGGGTGCCCGAGTGGCTAAAGGGGACGGACTGTAAATCCGTTGGCGTGCGCCTACGTTGGTTCGAATCCAACCCCTTCCACCATCCTCACATCATAATTTAATTTGCAGCGCTTCATTGCGGGCCTACATTTGCCGCATGGCTCGTCAGACCCCGCCATTTCGCGGCCTGTTGGCCGTTTTTGGTCTTTTAGCCTCCATGGCGGCAGCGCCTGCGCGGGCAGCCTTGCCGCAAACCCCGCTTTCCAGCACCGCCGCAGCCGCCTTACTGATGGACTGGCACCAGTTGCTTGCCCAGTACCCAGCCGCGAACGACAAGGTGTTCATTGCCGTGGATGTGGCGCGGCAGCAGCTTTATTTTTTCAGGAACGGCGTGCTGGCTGATACCTGGCCTGTCTCCACCGCCAGCCGGGGCACCGGGGAGCGCGATGGCAGCTTTGAGACGCCGCTGGGTGTGTTCGAGATCTCAGGCAAGATTGGCGCCGGGCTACCCGCCTTTGCGGTGCTGGACCGGCACGGCCCCACTGGCGGCATCGCCCGGCCGGTTTTCACGCCCGATGACCCGGCGGCGAATGAGATGATCACCACCCGTATCCTGACACTCACAGGGCTAGAGCCTGGCTGGAATGAAGGCGGAGACGTCGATACGCGGGCCCGGCATATTTATATCCACGGCACGGCGGATCTGGGACAGTTGGGGCAACCGGCCTCCAAGGGCTGCATCCAGATGGCGCCAGGGGCAGTGATTCGGCTGTTTCGGGCCGTGCAGCCGGGCACTATCGTGCTGATTATCCTAGGGCCGGGCACACTGGAAACCATGCCCGGCGACCCGCCGGCCATTGTGGCCGACCGTGACGAAGACTGAACGAAACGACTCGGTCTCTTTTCATTGACCCGGCCGCCAAACAGGAACATAAAAAGAACAAACGCTCCCGCATTGTTTCTGGCCGCGCCTCCCGCCATGCCCGGACTCGGCAGACGGCCAAAGGCAAGATGGGTCTCAGAAAAAAAACCACGATCGCACCATTAGTTAAGATTGCGCGATATACACACTATATGTTGTTATGGTGACCGATTTTTTACGAACAGAGGTTCTGGCAGAGATGAACATGATGACCAAGCCTGAAGCCGTGCTGCTGGATGCACCGGTGCAGATGCCGGGCCGCTTCCAGGTGAAGCTGGACCGCTCGCGCGATGCGCTGCTGACGGATTTCGGCCGCGCCACGCTGGATGACCGTTATCTGCTGCCGGGTGAGAGCTACCAGGACCTGTTCGCGCGCGTTGCCTCCTATTACGGGGACAACCAGGCCCATGCTCAGCGGCTTTACGACTATATCTCGAAAATGTGGTTCATGCCCGCGACGCCGGTGCTGTCCAATGGCGGCACGGATCGCGGGTTGCCGATCTCCTGCTTCCTCAACGAGGCCACGGACAGCCTGGATGGCATTGTCGGGCTGTGGAACGAGAATGTGTGGCTTGCCTCCAAGGGCGGCGGCATTGGGTCTTATTGGGGCAATCTGCGCTCTATCGGCGAGAAGGTGGGGCAGAACGGCAAAACTTCCGGCATCATCCCGTTCATCCGCGTGATGGACAGCCTCACCCTCGCCATCTCCCAGGGCTCGCTGCGGCGGGGCTCGGCGGCGGTGTATCTGCCTGTCTGGCACCCTGAGATCGAGGAGTTTGTGGATATGCGCCGCCCCACCGGCGGCGACCCCAACCGCAAGGCGCTGAACCTGCACCATGGCGTGCTGATCTCCGACGATTTCATGCGCGCTGTGGAAAAAGACGAGATGTGGGGGCTGCGCTCGCCCAAAGATAACAGTGTCGTGCGCTCCATCTCCGCCCGTGCGTTGTGGATCCGTATTCTCACCACGCGCATCGAACAGGGCGAGCCGTACATCATCTATTCCGACCACGTGAATAATGCCCGACCCGAACAGCACAAGCTGGCGGGGCTGGAGGTCAAGACCTCCAATCTCTGCGCCGAGATCACCCTGCCCACCGGCGTTGACCAATACGGCAAGCAGCGCACCGCCGTGTGCTGCCTCTCCTCGCTGAATCTCGAAACCTGGTTCGAGTGGCATCAGAATGAGCAATTCATCGAGGACGTAATGCGGTTCCTGGATAATGTGCTGGAAGATTTCATCCAGAAGGCACCTGATTCCATGGAGCGCGCCAAATATGCCGCTTACCGGGAACGCTCCATCGGAATGGGCGTGATGGGTTTCCACTCCTTTCTGCAAGACAACAACATCCCGTGGGAAAGCGTGATGGCGAAGGTGTGGAACACCAAGATGTTCAAACATATCCGCGCGCAGGCGGACCAAGCCTCCAAAAAGCTGGCGGCCGAACGCGGCGCCTGCCCGGATGCGGCGGATTACGGGATTGAGGAACGGTTCTCGCACAAGATCGCCATTGCGCCGACGGCGTCCATCTCGATCATCGCGGGCAATGCCTCGCCAGGGATCGAGCCGATCAGCGCCAATGTGTTCCTACAAAAAACCCTCTCGGGCAGCTTCTCGGTACGCAACCGGGCGCTGAAGAAAGTGCTGGCCGGGTATGGGCAGGATAATGAGGAGATCTGGTCCTCCATCACCATCAATAAAGGCTCGGTGCAGCATCTGGATTTCCTTAGCCAGCATGAGAAGGACGTGTTCAAGACCGCGTTCGAACTGGACCAGCGCTGGGTGGTGGAACACGCGGCGGACCGCGCGCCGTTTATCTGCCAGAGCCAGTCGATCAATCTGTTCCTGCCGGCGAACGTTCATAAGCGCGACCTACATCAGATTCATTTCCAGGCCTGGAAAAAGGGCGTGAAGTCGCTTTATTATTGCCGCTCGCTCTCGATCCAGCGTGCTGACAACGTGTCTGAGAAGAAAGTCACCGTAACGCTGGATGAAGCGCCCGCGAACGATGCCGGGGCTACGCTGCCCCTGGCCGCGGCGGGGGCGAATAATTACGAAGAATGCCTGGCCTGCCAGTAACAGGCCAGCTTTCCGCGTGGGCATTGACCCCGCACCACTTTTCTAAAGGATGAGGGCCATGGCCCAGTCTTTGAAGGCTATAACGATGAGCACGAGCGTGACGCCCCCCGAGGCTGACAAGAAAATGGATTTGCTGACCGAAAACCCGGTCTATAAACCCTTCCGCTATCCTTGGGCCTATGAGGCATGGCTGATCCAACAGCGTGTGCATTGGCTGCCCGAGGAAGTGCCACTGGCCGAGGATGTGCGTGACTGGCACAAAAAACTCACCGAGGCTGAGCGCAATTTGCTCACCCAGATTTTCCGCTTCTTCACCCAGGCGGATGTCGAGGTGAATAACTGCTACATGCGGCACTACGCCCAGGTGTTCAAACCCACAGAAGTGCTGATGATGCTCTCGGCATTCTCGAATATCGAGACCGTGCATATCGCCGCCTATTCGCATCTGCTGGATACGGTGGGAATGCCGGAGCTGGAGTATCAGGCCTTCCTCAAATACAAGGCGATGAAGGACAAATACGATTACATGCACAGCTTCTCGATGGAGAACAAGCATGAGATCGCCAAGACCCTCGCCGCTTTTGGAGCCTTCACCGAGGGGCTTCAGCTTTTCGCCTCTTTCGCGATTCTGCTGAACTTCCCGCGCTTTAACAAGATGAAGGGCATGGGGCAGATCATCACCTGGTCCGTGCGCGATGAGTCACTGCATTGCGAGAGCATCACCAAGCTGTTCCGCACTTTCATCTCGGAAAACCGGGAAGTCTGGACCGAGGAGCTGCGCCGGGAAATCTACCTAACCTGCGCGACCATCGTGGACCATGAGGATGCGTTTATCGACCTCGCCTTTGAGCTCGGCGCGGTGGAAGGGCTCACCGCCGATGAGGTGAAGCACTATATCCGCTATATCGCCGATCGCCGCCTGGGCGGGCTGGGGCTGAACCCGCTGTTCCATGTCGAGAAAAACCCCCTCCCCTGGCTGGATGAAATGCTGAACGCCGTGGAGCATACGAATTTCTTCGAAAACCGCTCCACCGAGTACAGCAAAGCCTCCACCACGGGCTCCTGGGAGGATGTCTGGTCGGATTTCGACGACGCGCCGGTAGCGGACAACACCCAGTCGCAAGAGTAAGGCGCTCCAGCGTCAAGCGCGTTTACATTGACGAGACATCGTCGAAATAAACACACAAAGCCGTCTATCCAAACAGAGAGTTAGAATGCGCGGAAACAAGCTGCGTGTTCTAGCTTCTGCCATTCAGCGCTCATTTGAGCGCCACGCCGCCTTTACGGCGACTTTCCGACTGAAATTCACTCAGGGTTCAGGCGAGACAGCCCTTGCCGGCGCTCTCAACCGGGTCACTGTCCGGTTTTCCCATAACAATTTAATAAGATCAGATTTTTTCTCGGTCAGGCGGCGTTTGGCCCGCACCCTCGGTAGTAAACAAAAAGTAAACCACTATTAATAAGATAATACCTTGCGAAATCGCAACATTTCTGCGTTAATCAAAGTTTTGTGTTTATCTAGCCAGACGAAAAATTTTCTTTTAATACTTCTATGTAGGCACACTTAATTTTAGGTCATATTAGCTTAATATGTTTACCGTGAGCGATCGTGGCATAAAAATTGAGAACAATGGCTATAAATGTGCCTCGCGCACGCCAATAATAAAGAACGTCGACTCTATTTAATGACCGGACCAAAACATATGGCAGGTTTCACAGCCCCTGAAGCAGATATTGAACGGTCCTCCGCGCGGACAGGCGGCAATACACCTCGTTATACCCGCCGCTTATCCGACAAGATTCTGCTCGCCTTCCACCACGCGTGCGACCAGGGCGACTATGAAATTGCCGAGCAGCTTCTGCGGATTCTGGAATCCATGCTCACCCGCCGCACGGTTCCGTCCGATACCAACCGTCGCAAGAGCATTGAAAGTCTCGTGGCCGCGCATGAGCGACTGTGGCATTTGCGCCATCCCGAGGAAAACCTGAGCTGACCCGGCCCGGGTTAGGTCACATATTTCTGGAACATCTCGTTCCCGCTGACATGGAACTCCAACCCTGACCACTGGTCGTACTGGTCGTACCATACGGTCAGATGCAGCTTGCCGGTGACATCGAAACGCTGGGCGAGAATGGTGCCCCCCTCCGCCGTGGGCAGCTTGTTCCAGCCGGGTGAATTCACAACTGCCTTATAATGATGCCCGGTCTCCACGTTCAGAATCATTGACTTTAGGATGGCCTTGTTCCAGTAGGTCAGCGGCAGCATCGGCGGGTTGCCGGTATATTGGTAATCGCCAGCCTTCGTGCTTTCCACCGCGTAGCCGCCCGGAATTTGGTTAGCCAGCACGGAAAGCCGGGTGCCGTTATGGTTCACCTTACTGTCCACCCGGAGAAATTTACCCGCCTTCCAGCGTTCCACCACCGACGCGCCGTAATGGAAAATCGGAATCCCGGCGATTCGGACCACCATGTCCGCATGGATATCAACCCGCAGATTGTCACCATCTTGCGTAAACTTCATCAGCTCTTCACCAATATGAGAGCCATTGCGAAGAATTTTGAAGTGCATTTGGTTACTTGAAGGCACAGGCAAGGGCGCCGCTTTTGCCGCCGGGACCGCAGCCAAAGCCGTCGCTCCCGATAAAAAACCTCGCCTTTCAAGCATCTTGCGCGTGAGTTGCATGAGTTCCTTCCCAGCAAGTTTCAGAGACCAGATAGGGGCGACAGAAGCATTCTATCATGGCACAATCATGCCATGCATCAGCTCTTTCTGCTTCGACACGCCAAAGCCGAAACCGCGACCGGCGACCAGTCCGACCATGACCGCGCCCTGACGGAAAAAGGCCGTCGTGCCGCAGGCAAGATCGCCCAAGCCATGCGCCAAGCAGGGCTGGCACCGGAGGTCGTGCTGGTTTCCACCGCCACGCGCACCCAGCAAACGCTGGAAGAGCTGGAAAACGCCCCGGTTTGGGATGAGTGGCCAAATATTGACGCCCTGCCCCAGCTTTATATGGCTACGCCGCCGCAGATTTTGAACACGCTGCGGGATCTGCCTGAGACCGTCCGCAGCGTGCTGGTGATCGGGCATAATCCGGGGCTGCATGAGCTGGCACTGATGCTGGCGGGCCCCACGCGGCCGGATAAAGCCGCCGCGCGGATTGACGAAGGCTACCCCACCGCCGCTTTGTCTGAATTTCTGGTGACCAGCACCTGGCGCCAGCTGGGCAGCGGCAATGCCAATGCCAGCCTCAAGCGGCTGCTGCTGCCCAAGGATTGCGAATAACCATCTCAGCCCCGATGGCCGCTGAGCTGCGCCCCGGCATTGCGGGGCAGCCGGGCGCAAAGCGGAATGGCCAGCAGGGCCACGCCGCTCACCACCAGAAACGCGATCCCGTAATCGGATAGGCTCGGCACCCTATGCCCGCTGGCCCAACTGGAAACCTCCAGGCTAGCGGCGCCTATCACCACGCCCATCGTCAGGGAGAGTTGCTGCACGGTGGAATAGAATGTTGTGGCGGCGGACATGCGCGCACGGGGAATGTCGCCATAGGCGATGCTGTTGAAGGCGGTGAATTGCAAGGACCGGAAGAACCCCGCGACAAACAGCACCCCGTCCATCAGCCAGACTGGCCAGGCAGGCCGGAAGGCGGCGCAGATGGCCATGCTCAAGGCCGCGATGAGGCCATTCCAGACCAGCACGGACCGGAACCCGAACCGCGCCAGAACCGGCTGCGCGGCGAATTTCATCAGCAGCGCGCCCGCCGCCGCCGCGAAGGTGATAAGGCCGCTGGCCAAAGGCGATTTGCCAAAGCCAAGTTGCAGCATCAGAGGCAGCAAAAACGGCAGCGCCCCTACCGCGACACGGAACAACGTGCCCGCCAGCAAGGAGATCGCGAAGGTAGGCACCCGCATCAAAGAGAGGTCGAGTACCGGGTTTTCCTCATGCCGGGCATGGAGCACGTAGAACAGGCAGGACAGCCCGCCGCCCAAAAAAGCAAGCAAGGTCCAGTAAAGCGGGATCAGCCCGCGCCCGACGGTTTCCAGTCCCACCATCAGCAACGCCATAGCGAGACCGGAGAGCAGAATGCCCAGCGAATCGAGATGCCCGCCGCGTCCTTCCTCCCGCACATCCGGGATGAACAGCGATACCGCGACCGCCCCGGCTAGGCCAATCGGCACGTTGATGTCGAACACCCAGCGCCAGGAGGCGAAAGAGACAATAAAACCGCCCAGAGGCGGCCCCAAAATCGGCCCCAGCAGGGCTGGCATGGTCAGCCAGGCCATTGCCGAGACCATCTGCGCGCGGCTGACTGAACGCAGCAGCAACAACCGCCCCACCGGCAGCATCATCGCCCCGCCGAGCCCTTGCACCACACGGGATGCCACCAACACCGGCAGATTGGGCGCGAAGCCGCAAAATATCGAGCCCAGCGTGAACACCACCACAGCCGTGCGGAACACCTGCCTGGCGCCAAAACGGTCCGCCACCCAGCCCGAGGCGGGAATGAACACCGACAGCGAGATGAGATAGGAAGTGACTGCCATGCTCATATAGAGCGGGTCGACATGGAAGCTCCCGGCCATGGCGGGCAGCGCCGTGGTCACCACCGTCGAATCCAAATTCTGCATGAACAGCGCCACCGCCACAATCACGGCGGTGAGGCGCATACGCCCAACGGGAACGAGTAGTTCGGCCTCTTCCTCCGGCGCAGGCGCACTCACGGTTCCAGCGGCCTTGCCTCCTCAGCCAACATGATGGGGATGCCATTGCGGATAGGAAAAGCCAGCCCGGCTTTGTCGCTGATCAGTTCTCTCCGCACGGCGTCATAGCGCAGCGGCCCGCGCGTGAGCGGGCAGATCAGCATTTCCAGAAGGCGCGGGTCGATGCCCGGTTCGCGTGTTTTGTCGTCCATCATCCCAACCTGATTTCAAGATAGCGCGGCGCGCACTGTTCTTTTACAGTTCTAGCTTGCTTTTGGCGTGTCACCGTTACCTGGGCCGCCATCAAAAGCGTCAATCTCCAGCAACGCGCGCAACGCCTCTGCCCGGTGCGATATATCCCACGCTTCCAGCAGGGCCTGCTTTTCCTCGCTGGAGAAGGGGCACGCCATGCAAAGGGAGGTCACAAGGGTGACATCGTCCATTTCCCCGATGGCCTCCCAGTTTGCCTCCACCCCGGCGGCGGCGAAATATCGGTGCAGCGCGTCCAGTAAATCCTGCCGCGGGAAGGGCAGAATCGCCGTTTCCACCGGCGACAGATCCGCCGCGAACCCTGCCAGACCGGCGCGCACCCGGCGGTAGCCGTGCCGCATGCCGACTTCCTCGGCGATGGTGAAGCGGATCACGCCGTTCAGGGAAATCAGAAACCGCCCGTCATCGGTTTCCTCAAAAGCGTTGATGCGGCCTAGGCAGCCGGTGCGATACAGGCCGGGGCCGTTTTCACCCTCCGGCAGGCGCTTATCCGGCTGCACCATGCCGAAATACCGCCCCTGCCCCAGTGCATCCTCAACCAGCGCGAGATAGCGCGGCTCAAAGATATTCAGCGGCAACCGCCCGCCCGGAAGCAGCAACGCCTCAGCGAGCGGGAAAATGGGAAACTCCTCGGGCAGAGCGTCCAGTTTCAAAGAGGCCGCATTCATGGGCTTAGCTGAACAGCAGCGTGGAGAGCTTGCGGCGGGCGGTCATTGTCGCCGGATCGTCCATTCCCCAGGCTTCGAAGAATTTGAGCAGTTGCATCCGCGCGCCATCCTCGTTCCAGGCGCGGTCGCGTTTCACGATCTCCAGCAGCGCGGCGGCGGCCTCGGCCCGCGCGCCGGTGGCGTTGAGAGCGGTGGCCAGATCGTAACGGGCTTCGTGATCGTCTGGATTGGCGGCCAGGCGCGACTCGAGCCCGGCCATGGCGGCCTGGGCCTTGCGGCCTTCCTGCGCCAGGGTTAGGGCGGCGCGAGCCCCGGTGACCTCGGCATGTTCAGCGATGGATTCGGGCACCTGGGCCAGCACTTGCTCGGCCTGATGCTCCTCTCCTATGGCCAGGAAAGCGCGCACCAGACCGCCCCAGGCTTCCGGCTTGTCCTTCGCTTCCTGCAAGGCTGCCGCGAAATATTGTGCGGCCTGCTCGGGCTGGCCCTGGTCCAACAACGCCTTGGCCTCGGTAATCAGCGCTTCGCCCGGGGCGGAGCTGCCCGCAATTTTCAGTAGTGCCTCGACAAAGCGCTTGATCTCGCTTTCCGGCAACGCGCCGGAGAACGTATCCGCGATCTGTCCCTGCCAGAACGCCACCACCGTCGGCACGGACTGCATGGGTAGCCCCATGCGCGAAAGCTGCGCGACCAGCTCACGATTCTGGTCTACATCAATTTTCACGAGCCGCACCCGCCCTTTCTGGGCGTTGATCACGCGCTCCAACGCCGGGGTGAGGGTTTTGCATGGCCCGCACCAAGTGGCCCAGAAATCCACCAGCACAGGCATTTCACGCGAGGCCTCAATGACCTCTTCCATGAAATTTGCCTGTGTGCCGTCGATAATGAAGGCGGAGGGTGCGGCCTCCTGCGGACCGGGTGCGTCGTTGAAGAGCGTGTTCATCAGGCTTGATCCGTCATAAAGGTTTCAGCCCTTTATATAGGATTCAAGCCGTCTCTCACACCCCAAACATGTTTGAATGCTGCAAACCCATTCACCGCCGCTTGCAATCCAAAGCGCGCCCCTATAAAGAGCCTCCCACGCCGCGAGCGGGCGTAGCTCAGGGGTAGAGCACAACCTTGCCAAGGTTGGGGTCGAGGGTTCGAATCCCTTCGCCCGCTCCAATTAAACCGGCGTGACATGATGCGGGCGTAGCTCAGGGGTAGAGCACAACCTTGCCAAGGTTGGGGTCGAGGGTTCGAATCCCTTCGCCCGCTCCAGTCACCACACAATCTCCTTCACAACCGGCCTTGACGAAAAGCTCAGGAAACGGCTTGAACGTCCCGCATGAAGGCGTCGCCCCCCCCCTCACGATCCGACAAGACCGCAGCTGCCCGCCAGGCGCGGGAGCATGCAGAGGCCGCCGCACTGCGCGCCAACCTGGCCCGCCGCAAGGCCCAGGCCCGCGCCAAACCCGCCGAGAAAAAGGACGACCCAAAATGCCCGTGATGCCCGACCATTGGATTCGCCAGCAGGCCCTGGAACACGGGATGATTGAACCTTTCGTGGAGAGCCAGAAGCGCGATGGCGTTGTCTCTTACGGCCTCTCCTCCTACGGCTATGACGCGCGCTGCTCAGAGCAGTTCAAGGTTTTCACCAATGTCGATTCGGCGGTGGTGGACCCCAAAGCGTTCAGCCCCGCCAGCTTCGTGGACCGCACCGGGCCGGTCTGCATTATTCCGCCCAACAGCTTCGCGCTGACCAACACCGTGGAATATTTCCGTATTCCTCGGGATGTTCTGGTGATCTGCCTGGGCAAATCCACCTATGCGCGTTGCGGTATTATCGTGAACGTCACCCCTCTGGAGCCCGAATGGGAAGGCCAGGTGACCATCGAAATTTCCAACACCACCCCCCTGCCCGCCAAAATTTATGCGGGTGAAGGCATCTGTCAGTTTTTGTTCCTGAAGGGCGACAGCCCTTGTGAGGTCTCCTACGCCGATAAGGCGGGCAAATATATGGGCCAGCGCGGCGTGTCGCTGCCAAGGATGTAAGCAACAACATGGACTCGATTCGCATTACCGGCGGCGTGCCGCTGCACGGCACCATCGCCATTTCCGGCGCCAAAAACGCCGCCCTGCCGCTGATGACCTGCGGGTTGCTGACGGATGAGCGGCTGACCCTCTCCAATGTCGCCAGGCTGGCGGATATCGCCACCATGTCCCAACTGCTGGCACAGCATGGCATTGAGGTGACGCCCAACGGGCGCAGCCTGACGCTGGGCGGCAAGATCACCAACACCGAGGCGCCTTATGAGATCGTACGGAAGATGCGCGCCTCGATTCTTGTGCTGGGGCCGTTGCTGGCCCGCACGCGGGAGGCCCGCGTCTCCTTGCCCGGCGGCTGCGCCATAGGTACCCGTCCCGTTGACCTGCACCTGAAAGGGTTGGAGGCGATGGGCGCGCAAATTGAGCTGGATGGCGGTTATGTGAACGCCAAGGCGCCGCAGGGGCTGAAGGGGGCGACCATTGTGTTCCCTTTCGTCTCCGTTGGCGCCACGGAGAACCTGCTGATGGCGGCCGCCCTCGCGGATGGCCAGACCGTGCTGAAAAACGCCGCCCGCGAACCGGAAATCACCGATCTTGCCACATGCCTGATCGCAATGGGCGCCAAAATTGAAGGGTTGGAGACCGACACGCTGACCATTGAGGGCGTGAAGGACCTGCATGGCGCGGACCACGCCATTCTGCCGGACCGGATCGAGACCGGCACCTATGCCTGCGCGGCGGCCATTACTGGCGGCGATGTGTTCCTAGAAAATGCTCGCGCGGCGGATCTGGGCGCGGTGCTGACCTCCCTGGCCGAGGCCGGAGTGGTGATTACCGAAGCGCAAAACGGCTTCCGTGTGACCCGCGCCAACGGGCTACATGGGGTGGATGTGACCACCGAGCCCTTCCCCGGCTTTCCTACGGACATGCAGGCGCAGTTCATGGCGCTGATGACGGTGGCGCAAGGGGCCTCGCTGATTACCGAGAACATCTTTGAAAACCGCTTCATGCACGTGCCGGAACTGGCGCGCATGGGGGCGAAGATCAACATTCAGGGCTCGTCCGCCATTGTGCGCGGGGTGAAGCATTTGACCGGCGCGCCAGTGATGGCGACAGACCTGCGCGCCTCTTTCTCGCTGGTGCTTGCCGCCCTGGCCGCGCAGGGGGAGACGACGATCTCCCGCGTCTATCATCTGGACCGTGGCTACGAATCCGTGGAGCAGAAGCTCGCCGGGTGCGGCGCGCGGGTGGAGCGGGTGGGCTAACCCCCCACCCAGCCGCAGGAGCGGACAAAAAAAAGGGGCCACGGCCCCTTTTTTATTAGAAAATATTTAGGAAACGGTCCCACAGGCTCGGCGGGGCACTGGTTTCCTGCGGCGTGGCGCCGGCGGTGGCCGGTTTGCCGAGGGCGGCGTTTTCCTGCAGGCGGCGCTGCTCGGCGCTGGCATTCACCACCGTCGGGGCGTTAGAATTGTCGTCCATCAGGGAATTGACGAAGCTGCTGGACCGACTGGACACCGCGGCATTCTGGTTCACCTGAGCGCGGATATTGCCCTGCGGCGCCGGACCGGCCTGGTTCAGAAACGCGTTATCGGCGGTAGACATGCTTGGCGGCGCGGTGGGCAGCGCGTTGGCCGGGGCGATGACATTGGCTCCCTCCTGCGCGGCGCTGACCTCCTGCGTGGGCGGCTGGCCGGGATTGGGCGCGGGAAGCTGGCCCAACTCCGGCGGCAGGGACAGCGGCGGCAAGCTGCCGACCTCATAAGCGTTGGGCGGGTTGGCTTCCAGCCCAAAGGTTTTCTTCATACCGGAGCTGCACCCGGCAAGCGCCAGAGCGAGCACGATGGTCGAGGGAACGGCAATGGCGCGGCGTGTTATCATGGCGTCTTCCTATCCTTACCCTTTATCCGCCGCAACAGTCGGCTTGCGGCGGATATTATCGAACATCAGCGCGACCACCCCGCAGACGATGGCGGAATCCCCCACATTGAACACCCAAGGGTAGGCCAGCGCCCCGATATGCACATGGATAAAATCCACCACCGCGCCATAGCGCAAGCGGTCTAGCACATTGCCAACGGCCCCGCCCGCAATGGCGCCCACGGCGAGTGTCACCAGCCAGCTGCGAGTACGGAACATCCAGATCAGCAGCGCGAGCACCACGGCGCTGGCCAGCACCGCGAGCAGAATTTTAGCCCCGAATCCTGCGAACAGCCCGAAGGTGATGCCGTGATTCCAAACCAGCACGAAATCCAGCACCGGCAGCAGTACCAAGAGCTGACCCTGTTGCAGATGCAGGATGTGCAGCACGGCATATTTGCTGGCCTGGTCCGCCGCCAGCACAAAGGCGGCGACCAGCAGGCCGATGCCAAAGCGCATCAGGCGATTTCCTCAACAGCCTCGCAGCAGCGCCGGCAGAGCGTGGGGTGCTTGGCGTTGTCCCCCACCTCCGGCAGCACTTTCCAGCAGCGTTCGCATTTCTGGCCGGGGGCGATACCCGCCTTATTCTCCTCACCAAAGGCGGCTGCGGAGGTGATGCAGATTTCCGCCCAAAAGGCTTCATCACCAAACGTCCGGGCGCCATCGGCCAGCACGGCCTGCGCCTGGAGGGAGGAGCCTATCTGCTTTTCCACGCGCATTTTCTCGATGGCGCCGGTCACATCGCCACGCAATGCGCGAATCTGCGCGAAGCCTTCGGCCAGGGCATCATTTGCCCACGCCTCCGGCGCATCCTCCAACGCGTCCAGATGCACGGACGCCTCGGCGCCGTAACGCGCCATCCAGGCTTCTTCCGCCGTGAAGGGCAATGCGGGGGCGAGCCAAGTGGTCAGGCAACGGAACAGAATATCCAGGAAGCTGCGGCAGGATTTGCGTGTGTGCGAGGACGGCGCATCGCAATACAGGCTATCCTTGCGGATATCGAAATAGAAAGCCGAGAGGTCCGTGGTGCAGAAATGATGGATGGCGGGATAAACGCCGGTCCAATCATGGCCTTCCACCGCCGTGCGCAGCTTGCCGTTCAGCTCCCACAGCCGGTGCAGCAAGAATTTCTCCAGGTCCGGGAAATTCTCGGGCGCAACGCGTTCAGCCTCCGAGAAACCGTCCAGCGAGCCGAGAATCCAGCGGAGCGAATTGCGCAGCCGCCGGTACAGTTCCGCCTGCTGCTTCAGAATTTCCGGGCCGATACGCAGATCCTCGGAAATATCCGAGTTCAGCACCCACAGCCGCAGAATATCCGCGCCGTATTTGTCGTTCACCTCCTGCGGGGCGGTGACGTTGCCGAGCGATTTAGACATTTTGCGCCCCTGCTCGTCCAGTACGAAGCCATCCGTCACAATTGCCTTGAAGGGCGCGCGGCCACGTGTGCCAACGGCCTCCAGCAGCGAGGATTGGAACCAGCCGCGATGCTGGTCCGAGCCTTCCAGATACACATCGGCGGGCCAGCTCATACCCCGCGCTTCGAGCACGAAGGCATGGGTGGAGCCGGATTCGAACCAGACATCGACCACGTCGAAAATCTGCTCGTAATCATCCGGGTTACGGTCGAGGCCCAGGAAGTCGCTGGCCGGGCGGGCGTACCAGGCGTCCGCGCCTTCCTGGGTGAAAATCTCCACTACACGCTCCACCACCCCTTCGTCGCGCAGCGGCTCGTGGGTGCGCTTATCCACGAAAATGGCAATGGGCACGCCCCAGGCGCGCTGGCGGGAAATGCACCAGTCCGGCCGGGTTTCCACCATGGAGCGGATTCGGTTGCGGCCAATCTCGGGCACAAACTTTGTCTCATCCAGCGCGGCGAGCGCCTGTTCGCGGATCCGGTCCTCGCCATCCATGCGGATGAACCATTGCGCGGTGGCACGGTAAATCAGCGGCGCCTTGGAGCGCCAGCTATGCGGGTAGGAGTGCAAAAATTCATTACGATGGACGAGATTGCCCATTTCGGTCAACTTGTCGCACACCGGACCGGCGGCCTTATACACATGCAAGCCCGCGAACAGCGGCACGGAGGGGTAATAGGTGCCGTCATCGCCCACCGTCTCCGGCACTTTGATGCCGTTGGCCTTGCAGAGCGCGAAATCGTCCTCGCCATGGCCAGGGGCCATGTGGACAATGCCGGTGCCCGCCTCCATGGTCACGAACTCACCCAGCATCACCGGCACGGTGAAATCAAACCCCGCATCAGCCTTGGCCAGCGGATGTTGGAAATGCTGACCTTCAAGCGCCGTGCCCTTGAAACGCTCCCCGACGGAGTGGGCGGTGATGCCGACCTCCTTGGCGAAGGCCTCCAGCAATTCCGTGCCGACAATCAGCCGTTCACCGGGCACGGCCAGACTGCCCTCTGCCACCTCATCTACGGTGACGATGGCATATTCCAGTTCATGCCCCGCTGCGAGGCCGCGATTGCCCGGAATAGTCCAGGGGGTCGTGGTCCAGATCACAATGGCGCAGCCCGCGAATGCCCCCTCCGCAGCGGCGGCGGGGAACCGGACATAAATCGCCGTGTCTTTCTTGTCGTGATACTCAACCTCGGCTTCCGCCAGGGCGGTTTTCTCGACCGGGCTCCACATCACCGGACGCAGGCCGCGATAGAGCGCGCCGTTGAGCAGGAACTTGCCGATTTCCCCGGCAATGGCCGCCTCGGAGGCAAAATCCATGGTCGCGTAGCGGTTCGCCCAGTCCCCTGCCACGCCGAGGCGCTGGAATTCCGCCGCCTGCACATCCAGCCAATGCTGCGCGTACTCCCGGCATTCCTTGCGGAATTCCAGAACCGGCACCTGGTCCTTATCCAGCTTCTTGGCGCGGTATTTTTCCTCGACCTTCCATTCAATCGGCAAGCCGTGACAGTCCCAGCCGGGGATGTAATCCGCATCCTTGCCCGCCATCTGCTGGGCGCGGTTGATGACATCCTTATGAATCTTGTTCAGCGCGTGGCCGATATGCAGGTTGCCGTTGGCGTAAGGCGGGCCGTCATGCAGCACGAAGGGCTTTCTGCCCTTGGCGGCGGCGCGCAGGCGGGCCCAGAGGTCCATCTCCGTCCAGCGGCGCAGTATCTCCGGCTCACGCTTGGGCAGTTCCCCACGCATGGGGAACGCCGTGCGCGGCAGGAACACGGTGGATTTATAATCGGTCAGCGTTTCAGTCATGGGAAGCAATCACCTGGCGGCGGAAAACGACACGGCAAGGAAGGCGCAGGAACGCGCGGGAACCCGTTTCAGGCCCGGGTAGGCGGTATAATTCGGTCGTAAGGGCCGGTCATGGCGCATTTATGCGGCCCCGCCCGGCAAAGCGTCAAGCAGGCGGCTGGCTTCGCGCGCATCGCGGGCGATTTGCGCCTTCAGCGCCTCAAAATCCGGGAATTTCTGCTCCTCGCGGATAAAATGGCGGAGTTGCACCACCAGATCCTGCCCGTAAAGGTCGCCCTCGAACGCGAAGAAATGCGCTTCCAGCCGGGATTCGGTGCCGCCCACGGTGGGGCGCAGCCCGATATTGGCCACGCCTTTCACCCATTTACCGGCAATCCGGGCGGTGACGGCATAAACCCCGCGCTGCGGCTCAAGATGCCGTCCCAGCGAGATATTGGCGGTGGGAAACCCGATGGTGCGGCCACGCTTGTCGCCATGCAACACCTCGCCCCTGATGGAGCAGGGTCGCCCCAGCAGCACCGCCGCGCGCTCCGGGTAGCCATCCTGCAACAAACGCCGGATGCGGCTGGAGGAGATGGGCCCCTGCGCGTCCGTGACCTGCGGCACGATCGAGAGGCCAATGCCCAGCGCCTCGGCCTTGGCGCTCAAAAACGCCACATCGCCGCCGCGCCGGTGACCGAAGGCGAAATCCGCCCCGCAGGAAAGATGCACGGCGCTGATACCCTGAAACAGTACCTCCTGCACGAAGGCCTCGGCGGTGAGATGGGCAAATTCAGCGTCGAAGGGCAACTGGTAGAGAATTTCCACCCCCAGCGCCTCCAGCGCCGCCGCGCGTTCCGCCGCCAAGGTCAGGCGGAAGGGCGGGTCCTGCGGACGAAAATATTCGCGCGGATGCGGCTCGAAGGTCAACACGGCGCGTGGCGCGTCCGGACGGGCGGCATGGGCGGCCCGCAGCACCGCTGCGTGACCGGTATGCACGCCGTCGAAATTCCCCATAGCCACGCTGGCCCCGCGAGCGGCGGCAGGCAGAGCGCGCCAGTCCGAATAAATCTTCATGGCTCTGCTAAAGCCCCCACACTTGGCCGCCGGTCAAGGGTGCGGCACAACGGAAGCGAACAAATCCTGAGAGGATCGCGGATGCGAAGTTTCATAAAAGGGCTGGGCGGGCTCGTTATTCTGGTCGTGCTGGTCTGGCTGGGGCTTTGGCTTTACGCCAATATGCGGCTGAAACAGCTGGTCACGGCTGAGATCAACCAGGTCAATGCCAGCGGCACGGCGCATATCTCCTACGACAAGATCGCCACCAGCCGCTCGCCCCTGCTTGCCAGCGTGATGATTAGCCATCCGCACTGGACCTCGCAGCCTGAGCCCTCGGTTCCGGCCGTGACAGCCAGTGCCGCCAGCCTGGGTGCGCATATCAGCCTGCTGCATCCGTTGACCTTGCATGTGGACATGCCGCTGAGTATCGCCATCAGCAGTTCTGAGGCCTCCGGCGCGCTGACCTTCGAGGTGGCAGATATTACCGAGACACTCTCCCCCTCCATCTGGCTGGGCGATACAGACAACCCCATCATCAACGGCGATGCACAGTTCGCGGGCGTGAACCTGCTGGCCAGCAATGGCAGCCTGCAAGTGGCGCAGATCGGCACGCTGACCCTGCATGAATCACTCAACGCCAATGCCAACGCCAGCCAGACCGCCCTGGCCCTGCGGGAGGACATGCATGATTTTAGCCTCTCCCCGATTCTGACCCGGCTGCTCAACCTGCCCTTTGGCGGGAAAATCGAGCATGTCGCCGTCACGGCCCGGCTATCAGGCCCGCTGGACTGGCGCAGCATCGCCAAGCAGGAAGCCAGCTTTCAGGACCAGGACGCGCGCGACAAATTCATGCTGCAAACCCTGCATCAATGGGCCATGGCGGGCGGCAGCGGCCAGGGTAGCCTCAGCCTGAAGCTCGGCCCCTGCCAGCTTAAGGCCGACGGCACCGTGGCGTTCGACAAAGCGGGCCAGCCCTCCGGCAAGACAGACGTCACCGCCGACCATCTGGACCAGTTCACCGGCGCGCTGACCGGCTCCTACCCCGGCCTGCAGGACTGGATCAGCCAGATTGAGGCCACGCTCTCGCCATACCTATCCACCACCACAGATGGCGGGCAGGAGCTGGCCATGCATACGGTCTATGGCAAGGGCGGCATTGTCGTGAACGGCAAAAAAACCGGCGACCTGCCGCCGCTGGACTGGAACAAGCTGCTTAACCCGCCCCCGGCCCCAGCTGTGGCTCCAGGCGACGGCTCGGGAGCGGCGTCTCCATAAACCATAAAAAAGGGGCCAGAACGGCCCCTTTTTTTTTGCCGCCAGACTGTTACTGGCTGGAGGAGATTTTTGTGATCTGGTTCTGCATGGCGCTCAGCAGCGCCGAAACCTGGCCACCATTATCAGTGATCACGCCCGCATAATCGTTGCGGGTGGTAATGCGCAGGGAAGTCCCCGCCACTATCACGTCAATGATCTTGGGTTGGCCCTTGTCCTGCTCCACCACCCAACCAACGTCGGCGGGGGATTTGTCAGGCGCGGTCACTGTGGTATCCACCAGCACGTCGTTACCCTGCTGAGTGGCCTTGTTCACGGTGAAGCTGACGCCCTTATAGGCCTTGATCTGGTAGGTGATGTTGTAGCTCAGCAACTGGTGAAACAGGGTCAGGAACTGCTGTTTCTGTGCCGGCGTCGCCACATGGTTATAGCGGCCGAGAACATAATCCCCCACCTGATCCACCGCGACGATCTGGTTCACCAGATCCCGCAGCTCGGTGGCTTTCTGCCTTTGTGTGCCATCACCATTGACGATGGCAACCAACTTGTCACCAGATTGTTGGATGAAGCTCTTGGCGGCAGCAGGTGCCATGGCCTGCGCGTGAGCAGCACCCGCCATCATGGCAAGCATTGGGACGGAGGCCACGGCCCCCAGAAAGAAGCGGCGAAAATGCATGGTCTGTCTTAAACCCTTACTTTATTGCGCCGGATGGTGATACCAGTCCGGCCAGGTCTTCTTGTCACGTTGCTTGATCTGCTGGAGCTGTGAGGCACGAGATTGGCGATAAAGGCTCCGGAATGTGGCATAAGGATCAAGCGCGGTGGCATTGATCTGATCAATCGGCTGCAGATATTCCGCACGGGTGTTGATCAGGTCGATACCGGTTTCGGCATAGCCGAAATCGGTAAGCGAAGTACTGGCAGGCGCGGCCGCCATGGGGGTGGCGACCCATTCCACCGGCAGGTTCCACACATCGCGGGCGCCGGACGGGCCAAAGACCGGCAGATACAAATACGGCCCGGCGGGTACGCCCCAGCTGGCCAGCGTCAGGCCGAAATCCGTGTCAATCTTGGGATAGCCGAGCGCCGCGGCGGGGTCGAAAATCCCGCCAATGCCGATGGTGGAGTTCAGCAAGAACCGCACGAGGGACGTACCCGCATCCGTGGGGTCGCCTGACGCCATGAAGTTCAGCATCCGCGCGGGCTCACCGATATTTGAGGTGAAATCCCCTACATGGTTGCGGATGCCCTGGGTGGTGACATGCACATAACCTTCGGCCACCGGCTTCATCACATAAGTGTCGAGCACGTTATTGACCTTGAAGAACACGCGGTTGGTGGGTTCCAGAGGGTCATTGAGCTGTTTATAGGCTTGGTAATCCGCCTTATCTGTTTTGGGCGGCGGCGTGGCACAGCCGCTCAGGGCCCCGGCCAGCACCAGCCCGGGGACAGTCACGGCCAAGCCCCTCATCAGCCGGCTTTTCAGCGTCATCTTCATCTCACCTGTCTCCTGGCAACAGCATCTGCGCGTGGCGGCACCATCAATGTGAGTGTCATTACCGTGCCGTCAACCACCGGGCCAGAGCTTCGCGCGCGGTTGTGGCCTTCGCGCCACTTGCGCGACACGGCGTGGCCTGCCACCTAACCCCCTGCACGGAGCGAACAGACCATGACCCATTCTCCTGACAGGCACACTCTGGAACGCTGGGCCGCGGGCGAGCGTATTGCCCCTCTGCCCGCGCGTGACGGCGCCGCCCCGCCCGCGATCTCGTTCGAGTTCTTCCCGCCCAAGACCGAGGGACTGGAAGCCCAACTCTGGCATTGCATCGAACGGCTAGCGACCTTGCGGCCGGATTTCGTCTCCGTAACCTATGGCGCGGGCGGCTCAACGCAGGAGCGCACCCACGCCACCGTGCTGCGAATCGTCAAGGAAACCGCCCTCACCCCGGCCGCTCATCTCACCTGCGTGGGCGCCACCAAAGAGGACGTGAACGCGGTCGCGGAGCGTTATTGGCAGGCGGGGGTCAAGCATATCGTCGCCCTGCGCGGGGACATGCCGGGCGGCGCGCCATATACACCCCATCCCGGCGGCTACGCCTTCGCGGCGGATCTGGTGGAAGGGCTGAAAAAAATCGCGGCCTTCGAGATTTCCGTGGCAGCCTACCCTGAGACCCACCCGCAGGCCGCCAGCCCCAAGGCGGATCTCGACAACCTGAAACGCAAGCTGGATGCCGGGGCGACGCGCGCCATCACTCAGGTGTTTTTCGACAATAACATCTTCCTGCGCTTCATGGATCGCGCCCTGGCCGCAGGCATCAAGGCGCCAATCGTGCCGGGGATTCTACCGGTCACCAACTTCAACCAGGCTCGGAAATTCTGCGAGGCCTGCGGCACCTCCATACCCCAATGGATGGCGGGCATGTTCGAAGGGTTGGATGACGACGTGGAAACCCGCCGCATGGTGGCAGCCGCCGTGGCGGCGGAGCAGGTACGGCTGCTGCAAGCCAACGGCATTGACGAGTTCCATTTCTACACGCTCAACCGTCCGGACCTGACCTATGCCATCGCCCGGATTCTGGGCGTGAAACCGGACCCGGCGGCCTGATCCATGGCAAGCTATCTGGAGGGGTTGAACAGCGCCCAGCGTGACGCCGTGGAAAGCACCGAAGGCCCGGTGCTGGTGCTGGCCGGCGCCGGCACGGGCAAAACCCGGGTGCTGACCACGCGCTTCGCCCATATTCTGCTCAGCCGCCGCGCCTTCCCCAACCAGATTCTTACCGTGACCTTCACCAACAAGGCGGCGCGGGAAATGCGCGAGCGTGTGGCGAAGATCATGGGCGGGCCGGTGGAAGGGCTGTGGCTCGGCACATTCCACGCCCTCTGCGCCCGCATGTTGCGCCGCTGGGCGGAGCGGGTGGGGCTGACCAGCAGCTTCTCGATTCTGGACACAGACGACCAACTCCGTTTGCTCAAACAGATTATGGAAGCCGCGCGGATCGACTTTAAACGCTGGCCACCCAACGCATTGATGGCGCAAATCCAGCGTTGGAAAGACAAAGGCTTCATGCCGGGCCAGATTCCGGTGGCCGAGACCACGGACTTCGCCAATGGCCGGGCGGAGGAATTCTACGCCGCCTACCAGACCCGCCTGCGCCAGCTCAACGCCGTGGATTTCGGTGATTTGCTGCTGCTAATGGTGCATCTCTTGAAAACCGACCAGGAGGTGCTGGCTTATTATCACCGCACCTTCCGCTATATTCTGGTGGACGAATATCAGGACACCAACCTTGTCCAATATTACTGGCTGCGGCTGCTGGCCCAGGGGCATAAAAACATCTGCTGCGTGGGCGATGACGACCAGAGCATCTATAGCTGGCGTGGCGCCGAAATTGAGAATATTCTGAAATTCGAGCAGGATTTCCCCGGGGCGAAAGTGGTCCGGCTGGAAGCTAATTACCGCTCCACCCAGCCGATTCTCGCCGCCGCCTCGCATCTGATTTCCCATAATGAAGGGCGGCTGGGCAAAACGCTGCATCCTGGCCGCAACGATGCCCAGGGCGAGAAGGTTGAAGTGATCTCCTTGTGGGATTCAGAGGAGGAAGCCCGGACCGTGGGCGGGCGCATCGAATCCCTCTGGCGCTCCGGCCATTCTCTGAACGAGATCGCAATTCTGGTCCGCGCCGGGTTCCAGACCCGCTCGTTTGAAGAGCGGCTACTCACACTCGGCGTGCCTTACCGCATTATTGGCGGCTTGCGCTTTTATGAGCGCGCGGAAATACGCGATGCCATCGCGTATTTGCGCGTGCTGGAACAGCCCAGCGACGACCTCGCCTTCGAACGGATTGTGAACACGCCCAAGCGGGGCGTAGGGGATGCCGCGATCCGTAATCTGCACGAGGCCGCGCGAGCCTATAACATGCCGCTGCATGACGCCGCCGCCAAGCTGGTGGCGGAAGGCGGGTTGCGCGGCAAGCTGGCCACAACCATGCGCAACCTGCTGGAGCAGTTCGAGGATTGGCGGAACATTCTGGCCACGCAGGGGCCGGTGGTGGCACTGGATATAGTGCTGGAAGAGTCCGGCTATATCGCCATGTGGAAAGCGGACAAATCCCCAGAAGCACCAGGACGGCTGGAAAACCTCAAGGAGCTTTCCCGCGCCTTGGCGGATTTCGAGACGCTGCAAACCTTCCTTGAGCATGTCGCACTCGTCACCGAGGTTGAGGCGCAGGAAGACGGCGCCAAGGTTTCCATGATGACCCTGCACGGCGCCAAGGGGCTGGAATTCGACACGGTGTTTCTCCCCGGCTGGGAGGAAGGCGTGTTCCCCAACCAGCGGGCCTTGGATGAAGGCGGCAATAAGAGTTTGGAGGAAGAACGGCGCCTGGCTTATGTGGGCATCACCCGCGCCAAGCAACGCGCCATTATTCTGCACGCCGCCAACCGGCGCATCTACGCCAACTGGCAAAGCTCCATCCCCAGCCGCTTTATCGACGAGCTGCCGGAGGAGGTGATCCGCCACTCCGGCTCGGTCCAGCCGCAAGGCGGGCGCATGGCCCCGGCGGCCACGCATTTCCCCGTGCAGGCCCGCCGCCCGGACGCATGGGAGGTGCAAGCCCGCCCTGCCCGAACGCAAAAAATTCCGGTGGGGGCACGGGTGTTCCACCAGAAATTTGGCTATGGCCGCGTCATTGCCGCCGATGACGACCGGCTGGATATTGATTTCGAGACATCAGGAGAAAAACGCGTGCTGGACCGTTTCGTGGAGCGCCAGGATGGCTGAGGAAGTTCTGGAGTGCATCTCGCTCCGCGTCCCCGCTGAAGTAATGGAAACCTTCGAGGCGGCGCTTTCCAGCGTCTGCCGCGCCGTGTCGTTTTATCATGACGAGGACGCGGATGAATGGGACCTGCAAGGCGTGAAGGAACGCGGCGAGTATGAGGACGATCTCGCTGCCGCCCTGATGGTAGCCGAGATGGTCTCCGGCTTCTCGCCAGAAATCACGCGCGGGCTGGTGCCCGTGGGCGGCTGGCTGGCCCGCACCCAGCAAGCCTTCCCGGAACAGCTTATCGGCGCACGGTTTGCCATACGCGGCACCCATATCGAGGGGCCGGAGCTGCCAGGGCGCATCACCATCACGCTTGATGCCGGTCTGGCCTTTGGTACCGGCGAGCATAACTCCACCCGCGGCTGCTTGGTGACGCTGGAGGATCTGGTGAAACGCCACCACCCGCAGCGGATTCTGGACCTTGGCACCGGCTCGGGCATTCTCGCCATCGCCGCCGCCAAACTTATGCATAAAAACGTGCTGGCCACGGATATCGACGCCCGTGCTGCCCGCGTGGCCAAGGAAAATGCCAAGCTGAACGGGGTGGCGGACAGGATTCACGCCATCCAGGCCGATGGCTGGTCGGACTCCCAAATCACCAAGGCCGCCCCGTTCGATTTGGTTTTCGCCAACATCCTGGCTCGCCCGCTCTGCGCCATGGCGCATCATCTCGCCGCACATCTGGCCCCTGGCGGGGTGGCGATTCTAGCGGGACTGCTGAACACGCAGGTGAACTGGGTGGTCTCCTGCCACCGCCGCGCCGGTCTGGTGCTGGAAAAGCGGCTGGTGGATGGCGCATGGTCGATCTTGACCCTGCGGAAGCGTTAACCCTCCTTCCCCGAGAGGGAAACAGCTATGTCAAAGTTCTTGTTGCACCGCAGCAAGCGCTTTGGCATAGTGAGGTCATGGTTTAGCAGGAACGTCCTTCACCGGGGCTCATCCCATTTTGAAGGAGCTGACAATGAACTTCACATCTTCTTTCGAGACAATGGGCGAAAGCATGATCGCCGCCGCCGAAGGTAATCAGCTTATTGGCCAAGCCATCGCCCGTGGCCTGAAGAACGCCTTTGCGAAGCTGGCCATGCACGTACGCGGCGTTCAAACTACGGGCAAGTAACCTCAGAACGCCTGAGACATTAAAACCCTGGGCTAAGCCCCGGGTTTTGATAAACCCATGAATTGACGGTTTGCCAAAGTTTGCACGAGCCCCTCTTCGTTACCGAATAACGTGTAGGCATTGATATTCTGTTCGTTGAGAATGTCCAAAACACGCAAGCGCTCTTCAGACGGCAAGATAAATTTTTTATCCCTTGATTGTCTTGAAGACGCTCACTTTCAGTGATGCTAGTCTCGTGACTGGCGATATATCAGTCATGTCCTCCTCGCTCCTCGTGCTTCTGCCAATGCGCAGAAATCGCGTATTCACCTTGCTGCATAAAATGCCGACGGTGCCCATCATTACGAGTACAAAATCTAAATATTGACGGAAATCCATCGGCACTTTTGAGTCTACGTTCACGCGCATTAAAACATAAATCGTGGCGCCATTTCTTTTTTCTGCAATGTTTTGGAACGCAAAAAATGCCGGGACTAAAATGGATCGCGTCCTATCCAATAGCGGAGATGGAAAACCATGTTGCCGGAGATAGTTTAAGTAATCAAAACCTCTGATCGTCTCTTCGTCCGGGATAGTATAAAGCTAGTCGTCGAAAATAGTTCAATCCATTTGTCGCGATCCATTCCCCACTTTGTATTTGTGGGAATTTCGATCTCGTCTTGTACGATCAGCGCATGAGAAAGGTAATCCAAGAGTGGGATATCAGGATATCCAGCTCTTTCTCAGGTTGTTGCCCACTTCCAGTCAGCATCACAATGCTCTCATGAATAGCAAGTAAGAGCCATTTCCAGTCGTCTCCCCCCGAAGACTCTTTACTTCTGTTACGAATGCTTCCCAGCTCTTGAGACGCTTCTCTTCCATAACCACCTCAAAATAAAGAGGCGCCACATGGGCGCCTCTTAGAGTACTTACTCTTTGTTCAGTGCCCGAGGGCCTGGACGATTTCTTCGGTCATCTTCTTCGCGTCACCAAAGAGCATCATCGTGTTGTCCTTGAAAAACAGCTCGTTCTCCACGCCGGCATAGCCGGAGGCCATGGAGCGTTTCACGAACAGCACAGTCTTAGCTTTGTCCACTTCCAGAATCGGCATGCCGTAAATCGGGCTGGCCGCATTGGTCTTGGCGGCGGGGTTGGTCACGTCGTTGGCGCCGATCACGTACACAACGTCCGCCGTGGCGAATTCGTTGTTGATCTGCTCCAGTTCGAACACTTCGTCATACGGCACACTCGCCTCGGCCAGCAGCACGTTCATGTGGCCCGGCATACGGCCCGCAACAGGGTGGATGGCGTATTTCACTTCCACGCCTTCCTCTTTCAGCATGTCCGCCATTTCCCGCAGGGCGTGCTGGGCCTGCGCCACCGCCATGCCATAGCCCGGCACGATGATGACCTTGGAGGCGTTCTTCATGATGAAGGCAGCATCGTCGGCGGAGCCATGCTTCACGGCCTTGTCGCCAGAGGCACCACCAGCGGCCGCCCCCGCATCGGCGGTATTACCGAACCCGCCCGCAATCACGTTGATGATCGAGCGGTTCATGCCCTTACACATGATGTAGGACAGAATCGCACCGGAGGAGCCAACCAGCGCGCCGGTGATGATCAGCGCCAGATTGCCGATGGTAAAGCCAATGCCCGAAGCCGCCCAGCCGGAATAGGAGTTAAGCATCGAGATCACCACCGGCATGTCCGCGCCGCCAATGGGGATGATAAGCAGGAAGCCGAGCGCCAGCGCCAGCACCGCGATCAGCGAGAACAGCACCGGGCTGCCGCCGGAGACGACAAAGGCGATGATCAGCAGCACCACCAGAATACCCAGCCCGCCATTCAGCCTGTGCTGACCGGAGAAGGTGATCGGCGTGCCCTTCATGAGCGCCTGCAGCTTGGCGAAAGCGATTAGCGAGCCGGTGAAGGTAATAGCGCCGACAGCAAGGCCGATCGACATTTCGATCAGGCTCTCGACATGGATATGATGCGGGGTGCCGATGCCGAAGCTCTGCGGCGCGGTCAGCGCCGAGGCCGCCACGAACACCGCCGCCAGACCCACCAGCGAGTGGAAGGCTGCTACAAGCTGCGGCAGCGCCGTCATTTTGATCTTCTGCGCCACGATCAGGCCAATGGTGCCGCCAATGGCGATGCCTAGCAGAATAATCAGCACCCAGCCCCAATCCATGCCGCCATGCAGGAAGGTCGCCGCCACGGCAATGGTCATGCCGATGATGCCAAACCGGTTACCCCGGCGCGAGGTGGTGGGATGCGACAGACCACGCAGCGCCAGAATGAACAGAACCGCCGCGATTAGATACGCGAAGGAGGTAAGAGACTGGTTCATCGGCCGTTACTTCTTCTTGAACATGGACAGCATGCGGTTGGTCACCGCGAAGCCGCCAAAGATGTTAACGCTCACCAGCACCACGGCCAGGAACCCCAGCACATGCGCCACGATGCTGCCGTGCAGCCCGGTGGCCAGCATGGCGCCGACGATGATGACCGAGGAAATGGCGTTGGTCACCGCCATCAGCGGCGAGTGCAGCGCCGGGGTGACGCTCCAGACCACGTAATAGCCAACAAACACAGCCAGCACGAAAATGCTGAACAGGTAGATGAACGGTGCCGCGGGCGGCACGTGCTGCGCGGCCACGGCGGCCACTCCGGCGGCGTTCTGCGCCAGAATGGAAGCCTGATGGGCCAGGTCCGCCGCCTGGGCGGCTAAATCTGCGGGTGTCATGAATGAAAGCCTCCCTTTGGTTTAATCGGCGGGCTTGAAATTGGGGTGGACGATCTCACCGCCCTTGGTGAGCAGTGCGCCCTTGACCAGATCATCCTCGGGCTTCAGATCCGGCTTGTTGGCTTCCTTGTCCCAGAAGGTCGAGAGGAAGGTGAACAGGTTACGGGCATAAAGCGCGCTGGAGGCCACCGCGATGCGCGCGGGCCAGTTGCGATGGCCGATAATGGTCACGCCGTTGGGGGTGGTAATGGTCTCACCCGGCACAGTCTCGGCGCAGTTCCCACCGGATTCAGCCGCCAGATCCACGATGATTGACCCCGCCTTCATGGAGGCCACCATCTCGGAGGTCACGATCACCGGCGCCTTGCGGCCCTGCACCAGGGCGGTGCAGATCACGATGTCGTTCTTGGCGATGGTGGTGGCCATCAGTTCTGCCTGCTTCTGGCGGAACTCCTCGGACATCTGCCCAGCATAAGGTCCAGTCTGCTTGGCGCTTTCCTCGTCATCCACGCCGACATAGCTGGCGCCGAGGGACTTGATTTCTTCCTTCGCGGCCGGGCGCACATCCGTACCCGACACCACGCCGCCCAGGCGCCGCGCGGTGGCAATGGCTTGCAGACCCGCCACACCGGCGCCGATCACGAACACGCGCGCGGGCGGCACGGTGCCGGCGGCGGTCATCATCAGCGGGAACCCGCGGGTGAAGGCATTGGCCGCCTCGATCACCGCACGGTAACCGGACAGATTTGCCTGGGAGGAGAGCACGTCCATACTCTGCGCGCGGGTGATGCGCGGCAGCAGCTCCAGCCCAACCGCGTCGATCTTTTTCGCCGCCAGGGCCGGGGCCAAGGTGGGATCGGACGCCGCACCCAGCGTCGCCACCAGCAGCGTGCCGGGGGCGATCATCTCGCGCACATTCTCATCCGGCGCGTTCACCGCAAACAAAATCCCGGCCCCTGACAGGGCCGCCGCCGCATCCGGCACAATCTCGGCGCCAGCGGCAATGAACTCCTGGTCGGAAATCGCGGCCTGAAGCCCAGCCCCTGCCTCAATGGCGATGCTCAGCCCAAGCCCAGTCAGTTTTTTCACCGTATCGGGCGTGGCTGCCACGCGGGCTTCACCCGCGCGGCGCTCCTTTAAAACCGCAAGCCGCATTTACCTGTCCTCAAAGTCTATAAAGTTTTGTGAGCAACTTGAGTGAACAAGCAACATATTTCAAGTCGTTCTAAAAGCTGACAAAGCCTTGGCTTTTTAGGACATCTTTGCCAGGGCGGCGGGGCCGGTGTTTATTTTAATGATTATTTAGCAAGTGGAATTTACAGGCTCCGGTAACGCCCCCGGCGCACCGATTCGCACGGCCACATGCCCCTTTTCGGCGGAAAATCCGATATATTCGTAGCTCAGACCTGCCTCGCGGATGAACTCCTGAAACGCCTTATACTCATGCGCCCGCCAGCCGGGATAATTGAAATATTCATCAAAGAGAATCACCGTGCCAGGTACAATTCTTTGCTGCAACGCGAAAAAGATCGTCTGTGTGCTGGTATAAATATCACAATCGACATGAATAAAAGCCGCCGGGCTGGTGTGCGCGGCCAAAAAGGGCGGCAAGGTCTGATCGAACCAGCCCGGATGCAAAACCGCGTTGGGAGGCACTTTCGGCAATTTGCCCCTTTGGGTGAAGGCCCCAGCTTTTTCCTTGGTGCCTGCCCAATCCTCCGGCAAACCGCCAAAACTGTCGAACCCATGCACTTGGCGGACGGTCTGGGTGGCGAGGTTGCGCAGGCTGGCGCCCTTGGCGACACCGAATTCCAGCACCAGCCCCTCCTGCGGCGCGCGAGCGAGGGCAAAACGCGCCAGTTCATTGCGGTCCGCCAGCACCATCGCCTCAGCCATGTGGGCGGTGATGTACGCAATCGCCTCACGCTTGGCCTGCACGCGCAAATCCAGCCAGAGGTCGTTGACATAGATGGAATGCAGCAGCTTCCGGTAAGCCCGCACCAGCAGCCCGGCGCGCAGGCCTCGTTTTAAAATCGCCATCAATTAGGTCCGCTTCGCTGTCCGGTGCCGGTTTACTTGGCCTCAGGCACCCCTGCAATGTTCAGCGCTTCTTGCTGGCGAGCAGCCAAGGCGGCTTGGTCGAACCCGGCCACGGTTTCCTGGAACAGGCGGCACCAGTTCAGCTCCGCGCCCAGCCGCAGGAACACCGCCCCCAGCCCAATAGCGGAACGATCCATCAGCACAAACTCACGCGGCGGGCGCACACCGCCGGTGCGTTGCAACCCGGCATGAACCTTCTGCGCGACCTCGCGGCCGAATTCCGTGCCCTGCCCTTCTTGAATCGGCCGCACCCGGTCCTCGATCAATGGCTTATACAAGAACCGCGCCCACTCATTCAGTACCTCCACCTGCTCATCCGTGATGCCCTTGAAGCCCCAGATGTCATAGGCGTGGCGGGCGCGCGACTCGTTACTTTCCTGCACGGCCTTGTACAGCTCCAGCACACCGCCAACGAATTGCGCAGGAAACACACGGATGCAGCCATAATCAAGGAGATTCAGCCCGCCTACCTCGCTCACCTGATAATTGCCCAGATGCGGGTCGCCATGGATCACGCCATAGCGGTAGAAGGGAATATACCAGGCGCGGAACAAGGCTGTTGCCAGGGCATTGCGCTGCTCCTGGCTGGGATTGCCCTCCATCCAGGACCGGAAGCCCTGGCCTTTCAGCCAGCTCATTGTCAGTAGGCGGGTGGTGGTGTAGCCCTCAATCGGCTCCGGCACGTTCACATTCGGCACATCCGCCAACATCTGCCGGTAGAGGCGCATCTGCGCTGCCTCGCGCTGGTAGTCCAGTTCCTCGCGGAAGCGTTCGCTCAGTTCGACATAAATATCGTCCTGAATGATCGCATTATCCATGCGCTTATAGACGGCCATGGCCATCTTCACCTGCCGCAGATCCGCCTCGATCACGCTCGGCATGTCTGGATATTGCAGCTTCACCGCCACGTCCCGCCCATCCGGCAGCACGGCACGGTGCACCTGTCCCAGGCTGGCGGCGGCCACGGCCTCGCGGGTGAAGCTTTTGAACTTGCTCTCCCAATCCGCCCCTAGCTCACCCGCCATGCGGCGGCGCACGAAGGGCCAGCCCATCGGCGGGGCGTTGGATTGCAGCTCTGCCAACTGCTTCGCATATTCCGGCGGCAGCGCGTCCGGCACTGTGGAGAGAAACTGCGCTACCTTCATCATCGGGCCTTTCAGCCCACCCAGCAAGGATTTCAGATCCTCTGCATGGCGGGCCTGATCGGTCTTAATGCCGAAAACCCGCTCCCCGGCGATGCGCGCTGCAATGCCGCCCACAGCGCCGGACGTGCGGGCCATGCGCCGCACCTCTCCAAAGAGATTACTGCCGCGTTCGCTCATGCGTTTTCCAGCTCGTCGATAAAGCCCGAGATCACATCCAGCCCCTTGTTCCAGAAAGCAGGGTCGGACGCGTCCAGCCCGAAGGGGGCCAGCAGCTCCTTATGCCGCTTGGCACCACCCGCCGCCAACATCTCACGGTATTTGGCCGCGAACGCCTCTTTATCCGGGGTTTCCTGGTAAACGGCATAGAGCGCGTTCACCAAGCAATCCCCGAAGGCATAGGCGTACACATAGAAGGGCGAATGGAAGAAATGTGAGATATAGGCCCAGAAGGTCCGATAATCCTCGGTGAAGTTAAAGGCCGGGCCGAGGCTGCGGGTCTGCACATCCAGCCAGATTTCAGAAATGCGCTCCGGTAGAATCTCTCCCTGGGCACGCTCGGTATGGAAGGCGACCTCGAACTCATGGAAGGCGATCTGCCGGACCACGGTGTTGAGCATATCCTCGACCTTCTGCGCCAGCATGATCCGGCGACGGGCCGGGTCTGTCTCGGCATCCAGCAATGAGCGGAAGGTGAGCATTTCGCCAAACACGCTGGCGGTTTCCGCCAGGGTCAGCGGCGTGCTGGCCAACAAATAGCCTTGGCGGGCCGCCAGAGATTGATGCGCGCCATGACCCAGCTCATGCGCCAGGGTCATCACATCCCGCGTTTTGCCGTGGAAATTCATCAGCACATAAGGATGCGCGGAGGGCACGGTGGAGTGCGAGAACGCGCCGCCCGCCTTGCCGGGGCGCAAGGCTGCGTCGATCCAGTTTTTATCGAAGAAGGGCTTGATGGTCTCCGCCAGCTCCGGGCTGAAGCCACCATAGGCGTTCAGCACAATATCCCGCGCTTCCGGCCAGGAGATGGGCTTGTCCGCATCGGCGGGCAAGGGTGCGTTACGGTCCCAATGCTCCAGCTTTTCCAGCCCCAGCCATTTGGCCTTCAGCACGTAATAACGGTGCGAGAGGCGGCCATAGGAGGATTTCACGGCTTCCACCAGCGCGTTGACCACCTCGTCCTCAACCATGTTCGCCCGGTTGCGGAAGGACCAGGGGTGCGGATAAGCGTGCCACTCATCCTCAATCGCCTTGTCCTTGGCGATGGTGTTCAGCACCAGGGCAAATAATTTCTCATTCTGCTCCATAGCCTTAGCCACGGCCTTGGCGGCAGCCTTGCGGACAGCGCGGTCGGAGTCGGAGAGCTTGTTGAGCGCGGCGGAGAGGGTCAGTTCATCACCATTCACGATAAGCCGAAGCCCGGCTATCGTCTCATCGAACAAGCGCGTCCAGGCGGAATGGCCGGTTACGTCCTTTTCCATGAAGAGCTGCTCGATCATATCCTCACGCTGATGCGGCAGGAACACCCGCAGGTCCCGCAGCCAGGAGACGTAATGGGCCAGTGCCTTGTCCTGCAGCTTCCCGGCCAGCGCCTCGTCCGAAATCCGGTTTAGCTCCAGCGTGAAAAACAGCGTCTTGGTGCCCAGGGCGGTCACGCGCTCGGCCATGGTCTGGTAAAATTGCCCATGGGCGGGGATGGAGGAATCCGCCGAGAACAGCAGCACCGCGTAGGACATGATGCGGCCGGGAATTTCCTGCAAAGACTCATAAGCGTGGATGGCCTCGGCCAGCTCCGCGCCGGACAATGCGGCCAGCCGGCCCTGATAGCGGGCTGCGAATTGCTCCGCCCCGTCCTGAACCTGTTTCAGGTCAGCTTCGATACGCGGGTCCGTGGGGGCGGCGTAGAGGTCCGTGAGGTCCCAACTGGGGAGAAATGCTTTATCCCCGTTGGAAAGCCCTTCCGGGTGCCGCGCCAAACGATTCTGGTCCATGCCCGCTCCGTTCATAATACCGTGGGCACAGATTTAGGCGCTGCGGAGCCAAGGTCAAACAGGTGCCCGACGCCACCGGCCCAAAGGTGGAAAAGTTTTAGGGGTTGCGGGGGCTTTTGACGGCAAGCCCCCGCGAAAATCTTACATGCCGATCGCGCGGCGATAAATATCCAGCAGGGTTTCCTGCTCTTCCACCTCGGCGGGCTCCTGCTTGCGGATGCGGATGAGCTGGCGAATTACCTTCACATCGAAGCCCGCGGACTTCGCTTCGGAAAAAATATCCTTGATGTCATTGGCGAGCGCCTTGCGCTCCTCCTCCAGGCGCTCGATGCGCTCGATGATGCTGCGCAGCCGCTCGCCAGCGATATTGGTCGGTTTTTCTTCGGTAGATGCAGACATGCCCAACTCCAAATCCAGGGCGGCGTGGATAAGGTAAGGGAGCGATACCGGTCAATCCGCTATTTTAGTGGCCGGATTTCGATTCATTCATCTTCGCCAACTGGTCGGGCGTGGCCGGGGTCTGATATTGCGCCTGCCACTCCTTGTAGGGCATCCCATAAATAATCTCCCGCGCCTGCGGGTCCGGCAAGGCGATACCCTGTGCTTCCGCCGCCTCACGGTACCAGCGTGAGAGGCAATTCCGGCAGAATCCGGCCAAGTTCATCATGTCGATATTCTGCACATCCGTGCGCTGGCGCAGATGCGCGACCAGGGCCCGGAAGGCCGCTGCCTCAAGTTTCTCTTTTGTGGCTTCGTCCAATGTGGGGTTGCTCAAGTTTCTGCTCCCGCTCATAGTCGAGGCGTGGAAAACGCCAATTATTACGACCCTAAAAAATATCTGCGCGGCCTATTTCAAGCCGCTATCAACGCAGCCGACCCGGCGCATTGCTTGCCCCCCAACCTGCCGCAGCTAGGCTCAGGGCGCAATATCGTCATTGGCGCGGGCAAAGCGGCCGCCGCGATGGCCGCGGCGGTGGAGGCTGCCTGGGGCGATGCTGATTATGAGGGCGTTGTGGTCACACGCTATGGCCATGCCGTACCCACCAAGCGCATCCGTGTGCTGGAAGCCTCCCACCCCGTGCCGGACGCCAATGGCGAGGCCGCCGCGCGGGAGATTCTGGCCGCCGTACAGGGGCTGAAACCCGAGGACCAGGTGGTGGCACTGATCTCTGGAGGAGCCTCCGCGCTGCTCACCTTACCCGCCCCAGGCCTGACGCTGCAGGACAAAATTTTGGTGAACAAGGCGCTGCTGGCTTCCGGCGCGCCGATTTCCACCATGAACCGCATCCGCAAGGCACTCTCCGCCGTGAAGGGCGGCAAGCTGGCCGCCGCCTGCGCACCTGCGAAGCTCATCACCCTGGCCATTTCAGACGTGCCGGGGGACGACCCGGCGATGATCGGCTCCGGCCCTACCTCGGTTGCTGGGGCGGATTACCGGATGATCGCCACGCCGATGATGGCGCTGGAAGCCGCCGCTCGAGAAGCGGGGATGCCCTCCGAGATTCTCGGCGACGACTTGGAAGGTGAAGCCTGGGAGCTCGGCCGCGCCCATGCCACACTGGCTTTGAACAGCAAGGGGCCGAAACTGCTGCTCTCCGGCGGGGAGACCACCGTGAGCATCGGCAATGCCAAGCCAGGGCGCGGCGGGCGGAATACGGAATATCTGCTCAGCCTCGCCGTGGCGCTGGAAGGTGCGCCCAATATTTACGCCCTCGCGGGCGATTCAGACGGCATTGACGGCACAGAGGATGCTGCCGGTGCCGTGGTCGGGCCGGATACGCTCGCCCGCGCCAATGCCAAGGGGCTGGAGGTCGCCGCGTATCTGGCGGGGCATGACAGCTACAGCCTGTTTGCCGCGCTGGAGGATCTGGTGATCACCGGCCCCACGCTTACCAACGTCAACGATATCCGCGCCATTCTTATCTTTTGAGGTTTTTGCATGGAAAGACTCCGCCGCCACCGCCGCACCAAGGTTATTGCCACGCTGGGACCCGCCAGTTCCACGCCGGAGATGATCCTGCAGCTTTTCCAGGCCGGGGCGGATGTGTTCCGTCTGAATTTCTCCCACGGTTCGCATGAGGACCATGCCGCGCGGATTGAGATGATCCGTGCTGCTGAAAAGCGCACCGGACGGCCCATTGGGATTCTGGCCGATGTGCAGGGGCCGAAGCTGCGCGTGGGCACGTTCCAGTCCGGCCGGGTGCAGTTGCAGACCGGCCAGCAATTCACGCTGGACATGAACCGAGCCCCCGGCGACACGCGCCGCGTCTGCCTACCGCACCCGGAGATTATCGGCGCCGCCGAGATCGGCGCCACACTGCTGCTGGATGACGGCAAGCTGCGCCTGCGCGTGCTGCGTAAGCGCGAGGACCATCTGCTGACGGAAGTTGTCACCGGCGGCGTGCTCTCTGACCGCAAGGGCGTGAACGTGCCGGATGTGGTACTGCCGATTCCCGCCCTCACGGAGAAAGATCGCTCCGACCTGGAATTCGCCCTGCCACTGGGGATTGATTATATCGGCCTATCGTTCGTGCAACGGCCGGAGGATGTGATTGAGGCCAAGCGGATTGCCAAAGGCCGCGCCCTGGTGATGGCGAAGTTGGAAAAACCCCAGGCTCTGGATAATCTGGAAGGTATTCTGAACGAGGCCCAGGCGGTGATGGTGGCGCGTGGCGATTTGGGCGTGGAACTCCCGCCCGAGGAAGTGCCTATCTCGCAGAAGCGCATCATCCGCACGGCCCAGCATCGCGGCTTGCCGGTGGTGGTGGCCACCCAGATGCTGGAAAGCATGATCACCGCCCCTGCCCCCACCCGCGCCGAAGCCTCGGACGTGGCCACCGCCGTTTTTGATGGCGCGGATGCGGTGATGCTCTCAGCTGAAAGTGCGGCGGGCCAGTACCCGCGCGAGGCGGTGAACATGATGGACCGAATCATCTCCCGTGTGGAACGCGATGAGGATTGGCGCATTGGGCTGGATGCCAAGCGCCCGCAGCCGGAAAAAACCTCCGCCGATGCGATCGCCGCCGCCGCCGTGCAGGTGGCGCATACCATCAACGCGAAGGCAATTGTGGCGCTAACCGAATCCGGCTCCACCGCGTTGCGCGTAGCGCGAGAGAAGCCGGACTGCCCGGTGCTGGGGCTGACAGTGAATCAGGCCGTGGCGCGGCGTCTGGCGGCTGTGTGGGGGGTCCATGCGGTACTGGCCGAGCCTGCCCACTCAATGACCGAAGCCGTTGAACATGCCCAGAAAATTACCCGGCGCGAGGGGTTTGCCACCAAGAACGAGGAAATTGTGGTGGTGGCGGGTGTACCCTTTGGCCAAGCGGGCACCACCAACGCGTTGCGCGTGGCCAAGCTGTAAGGGGCTTCATTACTTTTTGCTCGTATTCTGGCAAATGTTTTATTATCAGTGTGTTGCACTTACTCTTTTCAGGTAAATCCGCCTTGGAAGCAAGGCTGATTACCTGTAAGATGGCGGGCGGATTTCAGGCTTCGTCTTTGAGGATTTCTACGTTGCACACATCACGCAAGGCCACTGCCTACGGCACGGCTCTCTTCGCCTTGGGCGCCTCTGCCCTGGTTCTGGCGGGCTGCTCCAAGCCCACCCCCAAGGTGGCCGCTACGAATGCAACCCCGGTTGGGCACATTTATTCCGTGGCCGTGGCCGTGCCACCGCCCGTCTCGTCCAAAATCCGGTTCAGCCCGCATGACCAGGGGGAAATCCAGCAAGCGTTCAATGTCGTCAGCCTGAAATCCGCGCTGATGGTGGCGGCGCTCTCCTGCAATGAGCAGGATCAGTATGACGCGTTCATGCACCAGTTCCAGCCGCATGTGCTGGCCGCGCAGCACAAAATGGACGCCTATTTCTACAAAGCCAGCGGCCCGTATAGCGGGCAGAAGATGGAGGACAGCTTCATCACCCTGCTGGCCAATAACCAATCCGTCGCCGGGCTTAATCAGGGGCAAATTTTCTGCCTGAACAACGCAGCTGAGTTCAAAGCCGTGCTGGCGCTGAAGACCCCGGAACAGCTTGACAATTTTGTCACCAACCTACCCCCCACCGCCCAAGTGGCGAGCGCTGGGGCCGCGCAGTAAGGCAGGCAACAAAAACCCGGCTCATTGGCCGGGTTTTTGTTGCTCAGAAAGCGGCTTCCGCGAAGATTTTGGTGACATCGCCATTCCAGGCACCGTGATAGCGCGCCAGCCAATGTTCGGCCTGGGCGGGACCACCGGCGGCAATCTCTTGCAGAGGGACGAGATATTGCTGCTCATCCTCACCCGCCGCGTTCAGCCGGGCACGAGCTTTCAGGCCCTCGGCGGCGATGGCGACCACCTCCTTGGCCAAATCACGCAGCGTGCCCTGGCCAAAGGGCGTGTTGATGCCAGTGGCGGGCACGGCCGCGCGCAATGCCAGTATCTGCTGGTGCGAAAGCGGACGCACCAGCGCCTGGGCGGCGGCCAGAGCAGCGGGGTCGTAAAAAATACCGGCCCAGAGGGCGGATTGCGCCAGGATCATCGCCGGGTGGCCGGAATCAGCGCCACGGGTTTCGATGTATTTTTTCAGCCTTACATCCGGGAAAGCGGTCGTGGAATGGTCGGCAAAGTCGCCTATGGTGGCGCGTTCGCCCGGCAGTGCCGCCAAGCGGCCCGCCATGAAGTCCCGGAAGGATGCGCCCGCGACATCGTGATAAACGCCATCGCGATAAACAAAATACATCGGCACATCAAGCAGCCAGTTGGCATAGGCCTCGAAGCCGAAACCGTCTTGGAAGATAACCGCCGGGATACCGGAACGGGCATTGTCCGTGTCTGTCCAGACAAAGGCCCGGTTAGAGAGCAGGCCGTTGGGCTTCCCCTCACTGAAGGGCGAGTTGGCGAACAGGGCCGTGGCCAGAGGTTGCAGGGCACTGGCCACGCGCATCTTCGCCACCATGTCGGCCTCGGACGCAAAGTCAAGATTCACCTGCACGGTGCATGTACGCAGCATCATGTCCAGCCCGCGCATGCCAACCTTGGGCATATAAGCGCGCATGATCTTGTAGCGGCCCTTGGGCATCCAGGGCATGGCGGCGCGGCTGGCGGTGGGGTGATAGCCCAGCGGCGCGAACCCCAGCCCCAGGCCCGGCGTAATGTCGTGCAGGCGGGCGATATGCGCGTCCAGCTCCGCCTTGGTGGCGTGCAGGTCGGTAAGGGTGGCGCCAGACAGCTCAAACTGCCCGCCCGGCTCCAGCGAGAGGGAGGCGCCGCCTTTGCCCTTCAGCCCAATAATATTGCCGTTATCGAGAATGGGCGCCCACCCGTCGCGCACCTGCACCGCTTGCAGCAGCGCGCCAATGCCATCCGCCCCCTCATAAGCGGGGGGCGTGGTATCGGCATGGCGGAAGCCGAACGCCTCATGCTCGGTACCGATGGTGAAGTCCTGGGCCGGTTTGCAGCCGGATTCCAGATAAGCTGCCAAGTCTGAGACGCTGGTGATCTCGCGCGTATCGGCATCGCCGGGGTTTGACAAGTGCTTCGTTCCTTCAACGTCTTTTAAGGCAACGCTGCCAGATGCAGCGCCAGCCCGGCTATGGCAGCGGTCTCGGCCCGCAGGATGCGGCGCCCCAATGACACGCGTGTAATGATGGGTGTCCGAGCGATAGCTTCAAGCTCTTGATCGGTAAAGCCGCCCTCCGGCCCGATCATAAGTGCGGTGGGACCGGTGGCGGGGCCGAGCAAGGCGGCGGTGCGGCGTTCATCCGCCACGAAGAGCGGGCGGGCTGGCCAATCCGCCATCAGCTTCATCACCGGCAGCGGGGCGCGGATCTCGGGCACGTGCAGGCGCTCACATTGTTCCGCCGCCTCAGTGGCGATAGCGTGCAGGCGCCCCAGATTCACATGGTCCGCATTAGTGCGGGCGGTGATGATGGGCTGAATGACGGAAACGCCCAGCTCTGTTGCTTTTTCCACCACCATGTCGGTCTTCTGGCGCTTCAGCAAAGCGAAGCAGAGCCAGGCATCGGGCTCCGGCGCGGGAGGGCGGGTTTGGGTCAGGGCTTCCAGCACCGCCGCCTTGCGGGAGATTTTGCGCACCGCCGCGCGCCACTCCCCGGCCATGCCATTAAAAACGCGCAAGCTGTCGCCCTCGGCCAGGCGCATGACATTGGCAAGATAGTGGGCCTGGCCATCAGAGACCGCAAATGCTTCCCCCGGCGTGGGCAGATCAGGAACATAGAGACGAATTGACGTGTCAGCCATGGCGGGCTGAATAGCACCCATGAGCGGATTCACCGATATCGAACGTGGCGGCTGGGTTGCAAAGCTGCCGGACCGGTTCCTCCCCTATATTCTACTGGCGCGGCTGGACCGGCCGATCGGCGCCTGGCTGTTATTTCTGCCAGGGCTGTGGGCCATCTGCCTCACCGCGCACGGCTTTTGGCCAGGGTTGGGGCTGGCGGTTTTGTTTTTCATCGGCTCAGTGGTGATGCGCGGCGCGGGCTGCGTGGTGAATGACCTCTGGGACCGCAAGATGGACGCGCAGGTAGAGCGCACGCGCGGGCGGCCGCTGGCCTCGGGCATGGTGACACCCTTGCAGGCATTGCTGTTTCTGACCACGCTGTGCGCGGTTGGGCTTGTGATTTTGCTGCTGCTGAACAACACCTCCAAGCTACTCGGCGTGGCCTCTCTGGTGCTGGTGGTGCTGTACCCGCTGGCCAAACGCGTGACTTGGTGGCCGCAGGCGTTTTTGGGGTTTACGTTCGGTTGGGGCGCGCTGCTGGGCTACGCCGCCGCGCATGGGCACCTGACTTGGCCGGTGGTGCCTCTTTATATCGCCGCGATTCTCTGGATTATCGGGTACGACACCATATATGCCCACCAGGATCGCGAGGATGATGAGCTGATCGGCATTAAATCCACCGCGCGGCTGTTCGGGAGCCATACGCGCGAGGCCTTGTGTATTTGTTATGGATTCTCGTTTCTGCTGCTGCTGATGGCGATGAGCGCTTTTCCGCTGCATCATCTGGGGTATTGGATGATGCTGCTCCCCGCCGCGCTGATGGTGTGGCAGATTATCCGGCTGGATATCAATAATCCGGCCCGGTGCTTGGCGCTGTTCAAGCTTAACCGGGAAGTGGGGCTGGCCGTTGCGTTGGCGATACTTGTCGGCTGGATGTAAGGAGGTGCTTTGCTCTCATTCCTGATCGCGCTGCTTGCCGCGGTGTTTTTGTGGGAGGTGGCCGCCATTAAGACCAACCTCCGCCTGGCACAAACGGCAAGGAAAAGATTGTTCAGGATGGGCGGGCGCTTTGCCATTGTGGCGCTGCTGGTTGAGCTGGTTGAATCCACAGTGCCGGAGACCGGGCTCTCCCCCCTCACCCATGCCGCGTGGCATGCGCTGCTGATGGCCGCGATCCCGGAGGAGTTGATCAAATTTCTGGCGGTGACCCGGTTTGGCAAACGCGAGCTGAGCGAGCTGGGCCCCAGCATTGCGGTGCTGATGGCGGTGGGGACATCTCTGGGGTTCGGCGTGCTGGAAAGCCAGTTTTCTGGAGGGGGCGTGTTGGGGATTTTCACCGCCCTGCCGATGGATGCGATTTTTGGCTTCACCATGGGCGGGTTTCTGGCGCTGGCCTGGAACAAGTCTGGTGAAACCAATGAGAGTCTGCTGCTGATGGCGCTGCTGGTGCCGATGGCGTTTCACTTCCTGTTCACCTTCCTGCTGGTGCTGCACCAACAGGTTCCGGCGCTAATTTGGCCGCTGGCTGCCCTGCCCGCCGTGATGCTGTTGGAAGGCGGGTTTGCGCTGATTCTCACTAACCATGCGGTGAATAAGAGGTCCGGCTATGCAGTCAAGCGCCCGCCTTTCGACCCTTACGGCACCCGCGCCCGGCAATTTGCCATGCTGTGCTTCGCGCTCACGGGCGTAGCCATGGCCCTGGCCGCTTATGACCCCCACCTGCGGGCGTTGGGGCTGTGCGCGGTGCTGCCGCTGCTGTTCATGCTGGATCTGGGGCTGGTCGCCATGGCGCGCAGCCGTGGCTATGCCTGATTGACGGGCTGACCGAAACAAGTAACAAGCTGCGCCTGCCGGGGTGTCCGCATTGTGTGGGCTGAGATTATACCCATTGAACCTGCCTGGGTCATGCCAGCGAAGGGAGAGCGCCAATGAGCCTCAATCGCCGTTCATTTTTATCCATTAGCGCGGGAGTGCTTGCCGCGCCCGCGATCGCCCATGCCGCTATGGCACGGAAATTCACCCTCATTCTCGACTGGTTCATCAACCCGGACCATGCGCCGCTTTTCGCCGCGAAGTATTGCGGAGCGTATGAAAATGCCGGGCTGGATGTGAAACTCATCGCCCCCACGGATCCAGACGTGCCCCCCCGGCTAGTGGCCGCCGGCAAGGCGGATGCGGCGCTGACCTACCAGACCCAGCTTTATCTGCTGGTGAACCAAAGCCTGCCCGTGCGCCGCACCGGCACGCTGATCAACAAGCCGCTGAACACGCTGACCGCGCTGAAACGCAGGGGGATCACCAAACTCACCGATTTGAAGGGCCGCAAGGTCGGGTATTCAGTAGCCGGGGTGGAGCCGGTGATTATCGGCGCGATGCTGAAACATGTGGGCATGAGCCTGAAGGATATTCAGCTCGTGAACGTAAATTTTGAACTGGTCTCGGCCTTACGCTCGAACGAGGTGGATGCGGTGATCGGCACCTACCGGACCTACGAGGATATCCAACTCGCGCAGGAAGGGTTGGACCCGGTGATCTTTCTGCCGGAAGATTATGGCGTGCCGCCCTCGGATGAGCTGATTCTGCTCTCCAACGCCAACGAACTGAAAAACCCGGCCCTGCCCGCGTTTCTGGGCGCGCTGAAGCAGGGCGTGGCGGCGTTGAAAGCCGACCCGGATGGAATGCTGAAGAAATTCCTGAAGGAAAATCCCAGCTTGAATGACAAGCTGGACATTGCCTCCTGGCACGCCTTGCCGCCTTATTTCGACAACGACCCGGCCGCGTTGGATGCGAAACGCTATGAGACTTACAGAGATTTCCTGTTCGAGAATGGCGTGATCAAGCAAAAACTGCCGCTGGGCAAGTATGCGGTGACAGTCTCCTGACCATAAAAACCCCGGCATCCTGGTGCCGGGGTTTTTTTCAGGCCGAGTGGATCAGTCGAAAATGATTTCCACGCGACGGTTCTGCGGTTCACGCACGCCAGGGCCGGTGGGCACCAGCAGGTGGGTTTCACCGAAGCCGTGGATCTCGATCT
>NZ_FQVJ01000007.1:0-46566 GCF_900129125.1 Acidocella aminolytica 101 = DSM 11237 | reverse complement strand
GAAAATGATTTCCACGCGACGGTTCTGCGGTTCACGCACGCCAGGGCCGGTGGGCACCAGCAGGTGGGTTTCACCGAAGCCGTGGATCTCGATCTCCGAAGCGGGAACGCCATCGGCCACCAGCTGCGCAGCAACCGCCTTCGCACGTTTGATGGACAGGCCCATATTGTACTTCGCGGCACCAGAGGTGTCAGTATAGCCGTTCACCTTCAGGGTGGTCACGTTCTGGGTCTTGGAGTCAGACGCGGCCAGCGCGATGATCTGGGTCGCGCGCGGGGTCAGGTTGTACTTATCCCAGTCGAAGAACACCAGATAGGTCTTGGCCGGAGCCGGAGCCGGAGCAGCGACCGGAGCAGGAGCAGGAGCAGGAGCAGGCGGCGGCGGGGGCTGGAACAGCTGATAGCGCAGACCCAGCAGGAAGGTGTGGCTGGTGGACTGGCCAACTTTGATGTCGCCGTAATTACGGCTGGCGGTCAGCTGGGTGAACTTATACTCAGCCGTAGCGGACAGGCCAGGCACGAAGGACAGCGGGTAGGAAATACCGCCGATGATGTTGTATGCGAAGCTACCCTTGGTGCCGCCGACGACCTGGCCGCCAGCGCCGTTCATCGAGCTGTTGAACTTCTGCCACTGATAACCGACACCAGCACCCACATAGGGGAAGATTGGCAGGCCGACATTCATGTCATACAACACGTTGACCATCGGGCCATAGGTGTTGAGACCGCCGGTCACGCGCTGCTGGGCGCCACCGTCAGCATCGATCTTGTGGTCGGTGTTACGGTAGAAGTTACCGTTCAACTCCACGCGCCAGCCATTACCGAAGCCATAACCAACAGCGGCATCACCGGAGTAGGAATTGCGGAACAGCGCCTTGCCGCTCCCGCCGCCGGTGTTGGAGTGCAGGTTGAGCGGGTTCTCGATCGTGGTACCCAAACCGAGGCTCACATAAGGGCCGGTGACTGGCTGCGCGTGTGCCGCGAGAGGCAGCACAAGGCAGGTGGCAGCGGCAAGAGCTAAACGCAGCTTCATGTCGTAACTCCAATGAGTAGTGAAATTAATCAACTACGAACCATTTAGCCCTGAATACCGAAAATCAACAGGGCTAATTCAATTGAGACAATAACATTCTGGCCCTGTTGCATTTTTAGCACAAAAGCCGGGCTCTCACCGCCTAATTTACGAGCAGTTAATAACGCGGAAAGCTTCATCTGCATTCCCAGCGTCCGTTGCGCCGGGGGCGGAACGAACCATCCAGCCACGGTAAACCGGGCTACCCGAGCTATCATCCTTGGGTTGCAAGGTGACAAAAACAGCTGCATCCGGCAGGGCTTTTGGGGGACGCACAACGCAAGCCTGGACGCTGACCGTAAGGTCCCCGACCGTGGCTTGACCGCCAACCGGAATCGTTATGGTTTGGGTGCTGCCCTCTACTTTATTAAGAACACCCAGCGTGGCTGTTTTGCCCGGCACCCAGACATTGTCCGGCGTGGGCGGCACGTCATTCACCGGAGGCGGCGCGGCAACGCTGCCGGGTGCTGGCGCGGTGGGGCTGGCGGCTGGGGGCGCGGAGGGGGACACCGCCTGCAACTGCATGGTTTGACTACCGCCATTATCAGCATTGGCAGGGATAGCGCTCTGGCTGGCGTCGGGCGGCGGCAGCGGGGTTTCCACCAGCCCCGGCGGCGGCGCCACGAGGTTGGGCTTAGCCACCGGCGCCGGAGCCGCGGGCTGCGCCACCACGGCGGGCGGCGGCGCCACGGCAATGGCGGGTTGCTCGCTCTGCCCACCGGGCTGGCTTTGGCCCAGCAGGCTTTGTGCGAATGCGGCGCCGCCAAGCAAGCTGGCCGCCGAAGCGAGAAGCAAGAGACGCATTACTGAGGCAACGCCGCTGGATTGGTGGAGGAGGACGAAGCACCAGCGCTTTGACTCTTGCTGGACCCGTTGCCCATAGAGAAGATGAACTTGCCGATCAGATCTTCAAGATTGATCGCGGATTGAGTGACCGGGAAGCTCGCCCCGGGCTTTAGCATATTATTGGAGCCGCCGGGTGAAACGGAAACATATGGCCCGCCGAGCAGACCGTCCGAGGTGATGGAGGCGCTGCTGTCTGTCGGGATCTTGATGTTGTTGTTGATCGCCAGCTTCACGATCGCGGCATAGGTGGTGGGGTTCAGCTCCTCGGACGCGACATGCCCGATGACCACACCGCCGATTTTGACGTCAGAGCCGACAGTTAGCCCGCCGACTGAGCCGAACTGCGCCTTCAGCATATATCCGCCCGTATTGATCTCACCCACGCCACGCAGCGCGTAAACCAGGAAAAAGGCAGCGACGATGATGACGGCGAAGCCGGCGAGCAGCTCAGGAACGCGCCGGACCATCAGGTCTGATCCGGTGTCCAGGATTCATAATCGGCCGAGGCGGGGGCGCGCTGGCCGCCTTTATAATCATGGCCGGAGGGGCGGTAGCTCTGCGCGGTGCCTGTGAGGTTGGGCAAATGTGGGCGCTGCCAGGAGCGGCGCGGCGCGGCGAGCGGTGCGTCGGTCAGGTGATGCAGCCAAGCATGCCATTCGGGGGGCACCACGGATGGGTCCTGCACACCGGCATAAACTACCCAGCGGCGCGCACGCTGTTTGCCGGGACGCTCGAAATACTGGTTCCCTGCCTCGTCCCGGCCGACAAAGCGGCCACGGAACAGCGTGAGGAAGTACAGGCCGGGGTTACGGATAAGACCCGTGAGGCCGAGCGGCCGGGCCTTGGCGGAGGGGCCGCTCGCGGCCGGAGTCTGGGCTGCATTGCTCATGCGCTCCGATATAGGAGATGCCGGGCGAATGGTCCATCTCGATATTGCGGCGCAGAGTTTCGCGGCTGCACGACTCTATCCACAAGATTCTGTGGCTGACAGGCAGATTCACCACAAGATGCACTTTTATTGAGTCTTATCAGGGCTTAAACTCTGCGCATGGCACAAATCCGAACCGATAAATCATGGCACGGTATTAAGCTCGCCACCTTTGAGGCAGCGGCTGATCCTGATGCACCGTTCGTGCTGGCGACCCTTCCCGCCGCCTGGGGTCAACGTGCCGCGGACGGGCTGGCCGCCATTCTACCGGGCAAACGAATGCTGCATATCGCCGAGGCGGCGGAAAGCTGGATCGCTCCGCTGGCCGCGCGGGCCAAAGCCGCCGGGATAGAGGACGGACTCGCCGCCAGGCTGCACGCGATGCTGGCCACCCACCGCGCCAGCCCCAGCGCCAATGTCTGGCGCAAACGTGCCGCCGGGCAGCCGGGTTTCGTGTTTAACCCCGCCGCTTATTTGGATGAGGCAGGCGTGTTCGACAGCGTCGCGCTGGGCCGGGACGTACGGCTGGCAGTGACGGCCCTGACCCTGGCCGCGCCAAGCGAGCCGCGGCTGCGCCTTGGATTCACAAACTTCAACCTGCTGCTGGCGCGGCTGGGTTTGGCCTACGACTCGGCGGAAGCCCAGGATCTGGCGGTGATGCTGGCGGGCTTTATCGGCGCTGAGGCGGATACTGCCTCCGCGCGGATGCTGAACGGCGCCGGGCACAAGATCACCACGCCGAAACTGCCGGAAACCTGCCCCCTGCCCGGCCTGCTCGCGGATGCCCGCGCGGCGCAGACCGAGGCCGCGCAGGCTGGGGCGCGGCGCCACGAAACGCTGCTGGGCTTTTTGAACGAACCCGAGATTGAAGCGCTGCTGGGCGCGGCTCAGGTGAATTTCGCCCCGGCTTTGTCGGCCCTCGATGCGGATGGCAAATTGGCCGATTGGGCCTTGCAGTCCCTGGCGGCGCGCGGGCTGACGGCAGAAGGAGCCCTCGCCCGGATGGTGGGCGGGGAAGAAATTTTCCCGCTGCCGCGCACCGCCGCCCATGCCGCGATGCACGATGCACTGGCCGAGTTAGTGCCGGTGATGCCCGCGCGCCCCGCCGCACCGCTGGCGCCGCGCCACGAATCCACCCGCGAGACGCTGCCTGCCCGGCGCAGCGGCTATACGCAGAAAGTGGCCGTGGGCGGGCACAAGCTGTTCCTCTCCACCGGTGAATATAAAGATGGCCGCCTGGGCGAAATTTTCATCGCCTTGCATAAGGAGGGCTCGGCCTTCCGGGGGCTAATGGATGCGTTCGCTATTTCCGTTAGCATCGGGCTCCAGCATGGCGTTAACCTCGCGGATTACGTGGAAGCCTTTACGTTCACCCGCTTTGGCCCCGCCGGCGTGGTGGAGGGCGACCCGGCCGTGCCCGCCGCGACCTCCATGCTGGATTATGTGTTCCGCAATCTGGCTGTGAATTATCTGGGCCAGACCAACCTGGCCCAGGCCAGCATTGACGAGGCGGACAGCGTGGGCGAGGGTGCCGCCGAGCGTGCGCCGCTGCTGCCGCTGGACCTGCCGGCCCCTGCACCGCGTGAGCGCCGCCGTAATTTGAAATTGGTGAGCTGATCCATGAGCATTTCCGATCGTTTGGCTGATCTGGGTATTACCTTGCCGCAGGCCATGGCCCCCGTGGCGAATTATGTGCCGGTGAGCATCACGGGCAATCTGGTGACGGTCAGCGGCCAGTTGCCCGCCATGGAGGGCAAGGTGGCGGTGACCGGCAAGCTCGGCGCCACGGTGGCGCTTGAAGAAGGCCAGCACGCCGCGCGGCTCTGCCTAATTAATGTGTTGGCGCAGTTGCAAGCCGCGCTGCCGGGTGGGCTGGACAGCATTACCAAGGTGGTGCGGCTGGGCGGGTTTATCTCCTGCACGCCGGATTTCACCCAGCATGCGGTGGTGATGAACGGTGCCTCGGACCTCGCGGTGACGGTGTTTGGCGAGGCTGGACGCCATGCGCGCTCCACCGTTGGCGTGGCCTCCCTGCCCCTGGACGCGGCGGTTGAGGTCGAAGGGCTATTTTATATCGGCTAATTGTTGCGTAAAACGCTGATCGCACTTTTTTCTGCCGTTTTGTCCTGGCTATAAGTCAGGCATGAGCCATAGCGAAAACCCGCTTTTGCCAATGCGAATGGCGGTGAATATTGGTTTGGACGGCGCCCTAGCGGCGTTGGCGGTGGGGGCGAGCTTCTGGCTCGCCAACCCCGCCGCGCCCATGCCACATCCAAACAGCTTGCCGCTGGCGGGCGCAGCGGCGATCTGGCTGCTGGGGATCCCATTCGGCCTCTCGCGTCTACATTGGCGTTATGTCTCGCTGCGGGACTTGGTGCTGGTCGGTAGTGCGGCCATTATCACCACCATCATGCTAACGCTGCTGATGGTGGGCGCCGGCTTTTCCCTGCCCTCCCCAGCTTTTCCGTTTATTCTGGTGCTGACCTTGACCGCGTCCTTGACCGTGCCCAAGCTGCTTTACCGGATGGTACGCCAGAAGCGCGGCGTGCAGGGCGCTGCGCAGACCGCCTTGCTGGTGGGCGATGGAGAAAATGCCGAGCTGTTTCTCTCCGCCCATGCCCAGCAGAAGGGTATTGTACCCTACCGAGTGACGGGGCTGATCGCCTTGTCTGAAAAACATATCGGCCGGCGGTTGCAAGGGCTGGATGTGGTGGGCGCCAGCGACGAGGCCGAGGCCATGCTCGCCCGGCTGGCCCAGAAGCCGGATTTGCTGATTGTCACCGCGCCGCATTTCACCGGCGACCGGCTGCAGGCACTGATGCGTACCGCCGATGCGCTGAACATAAGAGTGATGCGCGCCCCCTGCCTCACCAAACTGGCGCCCGCCGACCAGCAGGTTGCGTTGCTGCCAATTGCCATTGAGGATTTGCTGAACCGCCGCCAAGTGCGGCTGGACCATGCGGCGATGGCGAAGATGATCGCGGGGCGGCGGGTGATGGTAACCGGCGCGGGCGGAAGCATTGGCGCGGAGTTGTGCCGGCAGATCGCCGGGTTTGGCCCGGCTGAGATCCTGCTGCTCGATTCGTCGGAATTCGCGCTCTGGCAGATTGACCTTGAGATCAAGGAACTCGCCCCCGCCTTGCCCCGCCAGACCATTGTCGCGGATGTGCGTAATGCCCCGCATATCCGCGCCATCGCGCAGGCATTCCGGCCGGAGCTGGTGTTCCATGCCGCGGCGCTGAAGCATGTGCCGATTGTGGAAGCAAACAAGCTGGAAGGGCTGCGGACCAATGCGCTCGGCACGCAGTTGGTAGCGGATGCCGCCGCGGCTTCCGGGGCAAAGCTGATGGTGCTGATCTCGACCGACAAGGCGGTGAACCCGAGTTCTGTGATGGGAGCATCGAAGCGGCTGGCCGAGATGTACGCGCAGGCGCTGGATGTGGAGGCGCGGCATAAACGCCAGGGTATGCGCTGTGTCACGGTGCGGTTTGGCAATGTGCTGGGCTCAACCGGGTCGGTGGTGCCGCTGTTCCGGCGCCAACTGGCCCAGGGCGGGCCGCTCACCGTGACCGACCCGGCCATGCAGCGCTATTTCATGACCGTCCGCGAGGCGGTGGGGCTGGTGTTGCAGGCCTCCGCCGTAGGCTGCGGCGAGGAAGCCATCCCCGATGGCGGGATTTTCGTGCTGGATATGGGCGAGCCGGTGAAGATCGTGGATCTGGCACGGCAGATGATCCGTCTAGCCGGGTTGAAGCCTGATGAGGATATTAAGATCAAATTCACCGGGCTACGGCCGGGCGAGAAATTATTTGAAGAATTGTTTCATGGCGCGGAGCAGCCAGTGCCTACCGGCTATGAAGGGCTTCTCATGGCAACACCGCGTTTTGTGGATCTGGCCGCCGTGAACGCCACCATGCAGGAGCTGGCGCAAAGTGCCCGCCACGGCGATGAGGCCTACGCCATGGCCTTGCTGCACCGGATGGTGCCTGAATTTTTACCGCCACCGGGTCTCGCCGTGCCGCGCGCGGCAGAGTAGTCTGCCGCTCCATGAACGCTGAGACCTTTCCGCTGATCCCGTTTCTCGACCTCAAAGCGCAGCAGGCACGATTAGGGCCGGGGTTAAAGGCGAGACTGGATGCGGTGCTGGCACATGGGCAATATATTCTGGGTCCCGAGGTGCGCGAGCTAGAAGCCAAGCTGGCGGATTTTTGCGGCGCTGCCCATTGCGTAAGCGTGAGCTCCGGCACGGATGCGTTGCAGATTGCGTTAATGGCGGAAAATATCGGGCGCGGAGATGCGGTGTTTCTGCCCGCTTTCACCTACACCGCCACCGCCGAGGTGCCGCTTTTGCTAGGTGCCACGCCGGTCTTCGTGGATGTTGATCCCCGCACCTTCCAAATTGATCTCGCCAGTCTCGAAGCCCGGATTAAGGCCGTGAAGCAGGCGGGGGCGTTGAAGCCGCGCGCGATTATCGGGGTGGATCTGTTCGGTCAACCCGCCGACTGGATCGCGCTTACCACCATTGCCGCACTCGAGGGGCTGTTCACGCTGGATGATTGTGCGCAGAGCTTCGGCGCCGCTCAGGATGACGTGCGCCTGGGCAAGGCGGCGGATGCCACGGCGACTAGCTTCTTTCCCTCCAAACCGCTGGGGGCTTATGGCGATGGCGGGGCGCTGTTCACCGAATCCGCTGAGCGGGCGGCGCTTTACCGTTCGCTGCGCACCCATGGCGAGGGCACGACCCGCTATGAGGTGCTGCGCACCGGCATGAACGGGCGGCTGGATACGATGCAGGCCGCCGTGCTGCTGGCCAAGCTGGAAGTGTTTGAGACAGAGTTGGCCCGGCGCGAGGAGATTGCCCGGATTTACGATGCGGCGCTGAAGGATGTTGTGGAGGTCCCCACGCGGATGCCGGGCACAACCAGCGCCTGGGCAGTTTATTCCGTGCTGCTGCCGGACGAAGCCACGCGTGAAACCGCCAAGGCGGCGCTGGCGGCGGCGGGCATTGGCCATGCGGTTTATTATCCGCGCGCGCTGCATGAGCAGCCCGCTTACAGAGCCGCCCATGATGGCACCAGCCTGCCCGTGGCGGAGGGGCTGGGCCAGCGGATTCTGGCATTGCCAATCCATCCTGACCTGAGCGACGAACAGGCCAAGCGCGTCGCAGCCACGCTTATTCAGACGCTGGGGCGCTAAAATGCCGCGCGGCGACCTGTTTCCAGAAATCGGGCCGTTCGAGTCCGGCTATCTCCCGCTCTCCGAAGGGCACGTGATGTATTGGGAGCAGGTGGGCAACCCGGCGGGTAAGCCGGTGCTATTTCTGCATGGCGGGCCGGGGGCTGGCGCTGGGGCGGTGCATCGGCGGTTTTTCGACCCCGCAATCTGGCGGGTGATTATTTTTGACCAGCGCGGAGCTGGGCGCTCCCGCCCGCTGGGGAGCCTGGAGAATAACAACACCCCGCAGCTGATCTCGGATATTGAGACGCTGCGGACCTTTCTGGGGATTGAGCGGATGCTGCTATTTGGCGGCTCCTGGGGCTCAACCCTGGCGCTGGCCTATGCCCAGGCACACTCGGACCGCGTGGCGGGGGCGGTGCTGCGCGGCATTTTTCTGGGCAGGGCTGCGGAAGTGGAGTGGTTTCTCTACGGTATGCAGCGCATCTTCCCGGATGCTCATGCTGTTTTTGCAGATTATCTGCCGCGTGAAGAGCGGCACAACCTGCTGGAAGCCTATTTCACTCGCCTGACCGACCCAGACCCACGCGTGCAGACTGAAGCGGCGCGGGCTTGGAGCTTGTATGAGGGCTCCTGCTCCACCTTGTTGCCGAGCTTTGAGGCGGTGGCCACATTCGCGCAGGACCGCAGCGCGATTGGGCTGGCACGAATCGAGGCGCATTATTTCCGCAACGAGCTGTTTCTGCCACCTGGCGGGCTGCTCGCCCATATGGACAAGCTGCGCGATATTCCGGCGGAGATTGTGCAGGGGCGGTACGACATGATCTGCCCGGCGCAAACAGCATTTGAACTCGCCGCCGCCTGGCCGCGTGCGCGCCTGACCCTGGTGCCGGATGCGGGGCATTCAGCACTTGAACCAGGGGTGCGGATGGCCTTACTCTCAGCCCTGGACCGCAGTCGGGTGCTGCTATGAGCCTGACACGGAGAAGCCTGATTGGAACTGGGGCGGCCTTGGCGCTAGTCAAGGCAGGACAGGCAGCGCAGGCCCCTTGGCCCGGTGCGCTGGTGATGGGCACCGGGGAACCGGGCGGCGCCTATGCGATTTTTGGCCCAGCTTGGGGGCAGTTGGTTAAACATGCCACGGGCATCGACATTGCTTACCGCGCCACGGGCGGCTCCAGTGCCAATCTGTTGCTGATCGAAGAAGGAAGTGCCCAGCTTGGCCTAGCCTCCGTGCCGGTGGCGGCGCAGGCGCGCGCTGGGACAGCAAACTGGACGGCCGGGGTGAAACTGGACAGCTTCCGGGCTTTGTTCCCAACTTACCCCTCAGTGCTGCAAATTATCGCCGCGACGGGTAGCGGCGTGACGAATTTGGCCGGACTGACCGCGCAGCCGATTGGCGTGGGACCGGCGGGGGCCAGCAGCGCGGTACTGTTGAAGCAGATACTGACCAGCATTGGCGTCAATCCAGGGCGAATCGAGACCGGCAATTACGAGCAGCAAGTGCGGCGGATGCTTGAAGGGCAGTTGGCCGCCTGCGCGTTTATCGGCGCGCCGCCTCTGCCAGCCATCAACGCCGCGGCGATGGGGAGGAAGCTGGTGCTGATCGGCTTCTCAGACGCGGAGGCGGCGCAAGCGGGGCGGTTTATTCCGGGGCTGTCGCGGATGATTTTGCATGCGGGCACCTTCCCGGGGCAGACAGTGGATGTGGGCAGCCTGGGGGCGATGAATGTGGCCGTTGGCACCTCGGCTCTGCCGGACAGTCTGGCGGAAGCAATTACGGCTGCAGCCTTGAAAAACCGGCATCTGCTCGCCGTGGCGGTACGCGACGCGGCTAAGCCTCAGCCGGTGAAGCCGGTTTATGAGGCGGGACTGCGGTTTCATCCCGGTGCCGCAAAGGCGCTGCGGGCGGCGGGGTATCATCTGCCGCGCGATGCGGTACAGGCGTGATCATCCGGCCCGCCATACCGGAAGATCATGAGGCGCTGCAAACCCAGCTTTGGGCATTGAACCAGTTTGAGCAGGAGATTTCAGGCGACAGGCGGATCGATCTCGCCGGGACAACTGACAGCTTGGCCGAAGCGCTAGACACTGTAGCGCAACAAGACGGCGCCGTGCTGGTGGCCGAGCAGGCTGGCCGGATTGCCGAACATCTGTCCATGTATTTTGAAATGGACGATGTTTATATGCGGGAAGATTTGCGCAGCTACGCCCCTATCTCAAACCTGTTCGTGGACGAAGCCTTGCGCGGGCAAGGCGTTGGCCGCGCCTTGACGGAGGAAGTGGAAAAGATTGCCGCCGCCAGGGGGCAAAGCAACTCAGGCTGAATATTTTGTCGACAATGAACGCGTGCGGCGCGTGTATGACGAGGCTGGATTTTCAGCCTATGGGATCGAGATGGTGAAGCCCCTCCCCCCAATGGCCTGAAATTGGGGGGGGCGTGGAGCCTCTACCTTAAACCAAACGCCCATCGCGCAGCGTGATCTGCCGGTCCATCCGAGCCGCGAGGTCGGGGTTATGGGTGGCGATTAGCGCGGCGGTGTTTTCGCTGCGGACCACATGCAGAAGTTCCTCGAACACGATGTTGGCGGTGGCCACGTCCAGATTGCCGGTTGGCTCATCGGCCAGCAGCAGCGAGGGGTTGTTGGCCAGCGCCCGGGCAATGGCGACGCGTTGCTTTTCACCGCCCGACAGCTTGCCAGGCAGATGCGAGGCACGCGGGCCGAGACCGAATTTCTCCAGCAATTCCAAGGAGCGTTGATTGGCCCGCGACTGCGGGACACCGGCGATCATTTGCGGGACGGAGATATTCTCCAGCGCCGTGAACTCAGCCAGCAGATGATGGAACTGATAGACGAAACCAACATGCTTCAAGCGCAAGGCGGTGCGCCCGGTATCATTCAGGTCGCCCGCGTTCTGACCGTTGATAATCACCGAGCCCGCATCCGGCTTTTCCAACAGCCCCGCCAGATGAAGCAAGGTTGACTTGCCGGAGCCCGAGGGCGCGACCAGGGCGACAATCTCACCTGGAGCCAGCGTGAGTGCCGCGCCGTTGAGCACGGTGAGCGCGCCTTCGCCGGACTGATAGGTGCGGCAAATGGCTTTCAGGGATAGAAGATACTCACTCACTGCGCAGCGTCTCCACCGGGTCGATCTTCGCGGCGCGCCAGCTTGGGTAAATGGTGGCGAGCACCGACAGCACGAGCGACATCACGATGACTTCGGTGACCTCGCGCCAGTCCAGCTTCGCGGGCAAGGATTCCAGGTAATAAATTGTGGGGTTGAAAAGTTGCTGGCCGGTGAGGCCCTGGATGAACAGCCGAATCTGGTTGATATGCTCGCAAAACAGCACGCCCAGCACAAACCCGATCAACGTGCCCAGCACACCCACGGACGCACCCGCCATCAGGAAGATCCGCATGATCGAGCCGGAACTCGCCCCCATCGTGCGCAGAATGGCGATGTCCTTGGCTTTGTCTTTCACCATCATGATCAAGGAGGAAATGACGTTGAACGCGGCGACGATGATAATGAGCGTGAGGATCAGGAACATCACGTTCCGCTCCACCGTGACGGCGGCGAGGAAACTGTTATTGTTCTGCTTCCAGTCCTGAATGTTCAAGGGCACATTTGGAAACTCATTCACGATGGCCTGTTTGACGGCGGTGTCGTTATCCGGGTTTTTGACAAAAACCTGAATCTGCGACGCGGTACCGTTTTGCTGAAACAGTGTTTGCGCGGCCTGGAGCGGCAGGAACACGAAGCTCGAATCATATTGCTGCATGCCGGTCTGAAAGATCGCCACCACCTTGAAGCTTTGGATGGATGGGATTGTGCCGATGACCGTTGCCTTTCCTTGAGGCAAAATCAGTGAAATTTGTGAACCGATAGAAAGGTTGAATTGCTGCGCCAGCACGCCGCCAATGGCGATGCTGTCCCCGCCTTTGAGGTTTTCGAGGCTGCCCGCGATGACGTGTTTGGAAACGGTGGGAAGCTGCTCCAGCCCCGCCGGGGTGATGCCGCGCGCAATGCCGCCCGTGGCGCCGCCTTGCGGGCCAGACATTAGCACCTCCCCCTGCGAGATGGGGAACGCACCGGTGACGCCTTTGATGTTTCTGATCTTAGCGGCCATTTCATCGTAATTGTTGAGTGGCACACCGGCGCCATAGACGCCGATATCACCATTCAGCCCAAGAATCTGGCTCAACAATTCCTGGCGGAAGCCGTTCATCACGCTCATCACGATGATGAGCGTGGCAACGCCAAGCGCGATGCCGACGAGCGAGAAAATGGCGATGACGGAGACAAAGCGCTCGCCGCGCCGGGCACGCAGATAGCGCGCCGCGATCTTCCGCTCGAAGGCATTGAACATCAGGCGCCGACCTTGGCCAGAGCGTCCTTAACGGGGAGTTCGAACCGCTCGCCCGTGGCACGGCGTTTCAGCTCCACCATGCCATTGGCGGCACCGCGCGGGCCGATGATGATCTGCCAGGGATGGCCCATCAGATCAGCCTCCGCGAATTTGGCGCCCGCGCGTTCCTCGCGGTCATCATAAAGCGCATCATTGCCGAAGCTAGCGTAGATTTTCTCGCACAGTGCATCCGTGGTGGCATCGCCCTGGCGCAGATTGAGGATGGCGGCCTTAAAGGGGGCGATGGCATCCGGCCAGATGATCCCGGCTTCGTCATGCCGCGCCTCAATAATGGCGCCGACCAAGCGGGAGACGCCGATGCCGTAAGAGCCCATCTCGGGGAAGAATTTTTGGCCATCCGCGCCGGTGACGGCGAAATTCATCGCTTGCGAGTATTTGATGCCGAAATAGAAAATCTGACCGACCTCGATACCCCTGCCCTCACGCTTACGCTCAGCCGGGATTTTGTCCCAGGCGGCCGTGTCGTGCTTTTCGTCTGTGGCGGCGTAGATAGTGGTCATTTGTTCGTAGAAGGCGTCGATATCCGTGGCGGTCATGGCATCGCCTGCCTCGAAGGCGGCGTCGTAAAACACGCCGGATTCACCCGTAGGGGCAAGGACGTGGAATTCGTGGCTGAGATCGCCGCCGATCTGCCCGGTATCGGCGCGCATAGGAATGGCTGTGATGCCTATGCGCTGGAAGGTGCGCATATAGGCAAGCATCATTTTCTTGTAGCTCACCACGGCGCCGTCACGGTCCAGGTCGAAGGAATAAGCGTCCTTCATCAAAAACTCGCGGCCGCGTAGCACACCAAAGCGCGGGCGCACCTCGTCACGGAATTTCCACTGGATCTGATAGGGGATTTGCGGAAGTTCACGGTAGGATTTGATGGAATCCCGCATGATCGCAGTGATCATTTCCTCGTTCGTGGGGCCAAACAGCAATTCGCGCTCGTGACGGTCCATGATGCGCAGCATCTCTTTGCCATAAGCGTCGTAACGGCCGGATTCGCGCCAGAGATCGGCACTCTGGACTGTTGGCATCAGCACTTCCTGCGCCCCGGCGGCGTCCTGCTCTTCCCGCACGATCTGCGCGATCTTGGAAAGCACGCGGGTGCCGGTGGGAAGCCAGGCATAAATGCCCGAGGCCATCTGGCGGATCATACCCGCCCGAAGCATCAGCCGGTGCGAGGCGATTTGCGCCTCGGCGGGCGTTTCCTTGAGGGTGGGAATCAGGCTTTTGGAGAGACGCATGAGGGACCTTAAAACAGGGATTGAGGCTTTTCAGTGGCTCGCGCCACTTGTTTAACGGCGTCTTGAGGGGTGAGCCAGCGATTGGCAAGCTTGCGGCAAGGCTGCTCAACCAGCACACGCAACAGCATGGCGAGGGCAAAGGTGCTTCCGGTCATGCAGGCAGCGAACAGCCAGCCATGCGTGGTGGGCTGCCAGCCGAAATGCCGGAAGCCCTGGACGGTGAGCATCTCGGCGGTGGCGAAGCTCATATAGAAGCAATAAGACAGCAGGCCGAGAAAATGCAGCACCGGACGGCGGCCAAAGACAGGCGGCTTTTCGGAATCAGCCTGGAGATAAAGCGCGAAAAGCACCCCCCAAAGGCCAAGTACCGCGAGAACATCCACCGACAATGCCGCGCCAAGGAAGGTTAACCCCAGACCTGCCCAGAAAAATAGCTGCCGGGCAAACTCGAAGTCCGACACGATGGTCGTAACACGGAATGATGCGATACCAAGCAGGAACTCCGGGAAAAAACGGATGAGCCCCGCGGAGAAGGTGAGATTGAGCGTATTTCCCGAGATATAATAGATCAGCCCGAGCACCGGCCACAGGAGGACAGCCAACTGGATTGAAACTTCACGAATAAAATAAGAGAGGAGCGTCGCAAATAAGGGAAATAATAAATATCCGGCCCACTCCGTACTGATGGACCAGGATGGATAATTCCAGGCACCAAAATGATCCCCGCCCCAGCCCTGAACCAGAAACAGATTCTGCACCAAGGTAGTCATACCGAAGCTCTTTGGCGTATACGGGGTTAACCCCAGGGCCGCGCCCCCCGCCAACAGTGCCAGCAAGATAAGCAGCGTCGCCAGATGGACGGGATAGATGCGCGCGAGACGCTTTGCGTAGAAGCTGAATATTGCCTTTGGAGCTGGCCAGGTTAGCTCTGGCTTTATCCAATCCATTTTTGGAACATGAAACTCACGGTGCGTATGCATCAGGATCAGGCCGGAGAGGATGAAGAACCCATCCACCCCGAGATAGCCATGCCGGATCAGCCCCGAAAGCGGTCCTAGCCAGGCCGAGAAATGCAGATGCAAATCCAAATGATAGAGGAACACCCAGGCCGCGAAAGCGGAACGGCAGATTGTCAGGTCGGTAATGTCCGTCTTCTGGCTCATCGGCGCCCCTGGTGTAAATCAATATGGCGCTGGATTAAAGCAGCGCCCCGGGGATGCAAACCTGAAATAGCCATCAGCCAAAAGAAAGAAGCCCGCCAACCCGTAAAGGGTGGCGGGCCAAGTTCAGGGAGGAAACGCCAGTCACACGGCAGGATGAAGAACCAATCTCCATCCTGCGTTCATAATGCACCGCAGCATTGCGAGGCGTCGAGAAAAAACACGCGGAAAAAAGCTTTTCTTTTAGCCTTTCAGACACAAATTGACCAAAAAATACGCAAGAAAATACAAAAAGCCAGAAAATGACCATATTTAAGTCAAACCGTTAGAATATGCACTTCCACCAGTGGGCGCTTACCGAGCGGTTTACCAACAATCCGGCGCAGACCGGCACGGGCGGCTTCAGCAAAAGCGGCTTCGTCCTGCCGCAAAGCAGGGGCAAGATCCTCCAGAAGCTCGTGGAATTCATGCTCACAGGCGATGCGCTGGGCACCGTCCAGCTCCTCCAGCAGGCCGGGGGCGGAAATACGGGGGGCGCCGACCAGCTTGCCTTTGGCATTGACGGCAAAGCTGCCCACCACCACGCCATTGAACAACATCCGCTTGCGCGCCGCCAATACGCTGCCCTTCAGTGGCACAATCCGGTCGCCATCCACTACTAGGCGCCCAGTGGGCACAGCATCCACCACCGCCGGGCCATTGCCGCCGAACAGCACGACATCGCCGTCCTCGACCAGAACAGTGTTGATGCCGTTCTCCTTGGCGAAGGCCGCCTGGGCGGAGAGATGGCGCCATTCACCGTGGGTGGGGATGATGAATTTTGGCCGTATCAACTTGTAGAGCTTCCGCAGCTCCTCCCGCGCCGGATGGCCAGAGACATGCACGAACTCGTCACCATCCACGATCACCTGCACGCCGCGCTTGGTGAGTTGGTCCTGCACCGCGAAAATGGCGCGCTCATTACCAGGGATGGTGCGGGCGGAGAAGATGGCTTTATCCCCTTCCCCCAGGACGGCGTAACGGTGCGTATCAGCCGCGATGCGCGCCATGGCGGAGCGCGGCTCGCCCTGGCTGCCGGTGACGAGCAAGAGCAGGTTATCGTCCGGGATACCGCCGATTTCTTCCTCCGGCACGAAATCTGGCACATCTTTCAGATAGCCCGCCTCCTGGGCGGCGGCCATGTAGGTGTTTAGGCTTCGCCCCACCAGCGCCACATGCCGCCCGGCAATTTCTGCCGCGGCGATAATGCTGGCCACACGCGCCACATTGCTAGCAAAGCAGGTCACCGCAACACGGCCTGTGAGGTCCGGCAGCAGCGCCTCAAAGCTTTTCTTCACGTCGGCTTCAGAGCCGGAATGCCCCTCCACCGTGGCGCAGGTGGAATCGGAGATGATGGCCAGCACGCCTTCATCGCCCAGCGCCTTCAGCGCGGCTTCATCGGTCACAGCCCCCACCACCGGGGCGGGGTCGAACTTCCAGTCCCCAGTATGCAGCACGGTGCCGTGATGAGTGGTGATGGCGAGCGCCTGCGCCTCCGGGGTGGAGTGCGTCATGCGGATATAGCGCAGCTTGAAAGGGCCTAGCTCGAATGCGCCGCCGGGGGGGATGATGTGCAGCTTCACCTCGCGACTGAAGCTGGTTTCCTGCAATTTGCGGCGGATCACGGCGGCGGCGAAGGGGGTGGCGTAAACCGGGCAACGCAGCTGGGGCCAAAGCCTCGCAATGCCGCCAATATGGTCCTCATGCGCATGGGTAATGACAATCCCCAGCAGATCCTCGCGCTGCTGCGCGATGAAAGCGGGGTCTGGCAGGACAATTTCCGCCTCGGGCGTTTCAGGGCCCGCAAAGCCCATGCCACAATCCACGGCCAGCCACGCGCCATCACAGCCATAGAGGTTGAAATTCATCCCGATCTCGCCCGTACCGCCGAGCGGGATGAAGATGAATCCAGCCTCGGCCTCGTCAAGGACGGGGGTGGTTTTGCCTTTGGATTTAGCCACGAACGAATTTGCTCCTGTGCGCTGTGTCAGTCTGTTTCCAGGAACCGCGCACGGTCGCGCGGTAAGGCTGGGGGCTTATTGCGCGCCGCGAGAAGGCGCAACCCTTCCAATGTCAGATCAGGGTCAATGGCAGTGAATTTGCTGGTGCCTTCCGCGAAAAGCGGCGCCAAGCCGCCGGTAGCGATGGCCTTGAGCGGCGCGCCGAACTCGCCTTCAATCCGCGTCAGCAACCCCTCGATCATCCCGATATAGCCCCAATAAATGCCGGATTGCATGGCGGGCACAGTGTCCTTGCCTATCACCATTTGCGGGCGGCCAATGCCGATGCGCGGCAGCCGGGCGGCGGCTTGGTGCAAGGCCTCGATGGACAGGTTGATCCCAGGAGAAATTATGCCGCCAATATAGGCGCCTGTCTCGTCAACCACGTCGAAGGTGGTGGCTGTCCCAAAATCCACCACCACCAGCGGGCCTTTATAGTGGTGATGCGCCGCTAACGCGTTTAGCAGGCGGTCCGCGCCGACCCCTTCCGGGTTAGCGGTTTTGATGTCAAAGCCCCAATCCAACGAGGCGCGGGCCACCAGCGGCTCGGCATTGAACCATTCCCGGCATAGGCGGCGCAGATGGTAGAGTGCCGCCGGCACCACCGTGCCGATGACCGTGCTGGTGATCTCCTGCGCCTGAATTCCGGCGCGGCGAAGCAGAACCTCCAACCAGACGCCATATTCATCCGAAGTCCGTTGAGCGGAGGTGGCCAGACGCCAATTTCCCCGCCAATCCATTCCGTCATGCACGGCGAACACGATATTGGTATTACCCGCATCGATGACCAGCAGCATGCCGCCCTCCTCTTTTATCCGTTCGCCAGCAGAACTTCGCCGGTATTGAGGGTCTCGATACGATTTTCGCACTGCAACAGCAATTCGCCATGCTCAGAGAGTCCCGCAAAATGCCCTGACTGACGGTGCCCTGTGTAGGCAATTTCCATCGGCGTGCCGAGCGGGTGGGCTTTTGCCAGCCAGGCCGCGCGAATCTCGGCGGCGGGTGCGTCCAGCCAGGGTGCCAAGCGGGCCAGAAAAGCGTGGGCTGCTTCATCCGGGGCGATATGCAGCCCTTGCGCCGCCAGGTCGGCGGTGCGGCGGCCGGGAATGTCCGGCGCGGTTTTCAGATTCACGCCAATACCGATGGCAAGCCAGTCAAGGCGTGGCCCATCGGGCATGGCATCGATTAGGATTCCCGCCAGCTTGGCGCCGCTACAGAGAATATCGTTCGGCCATTTCAGCGAGAGATGCCGGGCGTGCAGGCTTTCCAGCGCCTCCAGCACCGCAATGCCGGCGATGAGAGAAAACAGTCCCGCCGCCTCGGTTGGGCGGGTAGGGCGCAGCAGGATGGAGAGATTTAAATTCCCCTCCGGCGCGGTCCAGGCACGGCCGCGTGAACCGCGCCCGGCTGTCTGCCGTAAAGCCAGAACAGCGAGCCCGGCAGGTTCCCCTGCTTTGGCCCGCCGTACGATTTCATCGGAGGTCGATCCCAGTTCGGGATATTGCTCCAGACGCCAGCCGATCAACCCATCAGGGCTTTCGCGGCCTCGCCCGCCACCGCCATCAGCGGGCCGGGAACAACGACGAAGAAGATGGTCGCCAACGCGCCAATCACCATCACAAAACCAGCGCCCGCCGAGGTGCGGTCGAATTGCGGTTCACCACGGTCGAAATACATAACCTTGATCACGCGCAGATAGTAGAAGGCGCTGATAACGCTGACGATGATACCGATGATGGTCAGCGTGTCGTACCCTGCGTTCAAGGCTGTGGCGAACACATACAGCTTGGCGAAGAAGCCAGCCAGCGGCGGAATGCCCGCCATGGACCACATGAACACCGCGAAGGCGAAGGCAAAGCCCGGACGCTCGGAGGAGAGACCGGCGAGGTCATCGATATTCTCGACCGCCTTGCCGTTGCGGCGCATCGCCACCACGCAGGCAAAAGCACCGAAGGACATCACCACATAAATGGCGATGTAAGCGAGGCTCGCCTGGATGCCGTTGACCGTGCCCACCGCCAGACCCATGAGCGCATAGCCCATGTGGCTGATGGAGGAATACGCTAACAGACGCTTGATGTTGTTCTGGCCAATGGCGGCCAGACCGCCAATCACCATGGACAGCACAGCGATGATCTGGATCAGCATCTCCCACTGGTCGGTCAGGTGGCCGAAGGGACCCGCCATGACCGAGAGAAACAGTGCCATGGCGGCCGCCTTGGGAGCCGTGGCGAACAGGGCCGTGACGGAGGTGGGCGCGCCCTCATACACATCCGGCGCCCACATATGAAACGGCGCGGCGGAGACTTTGAACGCCAGCCCGACCAGCACGAACACCACGCCCGCGATGGTGCCGGTATCAGCGCCCTTCTGGAACACATTGGCCAGCGCGGTGAAACTTGTGGTGCCCGCGAAGCCATAAACCAGCGAGATGCCATAAACCAGCAGGCCGGACGCAAGCGCGCCGAGGACGAAATATTTCAGGCCCGCCTCGGTGGAGCGTAGGTTATCGCGCGCCAGGGCCGCGCAGATATACAGCGCCAGCGATTGCAACTCGAACCCGAGATAAAGGCTCATCATATCCGACGCAGAGATCATCGCGATCATGCCCAGCACCGCGAACAACACCAGGATCGGGTATTCAAAACGCGCTATTTTTTCACGCTTGTTGAAATCCACCGAGAGGATGAGTGCTGCAATGGCGCCTATATAAACCAGCGTATCCGCGAAACGGGTGAACAGGCTAGTCGTGAACAGGCCGTGGAACAACATACCGTCCGGCGCCGTCAAGTTTAACAAAGCCGCGATGAGCAGCAGCACAACGGCGCCGAAGGTGACGGCCGGGGTTGTGTCTGTTTTCTTGTTCAGCACGCCGCCTAGCAAAAGCACCATGCCTCCGACGCCCAAAACGAGGGACGGGAGAAGAGCGTAGAAATCGGTCATTTCGCAGTCACCATGGCCAGCGCGATATGCGGGTTGAGGGCAGCGGTGTGCGCCTGCACCATCGCGGCGATGGGCGCATCAAACGCGTGGGTGAAGCTGGAGGGGTAAACACCCAGCCACATGACAAGCACCGCCAGCGGCACCAGCATGGCGTATTCGCGGCCGGTAAGGTCTTTCAGCCTGGACAGCTCCGGGCGGGCGTATTTCTCGAACAAAACAGCGCGGACCAGTACCAAGGAGTAGGTCACCCCCAGCACCATCCCGGCGCCACCCAGCAGCGAGACCCAGAAATTCACTTTCAGCGCGCCGACGATCACCAGGATTTCACCGATGAAGCCGGAGGTACCGGGCAGGCCCATATTGGCCAGGGTGAAGAACAGCAGCGCCGCTGCAAAGACTGGCATATTGATGGCCAGACTGCCGAGGTTGCGCAGCGTGAGCGTTTCACCGCGCGCCGTAATGATGCCAGCACAGATGAACAGGCCGGCGATCACCAGACCGTGGCTGAGCATCTGGAACAACGCCCCCTCAATCCCTTCTACCGTGAAGGTGAACAGACCGATGATAATGACGCCCATATGCGCGACGGAGGAATAGGCGATCATGCGCTTCATGTCCGTCTGCGCCAGGGCAACATAGGAAATGTAGATGACCGCCACCACACCGAGCACGAACATCAGCGGCTCAAACATGGCCGAGGCGTTAGGCAGCATGGGCAGGGCAAAGCGCAGAAAACCGTAAGCGCCCATTTTGGAGAGCACGGCCGCGAGCATGATGGTGCCGGGGATCGGCGCCTCTCCATACGCGTCCGGCAACCAGGTATGCAGCGGCCACACCGCGGCCTTCACACCAAAGGCCGCGAGGAAGGCCAGGAACAGCCAGGTCTGTGCTTCCGGCGAGATGTGGGAATGCGTCATCACCGCGATGTTGGTGGTGCCAAGGTGGCGCCAGATCCAGACCAGGGCCAGCAGCATGAACAGCGAGCCCGCCAGGGTGAAGACAAAGAACTTCACCGCCGCGTAAACGCGCCGCTCACCGCCCCAGACGCCGATGATGAGATACATCGGTAGCAGCACGGCCTCGAAGAAGATGTAGAAAAGCACGAAATCCGTGGCGGCGAACATGCCGACCGTCATCGTCTCCAGCAGCAGCATGGCAGCGAAGAAGGAACGCGCGCGGGTCTTGATGCCGTGGCTGGCGAGAATGGCGATGGGAGTCAGCAGCAGCGTCAGCAGAATGAGGAACAGGCTGATGCCATCAACCCCCATGCTGTATTCGACATTGATGCCGGACAGCCAGGGCACTGCCTCAACGAACTGATAGCCCGCGATAGCGGGGTTAAACTGCGTCCAGACGAAAACGCCCAGTGCCAGCACGACGATTGAGAAGATAAAGGCGATGCAGCGCGCCTTACCGGCCACTTTTTCATCATCCCCGCTGAGTGTGGCGACAATGAACGCCCCCACCAGCGGCAGATAAGTGATAAGCGAAAGGATGGGAAAACCGAGCTGGTTCATTGATCATCGCACCCAGATAAAGAGGCTGACAAAGACCACCAGGCCAATCAGCATGATGAAGGCGTAGAGTGCGATGGAGCCGGTTTGCAGCTTCACCGCCTGAGCCGAGGCGTCCGAGGTCAGGGCCGCGAGGCCCTTGGGTACGCCATCGATCACCTGCTCATCGCCGAAGCGCCAGGCAAATTTCGCGAGCCTGAGGGACGGTCGCACCAACAGCGCGTCGTACATCTCATCGAAATACCATTTATTGAGCAGGAATTTGTACACCGGCGAGAAGCTCTGCGAGAGCCGGCCCGGCAGAGCGGGAACCAGCAGGTAGAACAGAGCCGCTACCAGAATGCCGAAGATGGCCAGCGCAAGCGGAGCGTTTTCAGCCCAGTTGGCGACCTTGTCCATGGTGAACATGGTTGAGTTGGCCGCGACATTAATGGAGTTACCCCAGAAGCTCTGGAACTCACTGCCGATGAAGTATGGCTTCAGCACAAACCCGCTGGCGAACGCGCCAATGCCAAGAACCAGCAGCGGCAGCAGCATCACGAATGGGCTTTCATGCACATGGTCCTGCACATGCTTGGGCGCGCGAGACTTGCCCGTGAAGACCAGGAAGAACAGGCGCGAGGTGTAGAATGCCGTTAACCCCGCACCCAGCGTGCCGCAGACCCAGCCATAGGTTGCGATGGGCGTATGGGCGGAAAACGCCGCATCCAAAATCGCATCCTTGGAGTAATAGCCGGAGAAAGGCGGAATGGCGATCAGCGCCAGGGATCCAATCAGCATCATCGCGCAAGTGAAAGGCAGCTTGCCGGCCAGCCCGCCCATCAGGCGGATGTCCTGCTCATCGGACATGGCATGTATCACAGACCCGGCCGCGAGGAAGAGCAATGCCTTGAAGAGCGCGTGGTTGATGAGATGGAACATCGCCACCGGATAGGCGCCAACCCCCGCCGCCAGGAACATATAGCCAAGCTGCGAGCAGGTGGAGTAGGCGATCACGCGCTTGATGTCGTTCTGTACGCAGCCGATGGTGGCCGCGAAGAACGCCGTGGTACCGCCAACGAAAGTGATGAAGCCCATTGCGGCTGGAGCGGCATTGATGAGCGGCGACATGCGCACGATCATGAATACACCGGCCGCGACCATGGTGGCGGCATGGATGAGGGCGGAGATCGGCGTGGGGCCTTCCATCGCGTCGGCCAGCCAAGTATGCAGCACAATCTGCGCAGATTTACCCATGGCGCCTATGAAGAGCAGGAAGGATATGACCTCCAGCACCGGCATCTGCGTGCCAAACAGCGTGTAATACTGGCCGACATGACTAGAAACGCCCGCGAAGATCACATCGAACTGGATGGAGCCGAAGGTGAAATAAGCCAGCGCGATACCAACGGCAAAGGCAAGATCACCCACGCGGTTGACTATGAAGGCCTTGATGGCGGCATCGTTGGCGGCTTTGCGGTCGTACCAGTAATTGATCAGCAGGTAGGAGACGAGACCCACGCCTTCCCAGCCGAAGAACAGCTGGAGCAGGTTATTCGACGTCACCAGCATCAGCATCGCGAAGGTGAACAACGAGATATAGGACATGAAGCGCTGCGGCGTCTTGTCGTGCGCCATGTACCCCACGGAATAGACGTGGATAAGCATGGAGACAACGCTGACCATTACCAGCATGACCAGGCTGAGCTGGTCCTGACGCAGAGTCCAGCTGGAGGTGAAAGTCCCCACCTGCACCCAATGCGCGATATGCAAGGCCGGCTGCACCCCGCCACGATAGGCCATGATGGCCGACGCAGCGGAGATCAGCATAAACACAATCGTCGACCAGACGGAAACCAGCTTGCCCAGGAGGGGCCGCGCGACACCCGAGAGAATGGCGCCCACAAGCGGCGCTAAAACGGCAATCAAGGTGAACATGTTCAGCCCTTCATCAGCGTCACGTCCTCGACCTCGATCGAGCCGCGATTACGGAAGTAGATGACCAGGATAGCAAGACCGATCGCTGATTCAGCCGCTGCGACGGTCAGCACGAACATGGTGAAGACCTGGCCCACCATATCGTGCAGGGCCCCGGAGAACGCGACAAAATTGAGGTTGGCCGCGAGCAGGATCAGCTCGATCGACATCATGATGACGATGATATTCTTGCGGTTCATGAAGATGCCGAAGATGCCTATAACCAACAGCATCGCGGACACCACAAGATAATGCGACAGCGGGATGAGCATTACAGCGTCTCCTTTTGCGTCTGCTTGGGGGGCAAGGAAGCGCCCTCGCCCAGCTTGGCCGGAACCATCGCCAGGGTTTGTTCCGGCGTACGAGCGTGCTGTGCCGCGAGGTTCTGATGCAGGGAGCGTTGACGGTCACGATGGGTGAGCACAATGGCGCCGATCATCGCCACCAGCAGCACCATGCCCGAGAGCTGGAACAGCGGCAGGTAGGATGTGTAGATCAGGCTGCCCAGCGCCACACTGCTGGTGAGATGCTCCGGGGTGGGAAACATTCTATCCGCCGAACCGGCAGGGGCGATGGCCCAGTTCCCGGCGATGAACACCAGTTCGATGAACATGATGAGCGCCACCAGCGCGCCCACCGGCGCATAACGCTGGAAGCCTTCATTCAGCTTCACGAAATCTACATCCAGCATCATCACCACGAACAGGAAGATGACGGCGACGGCGCCGACATAAACAATGGCGAGAATGAAGGCGAGGAACTCCGCGCCGGTGAGCAGGAACAGCACCGCCGCATTCACGAAACCGAGAATGAGGAACAGCACCGCATGCACGGGGTTACGACTGGTCACCACCATCACCGCTGAGGCCAGCAGGATGAAGGAGAAGAGATAGAAAGCGAGATTTGCGATCATGTTTGCGGGCCCTTACCGGTACGGTGCGTCCAGCTCGAGCCGCTTGGCCAATTCCGGCTCCCACCGGTCGCCGTTATCCAAGAGCTTGGCTTTGTTATACATCAGCTCCTCGCGGGTTTCGGCAGCGAACTCGAAGTTCGGGCCTTCCACGATGGCATCCACAGGGCAGGCTTCCTCGCACAGCGCGCAATAGATGCATTTGGTCATGTCGATATCGTAGCGCGTGGTGCGCCGTGACCCATCCTCACGCGGCTCGGCCTCGATGGTGATGGCCTGAGCCGGGCACACTGCCTCGCACAACTTGCAAGCAATGCAGCGTTCCTCACCGTTGGGGTAACGGCGCAGCGCGTGCTCACCCTTGAAGCGGGCGGAGGTGGGGTTCTTCTCGAACGGGTAATTAATTGTCGCCTTGGGCCGGAAGAAATAGCGCAAGGTAATGCCCAGGCCGCAGATAATTTCCCACAGCACGAGGCTCCATGTCCAACGGAGGACCTTGTTCATAATTCTGCTCCCTTACGCAACCGGCAGCAAACCGAAATATTCCACCACGCCCGCAACCAAGACGAGATAGACCAGAGAGATCGGCAGGAAAACTTTCCAGCCTAGCGCCATCAGCTGATCGTACCGCAGGCGCGGCAGTGTGGCGCGCACCCAGATGAATACGAACAAGCAGAGGAACACTTTAAGGATAAACCACAGCACGCCCGACGGCAGGAACGGCACCGGCGAGAGCCAGCCGCCCAGGAACAGCGTGGTGGTCATGCCGCTGATCAGGATCATGTTGGCATATTCGCCTAGGAAGAAGAGGCCAAAGGCCATCGAGCTATACTCAACGAAGAAGCCCGCCACGATTTCCGATTCACCTTCCGCCAAGTCGAACGGCGCGCGGTTAGTTTCCGCGAGACCTGAGATGAAGAAGATGATGAAAAGCGGGAAAAGCGGCACCGCGAACCAGAGATGCTTCTGCGCCAGCACGATGCTGTTGAGGTTCTGGCTGCCCGCCAAAATCAGCACCGTGACCATCACGAAGCCCATGGAGACTTCGTAAGAGACCATCTGCGCGGCGGAGCGCAACGCGCCAAGGAAGGCATATTTAGAATTGGACGCCCAACCCGCGATGATGATGCCATAAACGCCCAACGAGGACACCGCGAACAGATACAGCACGCCGACATTAATGTCCGCGATGCCCCAGCCGTTATTCACTGGCATCACCGCCCAGGCGATGATGGCGAGGCCAAAGGTGAGCATCGGCGCCAGGATGAACAGGAACTTATCCGCCCCGGTGGGGATGATGGTTTCCTTGGTCAGCATCTTCAGCGCGTCGGCAAAAGGCTGCATGAGGCCGAACGGCCCAACCACATTGGGGCCTTTACGGGATTGAATGGCGCCCATCACCTTACGTTCAAAATAGGTGAGATAGGCGACGCCAATCAGCAAAGGCACAAGCAGCGCCAAGGTTTTGAGAAGCGTGAGAATCACGATTCCGGTATTGGTATCCCAGAACGGGCTCATTCCGCGGCCTCCGCGAGGGCAGGATTATGGGCGGCAACACAGGCGGCCATGGTCGGGCTGGAACGACTAATCACGTCCGTCTGATAGTAGTTCGGCAACAGCGGGGCGAACGCGTCGCTGCTCAGGGGACCGGCGGTGGCGGGGCCCGCTTGGTCGTTGCCAGCGAAACGGTGGAACTCCTCAGCAAACACCGGATAAGCAGCCTTCAGATGCGCACGGAGCTGCTCCAGCGTATCGTAAGGCAGCGCATGACCGATATAAGCGGAGATGGCACGCAGAATGCGCCAATCCTCACGTGCATCACCCGGCGGCTTCACCGCAATATAAGCCTGCTGCACACGGCCTTCGGTATTTACGTACAGACCGTCTTTTTCCGTGTAGGCAGCCCCCGGCAGGATGATATCCGCGCGGGCGGCACCGGCATCACCATGATGGCCCTGGTAAACAACAAAGGTCTGGGCCGGGATGTTACGCACCGCAGCGTCATCCACGCCGAGCAGCCAGAGCAGGTCCGCGCCGCCTGAGAGCATCGCCTTCGCGTCCATTGACCCTTCACCCGGCAGGAAGCCGAGATCCAGCCCGCCAACACGGGCGGCGGCGTGATGCAGCACGTTGAAGCCATGCCATTCGGGGGTGAGCATGTTGAATTGAGTGGCCAGCTTCCAGGCGGCGGTGTGAATAGCCGCGCCATCCGGACGTTCCAGCGCCCCGGCGCCGAGAATGAGCATCGGCTTCTGCGCTGATTTCAGCACTTCAGCGAATGGATGCGTGCCATCCAGAATCGCCTGGAGCGCATCCGCCCCCTCCCCGACATGGTCGTATTTGTAGGTGAGGTCCACCGGCTGGCCGATCACCCCAGCCTTGAAGCCGCCCGCCAGCCAGCGCTTGCGGATACGGGCATTCAGCACAGGCGCCTCGTGACGCGGGTTGGAGCCGATGATCAGCAGCGCATCCGCTTCTTCAATGCCCGCGATAGTGGTGTTGAAGAGGTAGAACGCGCGCTTGGAGGCATCGAAAGCTGCGCCGTTGATACGGCAATCAATATTCTTGCTACCCATGGCGGCGAAGAATTCCTTGAGCGCCAGCATGGATTCGACATCCACGAGGTCACCAGCCAGCGCGCCCATTTTGGCCGGGGCGGTTGCCTTTGCCTTATTGGCGATGGCGGCGAAGGCTTCTTCCCAACTGGCCGGGCGCAGCTTGCCATTTTCGCGGATCCAGGGACGGTCCAGACGGCGGCGCTTCAGGCCATCGACAGAGAAACGGGATTTATCGCCCAGCCATTCCTCGTTCACCTCGTCATTGATGCGCGGCAGGATACGCAGAACCTCGGCGCCACGGGCATCGATGCGGATATTGGACCCTACGGCGTCCAGCACGTCGATGCTGTCGGTCTTGCGCAGCTCCCAGGGGCGCGCGGTGAAGGCGTAAGGCTTGGAGGTCAGCGCGCCGACCGGGCAAAGATCAATGATATTGCCCGAAAGCTCAGAGGTCAGAGCCTTTTCGACATAAGTGCTAATCTTGGTACTCTCGCCCCGGAAGGTACCGCCAATTTCCGCAGTGCCCGCAACCTCGGTGGTGAAGCGCACGCAACGGGTGCAATGGATGCAGCGCGTCATGGTGGTGCGCACCAGCGGGCCCCAGTCAGGTTGCGCGACGCTGCGCTTGTCGTCCTCATAACGCGAAGTATCGCGGCCATAGGCCACGGCCTCGTCCTGCAGGTCACACTCACCGCCCTGGTCGCAGATCGGGCAATCCAGCGGATGATTGATGAGCAGGAACTCCATCACGCCACGGCGGCCCTTGCGGACCATCTCGCTATCCGTGTGGACCACCATGCCATCCGCCACCGGCTGTCCGCAGGAAGCCACGGGTTTCGGCGGCATCTTCTCGATCTCGACAAGGCACATGCGACAGTTGCCCGCGATGGATAGGCGCTCATGGTAGCAGAAGCGGGGAATTTCGATGCCCGCCGCCTCGCATGCCTGAATTACGGTCGAGCCGTTCGGGACCTCAACCTCAATGCCATCAATGGTGAGTTTTGCCATGACTTACTCCGCCGCCTGCGCCTGAACGGGCGGTTGATAATCAATTGCCCTCGCCTCCACCTCCGGCCGGAAGGCGCGCATCATGCCTTGGATCGGCCAGGAGGAGGCTTCACCGAACGCACAGATCGTGTGCCCCGCCACCTGGGTGGTCACTTGCTCCAGCAGATGAATATCCGCGAGGCTGGCCTTGTTTTGCACGATACGATCCATCTGGCGCATCATCCAGCCCGTGCCTTCACGGCAAGGGGTGCACTGGCCGCAGCTCTCATGCTTGAAGAACTTTGAAAGTCGCCAGATCGCCTTCACCACGTCCACGGATTTATCCATGACGATAATGGCGCCGGAGCCCATCATGCTCTTGACCGCGCCCAAACTGTCGAAATCCATCAACTGCGTGTCGGCCATCGCCTTGTTCAGAACCGGAGAGGACGCGCCGCCGGGGATGATGGCCTGGAGATTGTCCCAGCCGCCACGCACGCCTCCCGCATGTTTCTCGATTAGTTCCTTCAGCGGGATACCGAGTTCTTCCTCGACATTGCAGGGATTATTCACATGGCCGGAGATGCAGAATATCTTGGTGCCCGCGTTCTTGGGACGGCCAAGCCCCGCGAACCACGCGCCGCCACGACGCATGATGGTCGGCACGCCCGCGATGGTTTCCACGTTGTTCACCGTGGTCGGGCAGCCATACAGACCCATTGCTGCCGGGAAAGGCGGCTTCATGCGCGGCATGCCTTTTTTGCCTTCAAGGCTTTCCAACATTGCGGACTCTTCGCCGCAAATATAAGCGCCCGCACCGCGCTGTAGGATCAGGTCAAAATCCCACCCCGAACCCGCCGCATTCTTGCCGAGAAGTCCTGCTTCATAAGCTTCATCGATGGCCGACTGGAGGCGCTGTGCTTCGTTATAATATTCGCCGCGAATATAGATGAACGACTTATTCGCTCCCATCGCGAACGAGGCGATCAATGCACCTTCAATGAGCTTATGCGGCTCATTGCGGATGATGTCGCGGTCCTTACAGGTGCCGGGCTCGGACTCGTCGGCGTTGATGACCAGATAATGAGGTCGCCCGTCGCTCTGCTTGGGCATGAAAGACCATTTGAGGCCGGTGGGGAAGCCAGCGCCTCCCCGCCCGCGCATACCGGAGGCCTTCATTTCCTCAATCAGCGCGTCCCGCCCCTTGGCGATGATCGCGGCGGTGTTGTCCCAATCCCCGCGCGCACGGGCGCCAGCCAGCCGCCAATCCTGCTGACCGTAGAGATTTTGATAGATGCGGTCTGAATCGTTCAGCATCGGCTCATTCCCCGGCAGGTGGGTTGGAAAGCAGCGAGGTCTGGGCAGGCACCGGCGCGGAGGATTTGCGTCCGCCCAGCGAGCCCGCGGGCGGCAACGGCTTGCCCGCCTTCAGGTCCGCGATCAGCGCCTCGGTGCGCTCCGCATTCATGTCCTCGAAATAATCGTCATTCACTTGCAGGATCGGCGCGTTCACGCAGGCGCCGAGGCATTCCACCTCTTTCAGCGTGAACAGACCATCCTCGCTGGTCTCACCGAACTTCTTGATGCCAGTGGCTTTTTTGCAGGCGGCGACGATGTCATCCGAACCACGCAGCCAGCAGGGCGTGGTGGTGCAGAGCTGGAGATGGAACTTACCCACCGGCTCCAGATTGAACATCGTGTAGAAGGTCGCTACCTCGTAAACGCGGATTGGCGCCACGTCGAGAATCTCGGCCACCTTGTCCATGGCCACGCGGGGCAACCAGGCGGAGCCGGTTTGCGCCCCCATCTGCCGCTGGGCCAGGTCCAGCAGGGATTTCACCGCGCTCATCTGGCGGCCTTCGGGATATTTCTTGATCGCTTTTTCCACCAACTTCATGTTGGCTTCGGTAAAAGCGAAGCTGGTCGGTTCTGCGTGTGTGCTGCTCACCGGTCGATCTCACCAAAAACAATATCGAGCGATCCGAGAATCGCCACCATGTCGGCCAGCATGTGGCCCTTGCAGAGTTTTTCCGTCGCCTGCAAATGCGCGAAGCCGGTTGCCCGTATCTTGCAGCGATAAGGACGGTTGGTGCCGTCCGATTGCAGATACACGGCAAACTCGCCCTTCGGCGCTTCCACGGCCGTATAGGTTGCCCCTGCGGGAACGTGGTAGCCTTCGGTATAAAGCTTGAAGTGATGAATCAAAGCTTCCATCGAGTGCTTCATCTCGGCGCGGGTTGGCGGGGTGATTTTGCGGTCCTGCACCTTGATCGGGCCGGGCTTCATCTTCGCCAACGCCTGCTTCACGATCTTCACGCTCTCGCGCATCTCGGCCATACGGACGAGATAGCGGTCGTATGAATCGCCATGCTTGCCGACGGGAACATCGAATTCCACTTCGGCATATTTATCGTAAGGCTGGGCGCGGCGCAGATCCCATGCCACGCCGGAGCCGCGCAGAGACGGGCCGGAGAAACCCCAGGCCAGCGCATCCTCAGCGGAAATCACACCAATATCAACGAGTCGCTGCTTGAAGATGCGGTTGCCGTTGAGGAGGTTTTCCATCTCATCGAGGAATTTCGGATATTCCTCGGCCCAGGCCGCGATATCCTGCTCCAGCCCGGCGGGGAGATCTTTCGCCACACCACCCGGACGGAAATAATTGGAGTGGAACCGCGCGCCAGATGCCCGCTCATAAAATTCGAGGAGCTTTTCACGCTCCTCGTACATCCAGAGGCTCGGCGAAATCGCGCCGCAATCCAGCGCGAAATGGCCCACATTAAGAAGATGGTTCAGCACGCGGGTGAGTTCGGCGAACATCACGCGAATCCACTGAGCACGCTCCGGCGCTTCCACGCCCAGCAGCTTCTCGGTGGCGAGCGCGAAAGCGTGTTCGCAGCCCATCGGAGAGACATAATCCAGACGGTCGAAATACGGCACCGCCTGCATGTAGCTCTTATATTCGATCAGCTTTTCGGTACCGCGATGCAAAAGCCCGATATGCGGGTCGCAACGCTCGATCACCTCGCCTTCCATTTCCAGAATCAGACGCAGCACACCATGCGCGGACGGATGCTGCGGACCGAAATTGATGGTGTGGCTATCGACCTCGAAGGTCTTTTTGGTGGTCGGTACGGTCTCGCTCATGACCGGCTCCTGTTCACTTTCTCATCGCCGGGCAGCAGGGTCATCCCCTCCCAAGGCGAAAGGAAATCGAAATTCCGGAATTCCTGTGTTAGTTTAACTTTGTCGTAAACGACGGTTTTCCTGTCCTCGTCATAATGGACCTCGACATAACCGGTGAGCGGGAAGTCCTTACGCAGAGGATGCCCCTCGAACCCGTAATCGCTGAGGATACGACGATGATCTCCCAGCCCCGTGAAGCTGATGCCGAACAAATCCCATACTTCGCGCTCCCACCAGACCGCGCAAGGCCAGATATCGCTGGCCGACTCGACCGGGGTAGCGTCGTCCGTGTTCAGCAGCACGCGCACACGCTGGTTCCGGGTCACGGAAAGCAGGTTGTAAACCAGCTCAAAGCGCGGCGAACGTTCAGGATAGTCAACGCCGCAAATATCCATGACCTGCTGAAACGCGAACTCGTCACGCAGCGTTTTCAGCAAAGCGTGAGCCCTGGCGCGTTCGGCCCGCAGCACAACTTCATCAAGCTGCCGGTTGGCCTCGGTCACGCCCGGCAGCGCCTTCAGCGCCTCCAACACCTCATCAACGGGTGCCGCCGGAATTTCTTCCTGGATTTCGGTTTCGTCAGCCACGCAGCACCGTCCCCGTCCGCCGGATCTTCTTCTGCAATTGCATGATACCGTACACCAAAGCTTCCGCAGTGGGCGGGCAGCCGGGCACATACACATCCACCGGCACAATGCGGTCGCAACCGCGCACGACGGAGTAGGAATAATGGTAATAGCCGCCGCCATTGGCACAGCTGCCCATGGAAATCACCCAGCGGGGCTCGGGCATCTGGTCATAAACCGTGCGCAAGGCCGGAGCCATTTTATTGGTCAGTGTCCCAGCGACAATCATCACATCCGACTGGCGGGGCGAAGAGCGCGGGATAATGCCGAACCTGTCCAGGTCATACCGCGGCATGTAAGCGTGGATCATTTCCACCGCGCAGCAGGCCAGACCAAAAGTCATCGGCCAGAGACTGCCGGTACGGGCCCAGTTCACTACCTTATCGATATTGGCGACGATAAACCCTTTGCCGGCCAGTTCGCCGGTAATACCCTTGATCACCGCATCCTGTTCCGCGCCGGGCGGCAGATGCTGATTATTCCAGGCGATGTCAGCGCTGTTTGCGGCTGCGGTCATGCCTTTACTCCCAATCCAAAGCGCCTTTGTTCCACTCGTATATAAAACCGACAGTGAGCACCGCCAGGAAGCCCATCATCGACCAGAAGCCAACCAGGCCAATCCGCCCCAGAGACACCGCCCACGGGAACAGAAACGCCACCTCGACATCAAAGATAACGAAAAGAATGGCTACCAGGTAAAAGCGCACGTCGAATCGGCGGCGGGTATCACCAAACGCCTCAAAACCGCATTCGTAAGCCGAAAGCTTCTCGGCATAGGGTTTTTGCTTACCGGCCAGCAAGGAGCCAGCGATGAAAGCGACACCCAATATAGCGGCCAGGGCGACAAATATGAGAATTGGGAAGTACTGCGCCAGGTTCAGCTGCACTTGCTCATCTCCTTGATCGCGCAAGGGCAACCGGCACGGCCGCCCCACATGGAATAATTACCGCCCCTGTCGCACCGCAACAGGTTCGGGTCAAGCCCACGGCAAAACGGGCAGCCATGCTGCTTCAAAGCACTGCGGAGACTACCCTCCGTGCCGCAGCCAAACCTATTTGTTTTTCAGGGAAAAAGGAATGGCGCGAGTGACGGGGCTCGAACCCGCGACCTCCGGCGTGACAGGCCGGCGCTCTAACCAACTGAGCTACACCCGCGTAAGGTGGTGCGCGATTTACTTTGCATTCAGATCAGCGTCAAGCGCAGGACGCTAACTTTACTGAATAATCTGTGGATAGTTTGGTGGGCGGTGACGGGTTCGAACCGCCGGCCCTCTCGGTGTAAACGAGACGCTCTACCGCTGAGCTAACCGCCCACAAGACAACGAAAAAACAAAAAGGAAATGGACGGAGACCGCCCATTTCCGAGCCTAGATAGTCTTAGTTCACAGCGTCTTTCAAGGTCTTGCCAGCCTTGAAACGCACGGAAGTGGACGCCGGGATGTCGATCTCCTCGCCCGTACGGGGGTTGCGCCCCTTGGAAGCCTCGCGCTCGGTGGTGGCGAAGGTGCCAAACCCAACCAAGCGGACCTCTTCCTTCTTCTTCAGCGTCTTCTCGATCGCGCCGAACACGGCGTCCACCACCTCGGCGGCCTTGGCCTTGGAGAGGTCAGTGTCTTCCGCCACGGCGGCGATCAGATCATTTTTGTTCACGGGCAAAACTCCCTGTAGTCGGGTTGAATGTGACAGGCTTGTCCGCAAACCTAGCGGGCAGACCACAAAAAAGGTGGCGCGCGGTCATAGCCAAACTGCGCGCCACCCGTCAAACGCCTGCCCCGCTTAGTGCGGCAACAAGGCTGTAACGCCGCCTTCCGGTGCTTTAGGCAGCTCTTCAGGCGAGTCGTCCCACTGGATTGGCTCCGGCGCGCGAACCAGCGCCTTGCTGATCACCTCATCCACATGGCTGACTGGGAGAATGGTCAAACCCTTCTTCACATTCTCAGGGATTTCAACGAGATCCTTCTCATTATCCTTGGGAATGAAGACCGTGGTGATGCCCGCGCGCAACGCCGCCAGCAGCTTCTCTTTCAAACCGCCAATCGGCAGCACCCGCCCGCGCAAGGTAATTTCGCCGGTCATGGCGATATCCCTGCGAATCGGGATGCCGGTGATGGCAGAGACAATGGAGGTGGCCATGGCGATACCAGCTGACGGGCCATCCTTCGGAGTCGCACCTTCAGGGACGTGGACATGTATATCCCGCTTGTCGAAGAAAGGCGGCTTGATGCCGAACTGCGTGGCGCGCGAACGAATGTAAGAATAAGCCGCCGCCACGCTTTCCTGCATGACATCACCAAGCTTGCCGGTCTGCTTGATCACGCCCTTGCCGGGCAGCAGCACCGACTCGATGGTTAGGATTTCACCGCCAACCTCGGTCCAGGCCAGACCGGTGACCACCCCCACCATGTCCTCCGCCTCAGCCTCACCGTAGCGGAATCTCGGCACACCCGCGAATTTCTGTAGGTTCTTCTTGGTGATGGCAACCTTCTTGGCCTTGGCGGTGACAATCTCCTTCACCGCCTTACGGGCCAGCGTCGCGATCTCACGTTCCAGATTACGCACGCCAGCCTCGCGGGTGTAGGTCCGCACCAACTCCAGCAGCGCCTCGTCGGAGACGGACCATTCGTCCTTCTTCAGCCCGTGCGCCTCGGTCTGCTTAGGAAGCAGATGGCGCTTGGCGATCTCCACCTTCTCATCCTCGGTGTAGCCAGGGATGCGGATGATCTCCATTCGGTCCAACAGCGGCTGGGGCATACGCAGACTATTGGCGGTGGTGACGAACATTACATCCGAGAGGTCGTAATCCACCTCCAGGTAATGATCCGCGAAGGTAGAATTCTGCTCGGGGTCCAGCACCTCCAGCAAGGCGGAGGCAGGGTCACCGCGCCAATCCGCGCCCAGCTTGTCGATCTCATCCAGCAGGAAGAGCGGGTTGGAGGTTTTGGCCTTCTTCATACCCTGAACGATTTTGCCGGGCATGGAGCCGATATACGTCCGACGGTGGCCGCGAATCTCGGCTTCATCCCGCACGCCACCCAGGGACATGCGCACAAAATGCCGTCCCGTCGCCTTGGCGATGGACTTACCCAGCGACGTCTTACCCACACCAGGCGGACCAACGAGGCAGAGAATCGGCCCCTTCACCTTCGGGCTACGCGCCTGCACCGCCAGATATTCGACGATGCGCTCCTTGATCTTCTCCAGGCCAAAATGGTCGGTATCGAGGATTTTTTCCGCCTCAACCACGTCATTCTTGACCTTGCTGCGCTTCTTCCAGGGGATGCCGACGATCCAGTCCAGATAATTCCGCACAACCGTGGCTTCGGCGCTCATCGGGCTCATGGAGCGCAGCTTCTTCAGCTCCGCCATAGCCTTCTCGCGCGCTTCCTTGGAAAGTTTGGTGGCCTTGATCTTTTCTTCCAGCTCGGCGGTTTCGTCCTTACCGTCCTCGCCTTCGCCCAACTCCTTTTGGATCGCCTTTAACTGCTCGTTTAGGTAATATTCGCGCTGGGTCTTCTCCATCTGCCGCTTCACGCGGTTGCGGATCTTCTTTTCGACCTGCAGCACGCCGATCTCAGCTTCCATGTGGTTGAACACGCGCTCCAGCCGCTCGGCTGTGCTGTCCAGCTCCAGAAGCTCCTGACGCTCAGAAATTTTCAGGCCCAAATGGCTGGCTACCGTATCCGCCAGCTTCGAGGGGCTTTCAATCTGGTTAACGGAAACCAGCACTTCCGGCGCGATTTTCTTGTTGAGCTTAATATACTGCTCAAACTGTGCGACCACCGTGCGGCCCAGCGCTTCGACTTCCTTCGATTCGTCGTCGCGGTCCTCGATGGATTCGGCCTCGACCTCGAAAAAATCCTCCGAGGTTTTGAAATCCGTGATTTTCGCCCGGCGCAGCCCTTCCACCAGCACTTTCACCGTGCCGTCCGGCAGCTTCAAAAGCTGCAAAATCGTGGACACGGTGCCAACGCGGTAGATGTCGTCAGCAGCGGGGTCATCCTGGGCCGCGTTTTTCTGCGCCACCAGCAGAATCTGCTTGTCCTCTTTCATCACGCTTTCCAGCGCGCGGACGGATTTCTCGCGCCCTACGAAAAGCGGCACGATCATATGCGGAAACACCACGATATCGCGCAGCGGCAGTACCGCAAGAGTCTCTGTAGGCGATCCGGGTTTCGTAACGTCTGACATAATTTAAATTCCTCAGGTCTCCCGGCTGCCCTTTAGAGGCACAGCGCGAGGTGCCGTTTTATACGGCCACAAACGACATATCGGCAGGCAGGGCAGGCCCTGCAAGCCCCCATGAGCGGAGGCTTGCAGACGGAGCGTCAGGAAACGTTTTCCGAACGCTTCTCAGCATAGAGGTAAAGCGGGTCGGCTCGGCCTTCGGCCACCTCGCCAGAGATCACCACCTCGGACACGCCTTCCAACCCAGGCAGGTCGAACATGGTGGCGAGCAAAATGCCCTCCATAATTGACCGCAGGCCGCGCGCGCCGGTTTTGCGCTTGATGGCGCGGTTGGCGACCACTTTCAGCGCATCTTCGGTGAAGGTTAGCTTCACCCCCTCCATCTCGAACAGTCGGCCATATTGCTTGACCAGCGCGTTCTTGGGCTGGGTGAGAATCTCAATCAGCGCGGCCTCGTCCAGGTCTTCCAGCGTGGCGACCACCGGCAAACGGCCGATAAATTCAGGGATCAGCCCGAATTTCAGCAGATCTTCCGGCTCCACCTCGCGCAGGATGGCGCCCATGCGGCGTTCATCCTGAGAGCGCACATCAGCCCCGAAGCCAATGCCCGAGCCCTTACCGCGGCCGGAGATAATCTTCTCCAGCCCCGCGAAGGCACCGCCGCAGATGAACAGAATGTTGGTGGTATCCACCTGCAGGAATTCCTGCTGCGGGTGCTTGCGCCCACCCTGCGGCGGCACGGCGGCCACGGTGCCTTCCATGATCTTCAGCAGGGCCTGCTGCACGCCTTCACCCGAAACATCCCGCGTGATGGAGGGATTGTCCGACTTGCGGGAAATCTTATCCACCTCGTCGATATAGACGATTCCACGCTGGGCGCGTTCGACATTATAGTCGGCGGCCTGGAGAAGCTTAAGGATGATATTTTCCACATCCTCCCCCACATACCCGGCTTCGGTCAGGGTGGTGGCGTCCGCCATGGTGAAGGGCACGTCCAGAATCCGTGCCAACGTCTGCGCCAGCAGCGTCTTGCCCGAGCCGGTGGGCCCGATCAACATGATGTTGGACTTCGCGATCTCGATATCGTTGCTCTTGGTCGCGTGCGCCAAGCGCTTGTAATGGTTATGCACCGCCACCGAGAGCACGCGCTTGGCATGGCCCTGGCCGATGACATAATCATCCAGCACCTTGCATATCTCGCGTGGCGTGGGCACCCCATCCCGCGTTTTCACGAGGTGCGTCTTGTGCTCCTCGCGGATAATATCCATGCACAGCTCGACGCATTCATCGCAAATGAACACGGTCGGGCCGGCAATGAGCTTCCGCACCTCATGCTGCGATTTGCCGCAGAAGGAGCAGTAAAGCGTATTCTTTGTGTCGCCCGATTTACTGGTCATAGTCACTCCACAACCCGCGTCTTATCAAAAAAGACTAATCCCCTGTGCCAGAGGGCACAAGCACCGGTCATTTTTCAAAATAATACAGGGTTTTCAGCCCCATAGATCAAAAACCGGACCGGAAAAGGTCTTTTTAATACCGCGGAACGTCAAAAAACTGAAAAATCCGGCCATCCCGTTGCAAGGAGGCCGGATTTTCCGAAACCGCCGAAAAACTGAACGTCAGGATCAGCTTCCGCTGGTTTCGGGCTTCGGCGCGTCACCCTTCACGGCGCTCGCTTCGGCCTGATACCTCACCACCTCGTCCACGATGCCGAAATCTTTGGCTTCATCAGCAGACATATAGGTATCGCGCTCGAGCTTCGCCTCAATTGCTTCAAGGGGCTGGCCCGTATGATCCACATAGATCTGGTTGAGCTTGCTGCGCAGCTTCAGGATCTCGCGGGCCTGGATCTCGATATCCGTAGCCTGCCCCTGGGCACCGCCGGAGGGCTGATGCACCATCACGCGCGCGTTCGGCAGGGCAAAGCGCTTGCCCTTGGCCCCGGCGCACAGCAGCAGCGAGCCCATGGACGCCGCCTGCCCCAAGCACACGGTGGACACCGGCGAGCGGATATACTGCATCGTGTCGTAGATCGCGAGGCCGGACGACACCACACCGCCAGGGCTGTTGATGTAGAAGGAGATTTCCTTGTTTGGATTCTCGCTCTCGAGGAACAGCAACTGCGCGCAAAGCAGGGAGGACACCACATCATTCACCTGACCGGTGAGGAAGATGATGCGTTCCTTCAGAAGCCGGGAATAGATGTCGTAGGAGCGCTCCCCGCGCGCCGTCTGCTCCACGACCATGGGCACGAGGTTGTTATTATAGACCTCGACAGGATCCCGATCCCACATGTATTTTCAATCCTTTATCTCATATAACCGCCGCACCCGCCTTGCCGCCCGCCAGCAGCGGCCAGGCGGCGGACAAAACGCGGCGTCATGTGTTTAGGTTAGAGCATCTTTCCGCTTCGTCTAGGGGCGCCCCCAGAAAGCTGAAGCCCTGCCTCCCATCGGAGACAAGGCTTCGGCCCAAACTTCAGATATTTCGAGGCGCCCTTTTTTCTCAAAGGGCGGCTATTTCTTACGCTTCCGGGTCTTTGGCCAGCTCTTCGGCGGAAACCTCAACCTCGTCCTGCTTCACGCTGCCGAGCAAATGGTCGATCACCTTGTCCTCGAAGATCGGGCCGCGGAAACGCTCCATCTGCTGCGGGTTCTTGCGGAAGAATTCCACAACCTGCATGGCCTGAGGCCCATAGCGCATCGCCTCGTTGAACATGGCGCGCTGCAGTTCCTGGTCGGTCACCTGCACGTCGTTGGCGCGGCCGATTTCGGCAACCAGCAGCCCCAGGCGCACGCGGCGGTCAGCGATGGCCTTGTACTCAGCCTTCAGCGTCTCTTCATCCTTGCCCGCATCTTCGGGGTCCTGCTCACCAGCTTCCTTTTCAGCCTGGACCTGGCCCCAGATCGCATCGAACTCGGCATCCACCAAGGAGACCGGCGCCTCGAACTGCGCCTTGTCAGCCAGCACGTCCAGCAGGGCGCGCTTCAGCTTGGAGCGGGTCATCCCGGCATATTCGTTGCCGATCTGTTCCTTCACGCGCTCTTTCAGTTGCTCCAGCCCTTCCAGACCGACCGCCTTGCCCAGCTCGTCATCGATCGCCGGAACCTCGGCCACCGCCAACTCCTTGGCGGTGATCTCGAACTCGGCGGTCTTGCCGGCCAGATCCTTCGCGCCGTAATCCTCGGGGAAGGTCACGGTAATGATCTTGGTCTCACCGACCTTCATGCCCTCAACCTGCTCGGTGAAGCCGGGGATGAAGCCTGGACCGGCCACAACCAGCGCCACGTCCTCAGCCGTGCCGCCCTCGAAGGCCACGCCGTCGATCTTGCCGACGAAATCCACCTTCAGCTGCTCACCGGCGGCGGCGGGGCGCTCTTCCTCAACCTTGGCGAAGCTCTTGCGCTGCTCGGCGATGTTCTTCAGTGCCTCGTCCAGCTTCTCATCGCTTACAGCAGCGACGGGCTTGGAGAGGGACACATCGGCCAGGTCCGGGATGGTGACCTCGGGGAGGATTTCCATCTCGACAGTGAATTCCAGGTCGGATTCGGTACCCGGCTTCACGATCTCTAGCTTCGGCTGCATGGCCGGGCGCAGATTACGCTCGGAAAGCAGCTGGGAGTGTGCCTCGTTCACCGCGCCCTCGACGATCTCGGCCGCCACGGCCTCGCCATAGCGCTTGCGCACGATGTTCATGGGCACCTTGCCCGGGCGGAAGCCCGGCATCTGGATGGTTTTGCTAAGCTCGGCCAAACGCTTCTCACGCTTGGCGGCCAGCTCGGGTTCGGGAACCACGACCGTGAAGCCGCGCTTCAAGCCGTCGGAGAGCGTCTCTGTGACCTGCATGGACAAACTAACCTCAATATAATCAAAACCTTAGTCCCATTTGGTGCGGGCGGAGGGACTTGAACCCCCACGGCTTTCGCCACCAGAACCTAAATCTGGCGTGTCTACCAATTTCACCACGCCCGCCTCTGGGCCTATAACTTAAGCCGCGGCGCATAGCGCGTGTTGCGCTCTTTCACAAGCTTGCCTCTCGTCTATTGCCGGAAAAGCGACTAATTCCTGCGCATGGACAGGCACAGAGCACCCGTTTCTCACCAGAAACCTCAGCCCCGGCGCTGGCGGCGCTATATTTTTCTGGCCATTCTGGTCATTATCATGGTGCCCGTGGTGGGGCTTGGCGTGTTTATCGCCCAGTTCAACCCCAACGCCTATGCACCGCAGATTATTGCCGCCGTCCAAAAGGCCACGGGCCGCACGCTCACCATTGGCGGGCCGATCCGGCTGAAAATCTCCCTCACCCCCACCTTGGCCGCCACCAATCTCAGCCTGTCCAACCCCTCGGGCTTCGCCGACCCGCGCTTGCTGACGCTGGATGAAGTGCAGGCGCAGATCGCGCTACTGCCGCTGCTGCGCCATGAGCTGGATATTCTGGATCTCAAGCTGGTCGGACCGAAGCTGTATCTGGAACGCAACGTTAACGGGCAGGCGGACTGGAAGCTCAACACCGCACGGCCGCAAACCGGCACCGCCATACCCACCCCCGCCAGCGACGCGGGTGGCTATCAGATTGCGCTCGAATCCGTATCGCTGGAGAACGGGCAGATCATCATACGCCCCCATGACGGCGGGCAACCGTATATCATTCAGCTTACGCGGCTGGCCGGGCGCGCCGCCTCCATCAGCGCGCCGCTGCATCTCTCCGGCAGCGCGACGCTGGGCAATGCGCCATTGAGCCTGGCGGGCGTGGTCGGCCCCGTGGCTGGGCTGACCGGCGCCAGCACCGGCCCGTGGCCGGTTGATCTGGCCTTCAAGTTCGCCGATGCCACCGCCAAGCTGCAAGGCCAGGTGAAAAGCCCGCAAAATGCCCGCGGGTACGACCTGACCCTCACCACCAACATCCCGGCGCTGGAAAAGCTGGGCGCGGCCCTGCCCGCGGACTGGCTGGGCGGGCTGAAACTGCCTGCCTTGCACGACTTGACCGCCACGGCCACGCTTAAGGACCAAGGCACCGCGCTGCCCGCGATCAGCAATGTCGTGCTTAAGGCCGGGGCGTCTGATCTTTCCAGCCTACGGGCCGGGCTGACCCTGGCGTCGGCAGAGTTGAATCTGCCCAGCCTCGCCAAATCCGGCACATTTAGCGCTAAGGGCGCGCTGGGGACATCGCCTTTTGTGATCCAGGCCGATTTCACCGCGCCCAGCGCCTTCGTTCCGCCCGCGCTGCTGCCCGCCCAGAACCCGCCCGCCGCGAGCTTCTCTGAAAGTCTCAACGCGAGCCTGGGCAATGCCAGCCTGAGCCTGACCGGCGGCATCGCTACCCCGCGCCGCCTGACCGGCGCCGCGCTGGGGCTGACGCTGAACATCCCTGACCTTTCCAGCCTGTCCGCCGCTGCCGGCGCCAAGCTGCCAGCCTGGAAGAATATCCTGGTCAAAACCACCTTGATTGATCCTGGCGGGCAAGGGCTGGACCATGCCATCGGGTTCAACAGCCTCACCGCCAACATGGACAATGCGAGCCTGGGCGGCGATGCGCGGGTCAATCTCGGCGCCACCCCCGACGTGGAAGCGAATCTGAACATCGCCAAGGCCAATCTGGATGCGCTGCTGGCCGCCCTGCCCGCGCCGCAACCATCCGCCGCCGCGCCAGCGCCCGCCGCGTCCCAGCCTGCCCAGGCCGTACCCAATATCGCCCTACCACTCCCCCTGCTGCGCCAGGCCAATGCAGATATTGAGCTGAGCGCCAACAACCTGATTTACAACAAGGCCACCTATACCGGCGTGCAGGCCCATCTGGTGCTCAAAGACGGGGTGCTGACCCTCAACCCGTTCACCGGCCAGTCGCCAGGAGGCACCATCTCGGCCTCAGGCAGCATCGATGCCAGCGTGGCCCCCGCCACCGAGACGCTGAAGCTCAACGCCCCGGCCTTGGCGCTGCACCCCATGTTGGAAGCCTTTGGCCTGCCCGGCGCGGCCAAAGGCACCGCGCAGCTGCGGCTGAATGCCACCGCGCACGGCAATGCCCTTCCCGCCATTCTGGGCTCCGTGACCGGCCAGTTTGGCCTCGCCAGCGTCAATGGGGTGGTGGATGGCGCAGCGCTTGGCAAGCTGTTCGGCAGCGCGCTGCAATCGGCGGGGCTACCCGCCAATCTCGTCGGCTCGCAGGGGCCGGTGACGGTGCGCTGCTTGGCCCTGCGGTTGGATACCAATAACGGCTCCGGCGTGGTGAAAGCCCTGGCCCTGGATTCCAGCCGCCTGCTGATGGTGGGCGGCGGCACCCTGAACTTTGCCGACGAAACGCTCGGGCTGGTGCTGAAGCCCCGCCTACGCGTGGGCGGCAGCAACATCACCGTGCCGGTCTCCGTCACCGGCACCTTCCTGGCGCCGCATTATGGCGTGGCCCCGGAAGCCGCCGTGGCCGCCGCGTCGCAGGCCGCCGTGGGGCTGGGCGGCAGCTCGCTGCAACAGGCGCTGGGCAGCAATTCGCTGCTGGATAAGGTGGCGGGCGCGCTGACAGGGAGCAACAGCACGCAAGGTGATGTCTGCCCCGCCGCGCTCAATCTGGCCCGCATGGGTCAATCCGGCCCCGCCCCTGCACCGGCCGCCAGCACCAGCAGTACCGGCACCTCAACTTCCGGGAGCAGCAGCCAGCCCGCCAGCGGCCCCCGCGATCTGTTGAAAGCACTTCTTGGGCAATGAAACGATTTTGGTCGAACGCAACCCCGGTTGAGACGGGTGGCCTTTACGGCGTTCTGCTGGACAGCCGCGCGGTGAAACTACCCAGCGGCGCGGAAATGACCGTGCCGTACAAGAAGCTGGCCGCGGCCATCGCCCAGGAATGGGCAGTGGCGAAAGCCGAGTTCTCGCCGAACGACCTGCCATTGACCCAGCTTGTCTGCACCGCACAGGAGCGCGTGGCCCCGCACCGGGCAGAGATCATCGCGCAACTCGCCGCTTATGGGTTGAACGACCTGCTCTGCTACCGGGCGGACAGCCCGCCTACCCTGGTTGCCCGCCAGCATGAGGAATGGGACCCCTGGCTGCGCTGGCTGGATTCCGCCCATGGCATCGGCCTCATCACCACCAACGGGCTGATGCCGGTGAATCAGCTCCCCTGGACGGCGGGCAAGCTCGATTCGCTGCTCGCCGCCCGCAGCGATTATGAGCTGGCGGCGCTGGGGGTGCTGATTCCGGTACTGGGCAGTTTCGTGCTGGGCCTGGCCACCGCCGAGGGCCTGCTGCTGCCCGAAACCGCCTGCGCCGCCGCCTCGCTGGATGAGCTCTGGCAGACCGAGCAATGGGGCGAGGACGAGGAGGACTCCCTCAAGCGCGGCAAAATCCTCGCGGAGGTTGAGGACGCTATCCGCTTTCTGCGGCTGGTTGCCCCGTGATCGCGCGCCACCTTGTCATCCATGGCCGGGTGCAGGGTGTTGGCTACCGGGACTGGCTGGCCCAAACCGCCCGCGCGCGTGGCCTCACTGGCTGGGTCCGTAACCTTACGGATGGCACGGTGGAAGCCGTGCTCGCCGGACCCGAGGCCGCGCTGCAAAGCTGCCTCACTGCCTGCCAGGACGGTCCGCCTCTGGCCCGTGTGTCTAGAATCGAAAATACCCCTGCCCTTTCCCGAGCCTGACAGATTTCGAAAAAAAGCCGACAGCCGCCTGCTAAGCCACTCCGAATCGACTCGCCACCCGCGCGCCTTGTGTTTATAATCTTAAACGCACCGCGAGGCGGTGATTGATTCACGCGATGGAGATGCGACCAGGATGAGCACGAATAGCGAAATGATGGCGCGCCGCATGGCGGCTGTGCCGCGCGGCGTGGGCAACGCCCATGCGGTATTCGCCGCAAAAGCGGAGAATTCCGAACTGTGGGATATCGAAGGCAAACGCTATATCGATTTCGCGGGCGGCATCGCGGTGCTGAACACCGGCCACCGCCACCCGAAGGTGATGGCCGCCGTGCAGAAGCAGATGGACGCCTTCACCCATACTTGCTTCCAGGTGGCGCCCTATGACAGCTATATCGAGCTGGCCGAGAAGCTGAACGCACTGGCACCGATCGAAGGCCCGGCCAAGACCATCTTCTTCACCACTGGCGCCGAGGCGTTGGAAAACGCCATTAAGATTGCCCGCGCCCATACTGGTCGTCCCGGCGTGATCACCTTCGCCGGCGGTTATCATGGCCGCACCATGCTCACCATGGCGATGACCGGTAAGGTGCTGCCTTACAAGAAGAAATTCGCGCCGATGCCGGCGGAAATCTACCATGTGCCCTTCCCGCACGAGCAGTTCGCCGTGACGGTGGAAGACTCCCTGAAATATCTCGAAATGCTGTTCCGCGCGGACATTGAGCCCTCGCGCGTTGCCGCCATCACCATCGAGCCCGTGCAGGGCGAAGGCGGCTTCCTGCCGGCCCCAGAGGAACTGCTGGTGGGGCTGCGCAAGATCTGCGACCAGCACGGCATTCTCCTGGTGGTGGACGAGGTGCAGACCGGCTTTGCCCGCACCGGCAAGATGTTTGCCATCGAGCATAGCGCGATCAAGCCGGACATCATGACCGTTGCGAAGTCTCTGGCGGGCGGGTTCCCGCTCTCCGGCGTAATCGGCAAGGCCGAGATCATGGACGCCGCCGAGCCGGGCGGCCTCGGCGGCACCTATGCCGGGTCGCCGCTGGCCTGCGCCGCCGCGCTGGCGGTGCTGGACGTAATCAAGGAAGAAAAGCTGGTTGAGCGCGCCAATGTGATCGGCACCAAGATGAAGGCGCGGCTGGAAGCCATCTCCCAGCGCAACGATACCCACCCGATCTCCGGCATCCGTGGCCCGGGCGCCATGATCGCCTTTGACGTGGTGAAATCTACCGGCGAGCCAGACCCGGACACCACCAAGAAGATTTTGGCCACGGCGAAGGATAAAGGGCTGATCCTGCTCTCCTGCGGCGTGTTCGGCAATGCCATCCGCCTGCTGATGCCGCTCACCATCTCCGATGAGCTGCTAGATGAAGGGCTGGATATCCTCGAAGCCTCCCTCGCCACCGCGTAACAGCGCGTTGGTCCTGGAAAGCCGCCTTTTCACAAAGGCGGCTTTTTTTGCGTCAGCTCTGTGCGGCGATGTGAGCCACAAACCGTGCCCCAGCGGCCACCAGATCCGCTGCGACGGCGTCGCCCAGCGCGGCGCTGCCCTCGGCCCAGGCGGCCTCTATGGCAGGTTTGGCAACGGCATTGAATTCCAGCGGCGCCTCCACCGTCAGCCCTTCAAAATCCAGCGCGCCGAAATCCTTGACGGTGAGCCCCAGCATGTCACCACCCTCAACAGGCGCCGTGCCAGCCTGCACACAATCCGTCCGCAGTGCCATGTTCAACGATAAAAGAGGCTCAGCCCCATGGCCAAATCGCGCCCCTGCGCCGGTCCGGCGTTCCATGAGCTGCCGGGCGATTTTCCAAAGATAAAAAGACGGGATCACTACGTTTTGGCGGCGCCTGATCTCCAGCGTTACCTCATGCACCACCGGCACGTTGCCGCCATGGGCGTTGAGAATCACAATCCGGTCCAGCCCGTGACGTAGCAACCCATCCAGCAGATCCGTTAGTACTCGGCGGAAACTCTCCGGCGCCAAAGCCAGCCCGCCAGGGCTGGAGCCGAAATAATCCGCGACGCCAAACGGCAAGGCGGGCGCCACCAGGCAAGGCGTTCCGGTCGCCCGCGCGCATTCAGCGATTCGCGCGGCCAATAGATCCGCCAAAAAAAAATCCCCCATCGGCTGATGCGGGCCATGATCCTCATGGCTGCCCAGCGGTAACAAAATCACCGGGCGGCGAGTCAGCAGGGCGGCGAAGTCCGGCGCGGTGAGGTCCTGCAACCGGACGGGAAAAATATCTTGCGTCATGCGCCTACTCTGCCCGGCTCGCTGGACAGTTTCCAGGCACGCGGTTTAACTCAGCCCCACTAAATATGGGGGTATGATGCCAGACCAGGCTGCGGTGGAAAGAATTGTTCCCGTTATCTTGTGCGGCGGTTCGGGCACCAGGCTCTGGCCAGTTTCACGCAAGAGCTTCCCGAAACAATTCTGGCCGCTGATCTCCAACGCCTCGATGCTGGCTGAAACCGCCCTTCGCGCAGCCGGGCCGGGCTTTACGGCGCCGATTGTCATCGCCAATCAGGAGCATCGCTTTGTTGTCGCGGAACAGCTGCGTGATGCGGGGCTACAAGAGCCGCAGATTTTACTGGAACCAGTGGGGCGCAATTCAGCCCCCGCCATCGCCGCCGCTGCTTTGCTGGCGGCCGAGGCAAACCCACATGCCGTGCTGTGGATCATGGCTGCGGACGCCGCAATTCAGGACCTGCCCGCATTGCACAAGGCGCTGGGCGCCGCGGCCCAGGCTGCGCAGGCAGGGCATATCGTGATGTTCGGCATGCAGCCCACGGCGCCGGAAACCGGCTATGGCTATATTTCCCAGGGGGCGCCCCTGGACGCTCTGTCCGGCGTCTACCGGCTGGACCGCTTCATTGAAAAACCTGACACCACCCGCGCGGGCGCAATGCTGGAGGAAGGCGGTTATCTCTGGAATTCCGGCATGTTCGTTTTCCGCGCGGATGTGATTCTGGAGGAGATGCAGACCCTGGCGCCGGACGTGCTGGCCGCGGTGCGCGCCGCAATGGCCGCGCGCAAGACCGACCTCGACTTCATCCGGCTGGACGCGCCTGCCTTCAGCGCCGCGCCGGATATCTCGATCGACTACGCCATCGCCGAGAAAACCCAAAAGGCCGCCGTGGTGCCCGCCGCGCTTGGCTGGTCAGATGTCGGCTCCTGGTCCGCCCT
>NZ_FQVJ01000003.1 GCF_900129125.1 Acidocella aminolytica 101 = DSM 11237 | reverse complement strand
GTCGCTTTTAATCGGCATATTCAAGCTCAATGCTGTTGCCTTGAGTATGGATGCGCAGCACCGGGCGGATGGGCGTATCACCGATGCGGAAAAACAAATAGTCGGGGAGGTTTGCGGGCTGCGTCATCTCGATGATCGCGCCGCCGGGGCGTAATTCCAGGACGACGCAGTCAATTTGCCGCAGTTCTGTGTCAGCGTAGACGAGTTGGCCACTGAGGATGACGCGTTGACTTTGTCCCAATTGGGAAGCAGCCGGGGCGAGGCCATTCGTGTGGGGGGCGGACTGACGCTCCCGTTCTGGTTTAGCCGGGGATGGTGGGCGGTCATTGAACAGGAAATGGAAGGGGTCTTGGGTCATGGCAAGATTCCAATGGGCTGTCAGTCGCCGTTGATCTGGCTGCCGGCGATCCAGCTCTTGCCCGTGGCAGGATCTGAGCCGGTCTGCGCACCAGATCGATAATATTGACGATAGGCGGTCAGATATTGTTCCGCCGCGGCTTTGGCGTCTTCGGCCAAGGAGAATTCTCTGACCCCCTCCCCGGAAGGGTTGAGCATCAGGCCCCAGGCCGTTGGCGCGGCGCCGTCCATAATAAGGGGGACCATCGCAACCCAGGGACGGCCATCACTGGGACGGCTGACCTCAGCCTCACCAACGCAAATGAAGCAATGGTCGGTGCGTTGTTCCCATATATATAAGTGATCCATCTCGCTCGAAGCGTGAGGAGAAGTTAGCGCAAGCGCTGGCTTGGTCATGGTTTATCTCCAACGTCTCGCCTGACATCAGGGCGAGCGCCTTCAACGACGTGAATCATCACGAAGTCGGTTTGATCGTACTTATGGAAAAGCCCGCATACCTGACCAAAGCGGTCAGAGTAGGCTGAACATGGCGGACGCGGTGCTTAGCGCGACCGAGCGTGAATCATCGGAGCTTGCTGGAAGTGATGGCTGGCATCGTGCGGCCTCCCGAGATAGCTCGTCTGCGGTGCGCCCCCGCTGACAGCTAAATCCATGAACCCTGATCGGGGAGTTGGAAAACCGAGCATACCCGGTCCCATGGACCTTTAGTTCGGAGAACCTGGACATACGCCCACAGCTCCCCGACCAACTGGTCAAAAGGATTCCGGCACCCTGACGAGAATGCCCACCGGTATGCTAGGGGTTTCCACGCCCCAGAGCCGCGCGTACGGCTCCACCATAATCATAACACGGCTTTGAAATCGGTGGAAATAGGGAAATGACCCCGACACGCCGACAGGCCGTGGCACCCGTGGTGAACCGGTTCGCGTCCCTTCTGGTAATAATGGATTGGTGCCGCGAGAGGAGGCTTACATCCCAAAGCACGGCCATGGGGCAAAACAGCGCGCGATCCCGATCCGCCAGTTGGCGTATTTGCGGGGAGAGTTCTGTCTCAGCACCCCGGCCTATCGGATTAAAAGGCACGTCTCTTGGTTGGCTGGCCGCGGTGGTCACTATAATAAAGGCAGGATGATGACGCAAAAGGCGGGCTTTACGCATTGGCCTGCAGTAACCATCCTCCGTACGGGCCCGTTGTTGGCGCGTTGCACGATAACGCCGGCCACCGCGCAATCGCGGTAATCGACACCCTGCAGGTCGAGTTCCAATATCACCATCAAGTCTTCAAGTCGGACCATCCCTGCCTCTCTCGAGTCAGGGAAGATGGTACCGATGGCGGCTCCGACCATTTTCCCGAGGCTCGCCCCGGCGGAATGGTCAGCGACAATCGCCAACTAAGGAATTTTCAATCTCCACTTTCAGGCAGAATTGCAGGACCAATGACAGGGCCAACGATAGTGGACTGTGCCCGTTCAGGTCGTCCAGCCGCTCTGGCGGTCACGTCCGAATCGGACGCTCCTCAGCGGCAGTGCAATGGCCGGATTGGGGGGGACGTGCAACACGGTCGATCAGTTGAGGCGCACGTCCCCCCTCAGGTGCTCGCAGGCACAGGGGGCAAAAGGCTGCTCTTAACCAACCGGCCCGATACGGATCATGATGCACCCTGATCCGCCGTCAAACAGGTACAGGGGAGCAGCCAGTCAGCTCACGGCCCGTTATCAGGGCGAACGGTTTTGTTCCGGAATACCTAAATCCCCTATTGGCCACATCGGCCAATGGAGGAAACAATGGGACATTCAGAATATGACCCAGGCGTAGCCGGCAAGCACGCCTGGAATGCCGGCCGGAAACTCGGTGCCAAACGGGCGTTCAAACATCAACAAGTCTGGGCCATTCGGTTCTGGCTTGACCACCAAAATCGGCTACGGGACCGGGCACTGTTCGATCTCGCGATCGACAGCAAACTGCGCGGCTGTGATATCGTGAAGATCAAAATCTGTGACATCGTGAGTGGGGGACGGATCAAAACGCGGGCTATTGTCGTACAGCAAAAAACCGGCCGCCCCGTCCAATTTGAACTATTGGAGCCCGCCCGTAACAGCATCCTGGCCTGGCTGGAGTGTCGCGGTGGGACGCTCGACGATTTTGTGTTTCCGAGCAGGTTGGATCATGCCGATCACATCAGCACCCGGCAGTATGCGAGGCTCGTGGATGAGTGGGTTGCGGGCATAGGTCTCCGGCGTGAGGATTATGGTACCCATTCCCTGCGGCGGACCAAGGCATCAATCATCTATAAGCAAACCGGAAATCTGCGCGCCGTGCAGATCCTGCTCGGACACACTAAAATAGAGAGCACTGTCAGGTATTTGGGCGTGGATATAGAAGACGCGTTGCTCCTGGCCGAGGGGACGGAAGTTTAGGCACGGCGTGACGTTGTTGAAGGCTAGCCATGCGCTCAAATCCGATAGTTGCATGGCGGCCCTCGCGAGTTGTAGTGACAATGACACTACGCATATGCTAAAAGGCCAACATTGGAGATATACTATGCCCACGGCAGCCTCGGCGCATTCCGCCAAAAGGGACACACTGAACCTCCGGATCAAGCCGGAGGAACGGAACTTAATTGACCGCGCAGCCAAGCTTCGGGGGAAGAACCGCACGGATTTCGTGCTGGATGCAGCGCGCATCGCCGCCGAGGACGCCTTGCTCGACCAGACTGTAATCAGGGCCGAATCGGGAGCCTATGCCGCCTTCATCGCCCGGCTTGACGCGCCGCCTCAGCCCAATGAGCGCCTGCGCAAGACCATGCAAAGCCCGCTTCCTTGGAAAGCCGAGTGACCCTCCGAGCGCCGGAGCCACTTACTGCACAACATGATGTCACTGCATTCCAATCTGGCGTGGAGACGCTGGATCGGTGGCTGAAGCAGCGCGCTCTGAAAAACCAGATCAGCGGAGTATCAAGGAATTTCGTCGTCTGTGATGGCAACCGTGTCGTGGCCTATTACGCTCTGGCTTCCGGAGCCGTGGCCGTCGAAGCAGCCTCCGGCCGCTTCAAACGGAACATGCCAGATCCCATTCCCGTTGTGGTGCTGGGCCGGTTGGCCGTTGACCAGGTGTTGCACAGCAAGGGCCTTGGCCGAGCGTTGGTTCAAGATGCCGGCCGGCGTGTTTTGCAGGCCGCCAACGCCATAGGTATTCGGGGGATGCTTGTGCATGTGCTGACAGATGAAGCCAAAGCTTTCTATGAGCGGATCGGCTTCGATCCATCACCGCTTGACCAAATGATGCTGATGGCCACTCTGGCAGACCTGCAAGCCGCGCTGTAGACTCTGCGCCCAAGAAGGCCGTTGGCCGCCATTCTCCGCTCGCCTGATAGTAGACATCCGAAGAAGATGTTACATACCGGCTCGCATTAACTTAGGAATTCGAGAGTTGCTGGCAATGATTGAATCAGGTGCAACATTCAAGGATAATCTTCAGCAATTGCCGTCCATTGATGGCGTGCAACGCATCGACCTCGTAAACGGCATGGGCGCCGTGGTCGCCTGCATCGAGAATCAGCCGGGCAAGCAAGGTTCCCTGGCAGTCTACCATTACCTCAAGCAGGTCTTTGACACCCTGGACGCGAAAGCGGCCGAACACGGCTTGGTCGTGTTCGGCGAGCACACAGCCGATGCACGCTACCGCCCGGGCGCGCATCCAAATATCGACCGCCTACTTGCGATCGCCGCTGGCGACACTCCGCTGCGTATCGAAGTCATCGCCACCGGCCACTGACCTGGTTACCGTGCGCCCTTCCCGGTCGTCCTGCCCGCATGAGGGCATGCTCCGAATGCGACACTCATGGTCGCGCTACGGGTCGACCGGATTGGGGGGGAAAGCAGGAAACTGCCGAGTGTCCGCTCAGCGCCCATGTCCGCCATAGCCGGCTCCAAGCCCCGATCCTGATAGCGGACCATCCGGGCGGTCGCGCTAAAGTCCAGGTCGGGGGACAAAGCGGTCATAACGTGGCTGCCGGTCAACTGGTGGTTATCTGGTTAACATCGGTCATAACCCAATTTCCAGCAGCCCGTCTTTGATAAGACAGAACGGGCCGACAGTGAACTGTCTTGGAGTCATCCTGAAAGGCTGTTGCAGTCCAACCGCCCAGATGTCCTTATCCTGGAAACCGCTCCTGCTTCTGCTTTCCCAAACACGGCATTCCCGTTAGGGTTGCGAGCAATGTCAAAATCAAAGGCGAAACCTTTTCTAAAGGCGAAGACTCCGCGGACCTACGCTACCGGCGGAGGCAATGCTACCGCATTAGGCGTAAACTTCCAGCAAAGCTTGGGGGCTATCCTTGGCGCATGGATGCTAACCGAGACAACGGTCGATCAACGGCTGCGCCTTGGGGGCGCTAAAATCGTGGAGCTGCGCCTCGAAACCGAGGCGCCACTGGACGACGTTCTTGCCAAGACATCCGAAGGCGGTTTCATCTCGATGCAGGCAAAAAATAACCTATCATTGTCAAAAGTAATCACTAGCGAGTTCGGCAAAACGGTCGAACAAATCGTGCGGCAGTGGCGGCTTTGCCGTGATGGCAACGGGGACAAAGGCTGGAATCGACCGGTTGACACCATGCGGGACCGCTTCGTTATTGCCGTCGGCCCGGACTCGCCGGCAACAACTCGCCAGCATCTTATGCGGGGCCTTGAAGCCCGCCGACAGATAGGCCCCCCAATTCTTACCAAAGCGCAGGCAACCGCCCTGGGAAACTTTGACACTTGCGTAAAGCTCGCCTGGGGCACCGTAACCACCGAGACGATTACCGACGTAGTGATCCGGGAGATCGGGCTTCTCACCTTCGTCTACACTATTGATCCAGCAGGACATGATCGTGCCGCCATAATCGCTGCCCTTGGCTCTGCGGTCGCTAACGTGTCCGATGCCGCGAGCGTTCTCAACCTTTTGGAACGGGTTAGCGGAGACCTCATGGGCACGCGTGGCGGGATCGATTTGCCACATCTGAGGCAAGATTTGATCGGCCGCGGCGCCCCCCTCAGTCCTAGGCCAAGCTATCGCGACGACATCGCCGCCCTTCGGGCACACTCGACTCAGGTTGAAAGCACGCTACGCGCATACGAAGTCGTGGAAGCCGAAACCGGCAGCCCGGTGGGGATTGAACGTAATTGCCAAGCAGCGATCAACGCCGCGGCACTGACCGGCAATTTGCTCCTCATTGGCGAGCCAGGTGCAGGGAAGAGCGCAGTCATCAACGCCCTTGGCCGTGCTTTGAAAGCCAAGGGCCATGACGTAATCGAACTTGCGGTTGACCGTTTTTCGATTGAGTCCCTGGAGGGGCTATCAGCGGCACTTCGGCTTCGCCACAGTTTAGTGGAAGTGCTGGAGGCTTGGGACGGCCCAACATCTGGTTTCCTTATTATAGATGCCCTTGACGCAAGCCGCGGCGGCCCGGCAGAAGCGGCCTTCAAACGATTAATCGAAACCGTGATCGAACAAGCAGGCCGATGGACCGTGGTTGCCTCAATTCGAACATTCGATCTTAGTTTGGGCCGAAATTTTCAAGTTCTGTTTAAGGGCACGCCACCAGACATAACCCTTCGTGGCGGGGCTTTCCCGGCTGTCCGGCATATCAAAGTGCCGCCATGGTCCGATACGGAATTCGGTGAGCTTTTGGCACTATCGCCTCGGTTGGGGGCTGTGCTGAGTGGAAGCCCTGAGAAACTGCGTGAATTGGCAATGGTGCCTTTCAACACTCGGCTTTTAGCCGAACTCGTTGCCGGAGGGGCTGTTAGCGGCGATTTCAATAAGGTTGACTCACAAATTGCTCTATTGAACCTTTATTGGGAGCATCGAGTGGTTCGCCATGGAATGGCCGCGGAAGTTTGTCTGCGCGCTATCGTGACCGAGATGGTTGCGCGGCGGATCCTCCAAGCAACACGGCTCCAAGTCGCCGAGAAATTCCCTCAGATGCTCGATACACTCACGGGCGAAGGCGTTCTCGCTTTGACTAATCAAGATAGATCAGTGCAGTTTAGGCATCATCTATTTTTTGACTACGCTGCCAGCCGCGTGTTCCTTGACATCGAACAGATCGTGTCAGGCGAAGCGGTTTTTCCGAAGACAGATGGACTCGGTCTCGTTTTAGCTCCAGCAATGAGTTTCTTGTTGCGCGGCTTATGGGCTGAGGACACGCAACACGATCAATTCTGGTCTGCCGTTAGCCGATTGCTCGGCGCGCATGATTGTGATCCACTTATCCGAGCGGTCGCTGCCCGGATGGCTGCTGAGCTTCCCGTCCTGGCGACTGACATAATACCCTTTGGGCGAATGATCGCGTTGGGCGATGCTAACGCGCTCGCCGCCCTCGCCCATATTGTGGGTGCCGTCGCCGTTAGGCTCGAAGATGAGCCAACAGCTGCGCTTCCCCCTTGGGTAAGGCTTGCCCTTGAACTTTCATCGAACCCTGAACCAGTTGCGGCACTCCTTCGAATGCTGTGCTTCCTACTGGCTACACGTACCAAAGACGATTGCCTGCGGCGGGACCTTGGGGCCGCTGCACGCGCGCTGCTTCAATATGGTTTTACTCACGACGACTCGCGCTACATTGCTACTCCTGCAATCGACTTTGTTGCGGATACTATGTCAACCGACTGCCAAGCATCGGCGGCGTTGCTAGTTCAGATATTTTCCGACGCCCGGTTTGAGAAGTTTGGCTCACAAGAAGTTCCCGCGCTCGCTCGCAAGATTGCCCAGGTCGCGTTGGCAGATCCGGCATTTGCGGCGAGAGTATACCGAGAGGTTTACACCCTCGAAATCAAAGATACGCAGAAAACATCTATGGGAACGGGGAGAATTCTGAACCTTACCTCGAATACCAAACAGGATTTCGAATCGGCGCGTTGGTCGCTGGGAGAGTTTTTCCCGAAGTTCTTAGCACAAACGCCGGATCAGGCTGTTCGCGCGTTCATAGGAGCGATGGAAGGCTATGTGCTTCGCCGGCCCTATGTTTCTGACTTTCCCGTCATGCAACGTGTGGATGGCCTGGAAGGGGTGGTACTCCTCCAACCTGATCAAAGCTACATCTGGGCGCACGACGCGCGCCCTCAGTTTGCTCAGGATGGTGAAACGCTGCTTCTAAAGTTCGTGATCTTCCTTGAAAGCGGGCCAGAGCCATTAGTCCTCGAAGCGGCGCGTTATGTAATCCAAGAGGCTCGTCTTGGCGTGATCTGGTCCCGCTTATTTATGGCGGCGGCCAATCGAGGTGGTGCATTAGCCAAACTAGCTGTCCCGTACGCAAAGCGGGTCGAGTTCTTGTTGGCCACCGATACGCGAAAAGATGCCATTGATCTGATTGCCGCCTATTATGACCAATTTACCAATGAAGAACGCCAAAAGATTGAGACCGTGGCGATTAATGCGAGCTTTGAAGATTTTGTATGTTCGGAAGAGTCCAGGCAACGATTCTTACAGCGGCTATTTGGTACGATCGGACGTGATCGCCTAGCAACAGACGATGCGAGGGCCGTAGTTGAAACTGGCTCGTCAGGGGATGAAGCCAATCGCCGTATATTCGAGCTGACAGTCAGCACGATGACACCTTCAGAAAACTATTGGATGGATGAACAAACGCGATCAGATCCCACCACCACCCGCATGACGGAAATAATAAATGAAGTCAAAAAGGAGCTTCATTTAGAAACCAATGATCGTGATGAGTCCGATGACCTTGGCCGAGCAATGGCGGTTCTTGTGTCCCTGAAGGCCGAGATCGACGTGACGACCGCTACCGACGAAGCCTTGATGGACCGTGCCGAAGGTACTTTTCTACAAGGTGTCCATAAGCTCGTTAACAGTTCATTGATCTCGAGGGAGACGCCGGATCAAACAATCGAAACTATTCTGGATTGGATAGAGTTCGGCTGCACGACCTCTCAGCCTCGCGTTGATAATGATACAGAAACCAACTTTGAAAAATTTGCGTCCTGGGGATCGCCCTCCGCGCGGATCGAAGCGGCGGAATTGGCTCTTGATTTGACCTTAAAGCGCGCGGACGTTTACCCGCGCCTGCAACGAATAATTGATCAAATGCTGGTCGATCCGCACCCCGCGGTTCGAATGAATGCGGCAGTACGCCTAATTCGTATCTGGGACGTCGACCGGCCAGGGTTCTGGGCGAAGGCCGCAAACTTGATTGCCACTGAAGATAACCGTGCCGTCGTTGACAACTTTATCGTCCAAATTTTGAGCGCGGTTGTTTGGCATGGCGGTGAGCGTCAGGTCGCAGACTTGGTATTGCCGCTGCTCGACAGTCTTGAAGGGAATGACGACAGAAACAAAGCAATTCGTCCACACTTAATTCAAATGAACCTTCAATTCTGGATGAGGTTTGGTTTTGCTGATGCCAAAGCGCGGGTCGATGCTTGGGTCGCCAACCCAATCGACTGTGCAAATGAAGTCTGCGAAATGATCCGGTGGCTACGAAATGCCTGCACGGCTGGCCTGCGAGGAACAGAAGATTGCGAACTAGTGAAACAACGTTCCCAAGCGATTAGCTTGTTCACCGAAGTCGTGGAAAAAGCCGGGCAGGAGCTTGCAGCGTATGGTGATTTTAATAGCTTAAACGACGCTCAGATTGCTCGCGCGCAGAGTGCCATTCAAATCATCGATACCGCTTGCCAGCAGCTATATTTTAGTTCCGGTGCGTTTGTGAATCAAAATGTCCAGGACAACCAACCTGCAATGACCGCCGAAAATATGCGCACCTTCCTTGCAGAGATTACTTCAGTCCTTCGCACGATTGGTGAGCATAGTGGACCGCACACCGTCCATTATATGATCCAACTTCTGGAATATCTGATCGAAGCTAACCCGAAGGGCGTATTCGATTTAATCGCGTCCACTATACTGCGCGGTAATCGCGATCGGGGATATCAATTCGAGTTTCTTGGGGCCGACCTCGTGGTCAAACTAGTGGGACGGTATTTGGCTGACCACAAAGAAATTTTTGATGACCCACAGCGCCGGCTCGCGCTTATCGACATATTAGAAACGTTTGTCGCCGCTGGTTGGCCTGCCGTCAGACGACTGATATACCGCCTGCCCGAACTTCTAAAGTAGATCGCTTTTCCTGGTATAAGCTTGCTCTCGGTGGAATGAGAGTCCGCGTATCAGAAATAACTGCAAGAGCCTCTTACGGCAGTGATGGATGCTGCCATGCGTAGAAAGCCCGCCGGGGCGAGGCTGGAAGTTTTTCCAAAAGACCAGACATTTTCATGGGTGCGCTCAATTGTCGTGGTCTGGTCGTCACCCGCCGGTGCGTCCCTGGCTGCCAACGGCAGCTTATCTCATTTTCAGCTCCAAACCGGACTGTCAGCAATCGGAGAGTTCCTGCCGTTCCTTCGCCGACCTGCCGTGTTGCGGCAGCGGCGCGTTCTACCTCTTCAAGAATGCGCTGTGCGTATCCAAGCAGGGTTTGACCGGCTTCAGTCAGTTCCACACCACGCGGTTTGCGGATGAAAAGCTGAGCTCCAATTTCCTGTTCCAGCACCTTGATTTGCTGACTTAGCGGTGCCTGCTGTATCCCAAGCTGTGCGGCAGCGCGCGTGATATGACCCATCTTCGCAATCGTTACAAAGTATCGAAGTCGGCGCAGATCCATGCCATATATAGCGCATATGGATCGAGGAGCTTCAATATATTTGAAGGTATAATTCCGGGTGCCTATGTTGGAGGCATGTTGGCCCCACTACCCCTTGTTATCGACCTTCTAGAATGGATCGTCGCAGAGCCGCGCGATTATGTGGAAGTCATGGATGCATGGCGCACGAGCTGCCCACGCCTGCCCGTGTGGGAAGACACGGTAGATTTCGGGTTGGTAGAGCGGGTCGGGAGAGGACCGAAGACATTGGTTCAATTGACCGATGCGGGGCGTGATTTACTTACGCGGAATCGTTCATGAAAATAGCCATTCTCGATGACTGGTTCGACACCTTACGCACGCTGCCTTGCTTCGCAAAGCTCGCGGGTCACGTGGTGACTATCTACACGGATCATGTCGAGGATGAGGATGAATTAGCGAGGCGTTTAGCCGAAACAGAGGCTATCGTTCTGATCCGTGAGCGAACATCTATCCGTTCTAGCCTTGTCGATCGGCTGCCACGCTTGAGGCTTATCAGCCAGCGCAGTGTATATCCCCATATTGATATTGATGCTTGTACGCGAAATGGAGTTCTCGTCTGCTCCAATATGCACGCAGACACGCCCTCTTTTTCCACGGCTGAGCTGGCCTGGGCGCTCATTTTGGCGGCTGTCCGTAAGATTCCCGAAAATGCGGCGTCGCTACGCGCTGGCAAGTGGCAGGCCGCCGTTGGTCATACTCTGCGCGGCAAGACACTGGGCGTCTATGGGTTCGGGCGGATCGGCGCCGTCGTGGCCGGCTACGGCAAAGCCTTCGGAATGGACGTGCTGATCTGGGCCAGCGAGGAGTCGCGCAAAAAGGCGGTGGAAGCAGGGTATCAGGTGGCGGCCGGTAAGGATGCATTCTTCGCTGACAGCGACGTGCTCACGCTTCATATGCGCCTCTATCCGGCCACGCGTGCCATCGTCACCGCAGATGATTTGGCCCGCATGAAGACGTCCGCGCTGTTCGTCAACACAAGCCGCGCTGGTCTCGTAGAGAAAGGCGCTTTGGAAAAAGCCCTCCGATTGGGGAGACCGGGATCGGCGGCGGTGGATGTGTTTGAGAATGAGCCCGTGCGTGATCCGGCTCATCCTCTTCTCGATCTGTCGAACGTCACGGCAACGCCCCATATTGGCTACGTCACTTACGAGGAATGGGACCTGCAATTCACGGATGTATTTGACCAGATTTTTGCCTTCGATCAGGGGCATCCAATCCATATGGTTAATCCAGACGCATTTAACAGAAACTAGCGAAGCAGTTTCTGTTTGGAATGTCGGCTCATCTGAATTTGTGCTCTAAAGCTGACAGACCGCTTTCCCCCCAAGCCGGTCGACCCGTAGTGCGACCACGAGTGTCGCATTTGAAGCATGCCCTCATGCGGGCTGGACGACCGGGAAGGGCGCATACCATCCATCTTATATTTTGGACGGCCTGCAAAACAGATTGTCTGCTCGCTTCGTGACAAGGAAGAAAATTTGTTGCCATTGGCGGGCGCGAGTCGTACCGACAGGCGGCGATCCAAGTCTGGAATGGGCAAGCTCGGAAAGCGGTCCAAGGAATGGACGCCCCTCAGCCAGGGCTGACCAGCGGCAAAACTCGCAACGCGACCATTACTGGCTCATCAGTCAAAATACTTGTTTCCGTAGGCGGGTCGCTCGCCATAGAATTCGTATAGGGCCCCATGCCAGCATGGTTGGCCGACGCTTCCCAATTGCTTCAACTCCATCGGCGCGGACGGCGCGTCCTTGCATACAACACCCGAGTGATCCGATGTTATGTGGCCTGTGGTCTCGTTGAAGAAGTAAGAGAACGTGAACCCGCCATGGTCGCGGGCAAGTGGCATGATGATGTCATAAGAAACTATTGTCGAATGAATATTTTCCGTTGAGGGAAGTGCTGTCATTTCGATAAGGTTTTGGGAAAATATTATAAACCCTTAGAGAGAAGTCTTTATTTGTACGACTAAAGCAGCGCCACCTTCGAGGGCGACGCTGCGGGTAGGCGCGAGGGCGGAAATCGTTCGGGCTGTCAGTAGCCGACCGTGAACCTCTTTCGGACATGCCGAGGCTGCTCGATCTCGTCGGCTACCGCTATCGCATAGTCCTCAAATGAAATGCTGCTGCCGTTCTCGTTGGTGAGCAACTGATCCGTACCCAGACGGAAGTTGCCGGTGCGCTCACCCGCCGTGAACAGGGCGGAGGGCGAGAGAAACGTCCATTCGAGCTTGGCGTTACGGCGGAGTTTTTCGAGGAACACTGCGCCCCGCATTGCCTCGTCGCGATACTGAGCCGGGAAATTGGGAGTGTTGACCAATAGCTGACCGGGCGCGACCTCCAAACTCCCGGCTCCTCCGACCACAAAATACCGACGCACGCCCGCGCCCTCGACAGCGGCAATCAACTTGTCGGGATCGCTCGCCGTGAAATGGACCGAACTGATAACGACGTCGTGGCCCCGCAGGACCTCCATTAGCTTTGGCACGTCCGCAATATCGACAGCAGCCGTGGACACGCCGGTGGCGACGGGCACCCTGGACGGATCTCGGGCTATGGCCGTAACCTGGTGTCCTCTCTGAGACAGCTCGATCAAAACCCGCGAGCCAGCGTTGCCTGATGCGCCGATGAGTGCGATTTTCATTGGGATATCCTTTCGATTGATTAAATTAGGGCCTGCAAGACAGTTGCTCGACTGCGGCAAGTACCGCGTCGCGACCGGCGTAGAGCGTTTGCCCGCTGACGCCGTGGGTTTTCCCGCCGACCTGCACCAAGAGCTGCGGAACACCACCTCCCGGCAACTCGGCGGTGGCCGCCGCTATGCGGTCCTTCATCCGTGCCGCCAGTGCCTTATCGTTGCGGAGCATGTCGCCGAACGCGGCCTTGTCGAACGCAAACCCGGCAGCGGTCGCGACGGTCTCGGCGACCTGTACGACTTCCTCGACCCGCGAGGTATCGCGGCCTTTCACGTACCGGGCGATCTGAGCGATATTAAGGAAACGCGGCTCAAGGGCACGATCGATCTCACCGAGCGCAACGAGGGCTAGGGTGAGCGCCTCCGACGTGAATACCCCATCCGGCGCTTGCAGGACATTGCGATGGTACTCCTCGGTGAACGGCTGGCCGGTGAGCTGGCTGATCCGCTGATCATTGCGCCACGCGTAATCCGCGATTGCCGCAACAGGGCGGGGCTCGTGAAATAGCCCCACGGGCATCATGCACAACTGCCCGCCATGCCGCTCGGCCAGCGCGGCAAGCGCCTCAGCGCTTGCGTAGCACCACCCGCAAAGGGGATCGAAATAGTACCGCAATTCGAGATTGGACATCGGGGCATTCCTTTCGCAGCCAACTTAATGGTGCGCGGTTCGAAGATATATCTATCTATTTGCACTGTTCTGTTGCATAATTCGAGCGAATGATGGACCGGGTGATTGCTGCAAAAGTGTTTGTGGAAACCGTAGAACGCGCCAGCACCACGGCGGCCGCCGATGCGCTCGGCATGTCTCGCGCCATGGCCTCGCGCTACCTCAGCGCGTTGGAGGATTGGACCGGTACAAGGCTCCTGCACCGAACCACGCGGCGATTAAGCCTGACTTCCGCAGGAGAACGGGTGCTCGACCTGTCTCGTGAGATGGTCCGCGTTGCCAATGACATGTCGGCGGCGGCCGGGGAGGGGGATAGTCCGCATGGCTTGCTGCGGGTAGCCGCGCCGACGATTCTGGTCGAGGAACGCTTGGCGCCGCTACTTGCGCGTTTTCTGTGCCTGCATCCCAGGCTTTCGATTGACCTGCGGGCGTCGGACCGGCCAGTAGATTTGGTTGATGATCGAATCGATCTTGCGATCCGCATAGGTAGGCAACTGGACCCGAATTGCATCGCCCGGAAGCTTGGCGAGACCCGCTCGACTCTCTGCGCCTCGCCGAGTTACCTCGCTGAACGCGGGGTGCCCGCTCATCCTGACGACCTCTCGAGCCATAGCTGCCTGACCTACACGAATTTTGGCGCTGCCGAATGGCATCTGCATTCAGGCTCCGTGGCGGTAAAAGTGAAGGCCCTGGGCCCTTTCCGCACGAACGAGACGCTTGCTCTGCGCCGCGCTGTACTCTGCGGCGTCGGTATTGCCATGCTTCCGACCTTTGCTGTCGAAGGATTGATCGCCAGTAACGCACTTCAGGCGGTGTTGCCCGGCTGGGAACCGCAACCTCATCCTATTCATGTGCTTTACCTCTCCCGCGATCATTTGCCGGCCGCTGCACGAGCTTTGATTAAATACCTCGAAGAGGATATCGCGCTGCATAAATGTTGATAGCGTCTCACCGCAGCACGCCAGCCATGCCGGGATGTTGTTACGGGCGGGCTCCAATAGTTCAAATTGGGCCGAGCGGTCGGTCTTTTGCGGTATGATGAAGGCCAGCATTATGATCCGTCCGCCGCATACCATCTCGCCGATTTTGATCTTCACGATGTGACAGCCGCGCAGCTTTCTATCGAACGCAAGATTGAACAGAATCCTGTCCAATAGCCAATTTTGTTGGTGAAGCTAGAACTGAATAGCCCAGACTTGTTTGGCTTTAATATGCGTTTGGCGCTAAGCTTACGGTCCGCATTCCGTCGACGACGCTTTTGAAGCCAGGATCAAACTCTGCATTTTCAATTGCTTCCTCGTTTGGGCAATATCACCGATAAGAAAGTAGACTTGTCCGTATTGCTTATACGAACCGCTTAGCCCCTGCGACGCAGAGGACGATGAAGGCAATGGCAAACATCATAACGGGCGGAACGGTTTCATGCAGCACCAATGCAGAGGCGGCGAGGCCGAGTGCTGGTTGAAAGAGTTGGAGTTGCCCCACGGCCGCGATACCGCCCAAAGCGAGCCCCCGATACCAGAACACAAACCCGACAAGCATGCTGAAGACGGCGACATAGGCGAGGCCGGCCCAGGCACTGCCTGGCACATGTACCAGCGTGGTGGGTGCATTCAACCAGCACAGCATCAGCATTGGAGGAAGGGAAAGCACCAGCGCCCATGAGATCACCTGCCAACCACCCAGCTTCCGCGAGAGTTTTGCACCCTCCGCATAGCCCAGCCCGCACAGGAGGATTGCGGCCAGCATGAACTCCACGCCTTTCTGGGGCAAATCCCCGCCACGGTGCAATGCCACGCCGATCACGCAAGCGCTGCCCAGGCCGGCGAAGAGCCAGAACCCGCTGCGCGGCCGTTCCCCGCCGCGCAGCAAGCCGAATAACGCCGTGGCCAGGGGCAGGAGCCCTAAGAAAATCTGCGACTGAGCGGCGTTGATGTGCCGTAACGCCAACGCGCTGAGTAGCGGGAACCCAAGCACCACGCCAAATGCCACGACGGTGAGAGATAGAAGATCACACCGCTCTGGTCGCTTCTGCCGGAAGACGATCAACAAGAAGAGTGCCAATAATCCCGCCAGCGTGGCGCGCGCAACAGTGAGGAAAAGGGGATTGAACCCGGCTAGCGCTGCCCGCGTGGCAGGCATGGACCCGGCGAAAATAACTACACCAAGTGCACCGCATATCCAGCCGTCGATCGTCTTTTCCATAGCAAAGCCCCCAATTCAATATGATACTTGTGGCTGGATAGGGCTGGTGTCTCCAGACACAGGGGAGTACAATTTATCAGAACTGTACTCGGCGTTGAAGAGGTACACATGGCATCGCCGAATGGCAGTCTAGTTACACAACTTGTCAGGGAAATACGCGGGCGCATCGCCGCGCGGGAGCTGGCCCCTGGAACAAAACTTGCGTCGATCCGAGCTCAGGCTGCGGCACGTAGAGTCTCCAAAACCACTGTGGTGGAAGCCTATGATCGGCTAGCGGCGGAAGGGATTATCGAATCTCGGCGTGGCGCAGGCTTTTATGTCGCCGGCCATCCGCCGCCGTTCACCCTCGCGGAAGCTGGCCCAAGGCTGGACCGTGAGGTGGATCCACTTTGGGTTTCTCGACAATCGCTGGAGATGCCTGAGGATGCGCTGAAACCCGGTTGCGGTTGGTTGCCACCTTCCTGGTTGCCGGAGGCTGCTTTACGCCGCGCTTTGCGCACCGTCGCAAGGGGAAGTGCTGGCGCCCTGATCGATTATGGCAGCCCGCCCGGCTTGGCGAAGCTGAGGGAGCATCTTGCCAGACGATTGAATGGTTTCGGTGTCCCGACCGCGCCGAGGCAGATTCTCCTCACCGATTCCGGTACCCAGGCGGTCGATCTGCTTTGCCGCTTCATGCTGGAACCTGGCGACGCTGTGCTGGTGGACGATCCGTGTTATTTCAACTTCCGCGCCTTGTTGCGCGCGCACCGGGCAAGGGTGGTCAGCGTGCCCTATACTCCAACGGGACCGGACATCGCCGCCTTCGCCCAAGTGTTAGAAAAGCACAAGCCACGCCTCTACATCACCAATTGTGGCGTTCATAACCCAACGGGCGCTTATCTCTCACCGGTCACCGCACACCGGGTATTGAAATTGGCTGAGCAACACGGGGTAACCATCATCGAGGACGACATCTTCGCGGATTTCGAAGCCGAGCCCTCGGCGCGCCTCGCCGCCTTCGACGGACTGGAACGCGTGGTACAGATCGGTAGCTTTTCCAAAACGGTTTCGGCCTCGCTGCGCTGCGGCTACATTGCTGCAAAGACGGACTGGATCGAGGGGCTGACCAATCTGAAAATCGCCTGTACTTTTTCCAGCGGGCAGCTCTCAGCTGAATTGTTGCTGGCGGTGTTGCAGGATGGTTCCAGCCGTAGGCATGTTGAAACTTTACGCGCGAGGCTGGCTGACGCGATGAGCCAAGCCAATACCCGGCTTCGTGGGGTTGGGCTGGTACCCTGGGTAATGCCGCGCGCGGGTATGTACTTATGGTGTGAGCTGCCGGAAGGGCTTGACGCAGCAGATATCGCACGTCACGCACTGGAAGAGAACATCGTACTGGCACCGGGGAATGTATTCAGCCCAGCACAAACTGCAGGACGGTTCTTGCGGTTTAACGTTGCTCAGTGTGCCAATTTACGGATATTTGAGTTTCTTCAAAGGGCTGTCAGGTGACGGGCCACAAGTCGCTATAAGTCGACGCCGTTGCCTCGTTGTTCCCTGGATTTAAGGGGCGCTTCTCTATACCGGGGTAGAGAGAATTCCACCTGGGCGCCAGACAATGGCAGCTTATCTCATGTCCTGCCACGAAACGGCCAAAATGCGTACGTCCCCAACCGGCCTGCTGCAGCATAAACGACGTGCCGCGTACGATTGAACACAAAACGGTTAGGAGATCGCTGGCTTCGCGCCTTTAGAAATTCAAACTGAGAAGACCGTATTCGCTCGTATTTTTATCAAACGCAATTTGTTCAACATATATTGGCTTTTCGGGGGGGCTGACTTGATGTTGTATCTCGGCGCTATGCTGCATGACTGTGGCCGTCATTGAGAACGACACAGGAAAGAAGTGCAGCCCGGACACGAACGCTACTTAGCCTTACGGCCAGAACGGCGAAGCTTCTCCCGGCGCAAGGCGTAACGGTAAGGCACCACGCAGCCAATGGCCCTGCGTCATTCGGAACCGCCAAAAGCTCTCTGCCGCTGGAAGGGGGGGCGCTGAACCATCTTCCACCAGCCAAGCTGCACCTGTTAATTGTAGTACGTCGCCAGTTTGGAAATCCGGAAACAGCAGCCCTGCGTGAGGGTTTATTAGGATGTTTCCCAGGGTGTTGAAGAAGAAGTTGCCCGTGTAATCGGGAATTGTCAGCACACCTTCCGGATCTAGCTGGATGAAGCCGGGCGGCCCGCCACGGTGTGACACGTCTGGCAACGTATCGCCGCCCGTGGAAGACGCGACAAAAAAAGTGGTCGCACCGGAGATCAGGCGCTGCGCTGAAGCGTCCAAGACCGCGAGCGGCTCGCGCTTCACAGGCGCTTTGGGCAAGAATGCCAGGTAATCCCGCCTTTCAATATATTTTGGACAATTTCCAAAACTCTCTTCCACCTGAAATGTGAAACCTTCGGCACCTTGGGCAATGACACGCCCATTCGCGCGGTTGCGCCTGCGCGTGGGCAATTCGATGCCCAGGACCCCCATAGGTAATCCCGCCTTCAGAGCTGCCGCCAAAGCGTCACCCTCCACGGGAGAGCTCGCCACAATCAAGGTTTTCGGGTTTGGACTAGTAACGAAGCCAGGTGAACCGGAGAGCAACGAGGCCCAGACACCTCCGTCCCTGTCTTCGTACCCGGCCAGAATGAAGGGCAGTTGTGCAAAAAAGTTCCGGTGCTGCTCCGGCATTGCACGACGGATGGCGCGCGGCCCAACTTCGGCCATTCTTTCGGCCACGCCGACGCGCGCATGCATTGCTCGTTCTCCGGCATGCCAGGTTGTATCCATGCTGACTTACTTAGCCGGCTGCGGGCATGGCCAGAAAGCGGGGCAGGGCCTCGACACGCTGTAGCCACGATTGCACGTTCGGATAAGGCTCCAGCGCTATATCGCCTTCTGGTGCTTTGGCCACATAGCTGTATACCGCAACGTCGGCGAGATTCGCGGTCGAGCCTGTAAGGAACGGTGTCTCTGATAATGATTGCTCCAACCGCACCAGTAGCTGCCCTGCCTCATCTATGGCGCGGACATAGTCGTGCGGATAGCCAAAGACCTTTACCAGCCGTGCCTTGCATGGCCCGTTGAACACAGGCCCCTGTGCGATCGAGAGCCAGCGCTGCACCTGAGCGGCCGCCAGCGGGTCCTCCGGGAGCCAAGCCCGGGCGGGATCGTATTTCAAGGCGAGATACACGATGATGGCGACGGAATCTGCAATGATCTCCGAGCCGTCCCGTAGCACTGGGACGGTACCAAATAGGTTGAGCTTGCGGAACGCCGGCCTATCTTGTTCCCCGCTAGCGAGATCGATCGGATGAAATTCGTAGGGCAGGCCGAGAAGGCTCAGCATCAGCTCTGCGCGGTGCGAATGCCCGGACAGTTTAACCCCGTACAAGGTCATGGCTGGTTCGGATGTCATTTTTATCTCCTGGTGGCCTGCTACGGCCGGAATCGGCATCCCAACATATAGGGCATTGCCTGGATTGCTATAATTGAGAGAAACAGCCATTCTTTGATGTTAAAAACGGGATAATCTCATGGACCGGCTGGGCAGTCTGAGTATTTTTATCGCTGTCGCAGAACAAGGCAGCTTCATTGGCGCCAGCCGAAAGCTCGAGCGCTCGCCGACTGCAGTGAGCCGCGCCGTAGCGGCGCTGGAGGATGAATGGGGTGTACAACTATTTACCCGCACAACTCGCGCCAATGCCTTGACCAAGGCCGGAGAGACCTATCTGGAGCAGGCACGCCGCGTCATCGCTGAATATGACGGACTGAGAGACGCCGTCTCCCTGCAAGGCGATCCCTCCGGGCTGATTACCATCACTGCGCCAGAGATGTTCGGGCGAATGCATGTATTACCACTCGTACAGGATTTCATGGCCACGAATCCCCGCGTGGAAATCTCGTTGCTCCTGCTGAACCGGCTCGTCTCTTTTATTGACGAGGGGGTCGATCTTGGTTTCCGTATCGCAAACTTGGCTGATTCCAGTTTACGAGCCATCCGACTTGGAGAGGTGCGTCAAGTTCTATGTGCTAGTCCCGATTATCTGGCCAAGGCTGGTATACCAGCCCATCCAGGTGATCTAGCCGGACATCGGACCATTGTAACAACGGGCTCCCGGCTTCTCCCCGCCCACTGGCGCTTTTGGTTCGGGCAGAGTGAACGGAACGTGCAAGTCAAACCGCAGATGGCGGTGAACTCGGTACAGGCAGCGCTTGAAGCGGCGGTCCGCGGGGGCGGGATTGTCCGAGCTCTGTCATATCAAGTGGCGCCGCTGGAGGCCACCGGAGCGCTACGGCGCTTACTTGCCACGTACGAGCTGCCGCCCGTTCCTGTCCAGCTTGTGTATCCTGCCGGACGGCATCTGCCGCCGCGCACGCGCTTGTTCATTGACCACACCGTCGGGAAGCTCCGGCAACAACTCCTCGAAACGGGATGATTGGCGAAAATCGACCTCATAATATGACCAACGGTGGGGGCGGGTGAACAAATCTACCTCTGGGGCGAACGGCTTCTTCGGAATGCCTAAATCCTCCATTGGCCGACGTGGCCAATGGAGGATTGCAATGGGACATTTATAACCGGCTGCCCTGTTCAATTTGAACTATTGGAGCCCACCCGTAACAACGCCCTGACTTGGCTAGAGTGCCGCAGTGGAAGGCTCAATGATTTTAAATCTCGAAAATCTCTATCAGGCGGAAAAGACCGGTTTCAGACCATTAAGCTGGGCCAGGGAATGGTGCGGAAAGCGCAAAAGGGCGCGTCTATATCGCGGCATGCATATCTGCCAAAGTGGCCATCAGCATCATCGGACCAAGTGATGACGGATAAAAACTACCCCGCTCATCCATGAGCCGTGCATACTGCCTAGTGCTGATGCGGCCAGCATGATTCAACCTGTTAGGAAACACAAGGCTTTCGGAAATCGGGCATTACCTCCTGGATCGCGCATCTGAGGTACTTCCATGGCCAAGTAGAGGGGAGGTGTATGATGGGCAGCACGCATAGAAAAATCTTCTAAATGCAGAAAATTTCATAAAAAACAACAAACCATAATGGTACGGAAATGGTAACTGTGTCGCTGGCTTTAAACTCTTAAAAAAGGAGTGACAAATGCCGGAGGGAACAGGGTTTGCGATAACGACGACTGAGCTTGATATTGACAGCGGAGAGTGTGTCCTTGAACTCACTTGGCATCCCGACCCTGCAGGGGGCGAGCAGGATGTTCTTCTGCTGATCGAGCAAATCGGTGAGCAGCCAGTTGCAGGTCTTGTTCTTAGCCTCGAATACGTCTTCCTCGGAACAAATCAGTCCGAAGTGCAATCGATTCAGACCTATATAGGCGTGCTGGCAGGGGAGATTAATAGGCTAGGCATTCGATTTATTGCCAATACGAGGAAGAGACTCCGTGTCACGTTATTGCGAATATTTAAATCTACCATAGAATATATCGAATGTTCGCAGTGCAAAAAGTTAGTCAAGGCATTGCTGGTCGCCGGTCTTTCAGCGATTGGTGTACACTTCTTGGGAGGTGTGGTTGTACTCAGTGGAACACTCAAGGCTCGGCTTGCAGGGTGGCTGAGTCATGGATATCCCGCGAATCTGCTCGCTAATCATGGGTTCATTTTAAGAATAATGAATTACCTCGGTAATGGTCTAGGTCAATTGAATACCGCCCTTCACCTAACCGATCAGATGGCCGAGCGCCTATTCACAGAAGTTTGTAGAGGGGTTGGTCTTTGCTCGACGTGAATTCGTTGAGCTCGTTGAGAAGGGATAATAGCGGTGTTGAACGACCGCCGCGAAGTCGTCGTCATCGGCCGGACGGACGAAGAGTTTAGTGAGCCAATAACCGCACGGGATTTCGGTCGGCAATACGTGGTAGATCGCGCGTTGCTTCCCATCGATTGTTGTCTGCAGCCTGAAGCATTCAAACTATATCGGTTGGTCCCTTGTCAGAACGATATCTGTCTCTGACCCACGCCACTCGCAAATAGTTTGACGCACATCAATGCACCGTCCGTAATCATATCTTAGCATTTCAATTAATACCGTATTTCATCGTATTTGAGGGAAATTTTATGTCATCGGGCAAACCTCAATCGAAGATTCAGGTCTGGGATCCTTTTGTCCGCTTCGGACATTGGGCAATCGTCGGTGCCTTCGCAATTTCCTATCTGACTGCTGAGGAAGAGGGTGATACTATCAGTGTCTTCCACGTATGGGGAGGCTATGTGATTGGCGTCATCCTCGTGATCAGGATCGTCTGGGGCTTTGTTGGCCCACGGTACGCCCGGTTTGTCGATTTCATCTACCGCCCGGTCACCGTACTGCGTTATCTGGTGTCTTTGGTACACGGCAACGCCAAGCGCTACGTTGGACACAGCCCGGCCGGTGGTGTGATGGTAGTTGCTTTGATGCTTAGTCTTTTAGGAACTATCAGTACTGGGCTGATCGTCTACGGCGCAGAGGGGAAAGGGCCTTTGGCCCAGTCTCCGGGGCTACTGATGCAGCAGGCTTATGCCGATAATGACGAGGAATATACCAACTCACGTCAAACCTCCTCGGCAGCCGACGAAGAAGAAATTATTGAGGAGTTGCATGAACTTCTTGCCAATTTAACTCTGGCTTTGATCGGCCTACATGTGATTGGTGTGGGTATTTCTAGTTTTGTTCACAAGGAAAACCTTGTTCGTTCAATGGTGACCGGCCTCAAGAGACCTCCTGAGTGAACCTTTCGTACATTTGTGCATGATGGGTTTCTTTTGCTCAAACATTGCTTTTGAAAAGCTAGTTTGGTGCCGTCACTGGTCGTGAATGAGACGCTTTCTCCTGCAAAACTTGGCCATATTCACCGACTGAACGGTAATTTGTTTATGATCACTGTATAGCACTATTCGATGAGCTTCGCTGACCTTCGGGTGTTGAAAGCTGGGAACTTTGGACCGACTTTCGTTTAATCAAACTTCTTGAAAAAATGACAAAAGCGTGGGTTGGTTGGGGTGACTGGTAACGCTTGTCATCGCCTTCGGCGAGATATAATTTTGATTTTTATCAATATTTTTAGCGGGTTACCGGCGAAAATTACCTTGTACATTCACTCATAGCATCCGCCATGTTTTTGCTGCAAAGCCGACCAGAAATTGGCCTCTTCCGCGCTCTTTATACGATCGGGATCCAGAAATAGCTTCCCATGCCCATAAAATGCGAGACTTGATTATGATACTCAAATCCTCATTTAGCGCCGTTGCCATCGCCGGACTTTTGATTTTTAGCACCCAGACTGCGAAGGCCGACGATGACGGTTGGCAAGGGCCAAGCGTAATATTCAGTTTTGGAGGTCAGCCTGATTATCCACCCCCTCCGCCTCCGCCCGTTTATTATCAACCTCCTCCGGCCTATTATACGCCGCCCCCTGCCTATGCGGCACCACCCGGCTATTATGCAAACCCAGGTTATGTACGATGGCATTCTCATGAAGACGATGATGAAGGTGATGATGACTAGGCGAGATGCAATCAAGGCTCTATGGGCGGAATAATCCGCGCCAGATGGCTGCACTCGCCAGATTTAGAGCAAGGCTTGCTAAGCCTACGAGCATTGCAACAGAAACGTCCCCCATTTCCAAGGATGAGAAATCAAACAGACGACGGATTTGCGGCACCATAAGAGCAAGAACGAGAGCTCCGATCGCGATGACTGCAACAACAACCAGCGCCCGATTTGGTCTACGCAAAGCTATCAATATATCGCCTCCCAGAGCTTTATTGCTCAATACTAATCCGAGATTCCCGGTTACAAGTGTGATGAATGCCATGGTGCGGCCCGTATTTTGGCCATCCGTCCCATGAGCGCCAAGAAAAAAGACTAAGAGCGCTGCGATCAGCACCGTGGCGCCCTGAAGTAAGCCGCCGGCAAGCAAGCCAAGACTGAATAAGGCTGAGCCAGGCTTTCGTGGAGGACGCGACATGATAGTGCCGTCCTCCGCCTCTGCCTCAAAAACGATCGAAGAGGCCGGATCTATAATCATCTCCAGGAAAACGATATGCACCGGCCCCAGCACGAGCGGCCAACCAAACAGGACCGGAATCAGCGACATACCCGCGATGGGCACGTGCACCGCGAGAATGTAGGAGAAGGCTTTGCGCAAATTGGCATCGATCCGCCGCCCAAGGCGGATAGCTGCAACTAAGCTGGGAAAATCATCATCAAGCAGCACAAGAGACGCTGCCTCTCGTGCCACATCGGTACCACGCCCGCCCATGGCAACACCAATATGAGCCGCTTTCAGAGAAGGGGCGTCGTTTACACCGTCTCCCGTCATCGCCACCACCTCTCCATTGGCGGCGAAGGCTTGTACCAGACGCAGCTTTTGCTCGGGTAGAACGCGCGCGAAGATCCGCGTATGTGTTACTGTGGCGCGCAGGGCAGTATCGTCTAACTCTGCCATTTCCGCGCCGGTGAGCACGTGGCTGGTATCGATGCCGGCCTGACGAGCAATGGCAAGGGCTGTCACCGGATGGTCACCAGTGATCATCGCCACGCTGATGCCAGCCTCCCGGCATGCAGAAACAGCTTCCGGAACTCCCGGGCGTAGTGGGTCAACGAGGCCCGCCAAGCCAAGGAAGGTAAAATCAAAATCATGCTGGCTTTCTGGCCAGCCAGGTCCTGTATATAGGCCCTTTGCAACACCGAGCACGCGCAGCCCCTCGCCAGCCATCTTGGCAACCCCGCGCCGTACCATTTCCAACCCTTGTGCATCTAAGTGGCAAAGATCGGCGATCGCTTCCGGCGCACCTTTGGCTGCAATGATATGGGTGCCATCATCAGCGCCGTGCCATGCCTGTGACATCGCCAGCATCTCTGGCTGCAACGGGTAATCATGCGAGAGCACCCAGTCCGCATGCAAATGTTCCGTGTTGGCGAGCCCTTGTTGTCCCAGCCGGTGGACAGCTTGCTCCATGGGGTCGAATGACTCTGGACGGCTGGCCAGAATCGAGAATTCCACCAATTCATGAAAAGCCTCAGGCAGAGCGTCAGCGACTTGGCGTACATCCAGCACCTCTCCGCCCGCTGCCAAGCTGGCCACAGACATGCGGTTCTGCGTGAGCGTGCCGGTCTTGTCCGCGCAAAGCAGGGTCGCCGTGCCCAATGCCTCAATCGCGGCGGCATGACGCACCAGCACATGCTGGTGGGACATGCGCCACGCTCCAAGCACGAGGAAGATGGTAAGAACAAGCGGAAACTCCTGAGGTAACGTGGCCATGGCAAGGGTGATACCGGCCAGCACGGCCTGCAACCATTGCCCATGAAGCACGCCGTAGGCGATTGTTAGTAGCATCGAAGCGCCAATCCCGGCTATCGCAAATAGCCAGACCAGCCGACGCATCTGAACCTGTAGCGGGGGGGCCGCCGCCTCCACGATGCTAAGTGAGTGGCCGATTTTCCCGACTGCCGTCCGCGGCCCTGTAGCAGTGACACTTGCAATGCCACTCCCGGCCGTAATCAAGCAGCCCGCCCAAATAAGCGGCGAAGCTTCGCCGCCAAGTATAGCTTCCGAGTGCGACTGGGCCCGGGCTTGTTTACGGACCGGCACGGACTCGCCTGTCAGCAAAGCTTCATCCACTTGAAGTGAGTTTGCGCGCAACAAAACCGCATCGGCGGGTACGCGCTCACCTTCCATCACTTCAATGACATCGCCTACGACCAAGCTTCGTGCTGGCATACGCGCCTTGGTACCGTCGCGCCAAACCAGCGCCTGCGGGGCGGCCAACTCACGTAATGCCACCAGAGCGGTTTCCGTGCGCGCTTCCTGGACCACGACCATTGCGACGTTGAGGATAGCAAAGCCGAGCAAAATCAGCGCTTCAGCAAGATTGCCAAGCAGCATATAGATGATCCCTGCTGCCAAGAGCAATTGCAGCATCGGCTCCCGCACTGCATCCCAGACAATGCGCGGCAAGTGGCGCTGTTGATCCTGAGGCAATTCGTTCGGACCGTCCTGGTGCAGCCTTGCCTCAGCCTCGGCGGATGTCAGACCATGCATTCTCTTGGGGCCCGAGCTAATAAATGCCCAGGGTATATTAGCTCTAATACCAAGGGTCTGTGGCGTCCGGTCTGTATGAAAAGATAGATGACCGCATGAAAGACTGTCTTGACGGGGCCAATGCTCACGATGAGTGGTCGGACCAGAAGCGTAGCTATATGCTCCAATGTACCCTTGATACCTGTTGGACTGGTGCCCCGCTCCAGTGCCAAAGCGACTCGACCATAAGAGCTGGGCTTTCGCCAATCTAAAGCATACCTCAGAGCCACTTGGCACCACCCAAAGGTAATGAGCATTCGGTGACTGAAATATACAAGCCCATCGCTGGTACCCGCGCGTCTATTATCCCGCGTATGCTCCAAGAGCATTCATCCTAAAACATGATGTATTCACCCAATGACATGTGATGACTACCTGCGCTTTGATTTGACGCAACTTGATTTGTAGCCAAACTGAACGTTTATCTCGCTGGCACACTCCGCGGATCGATGATTTTCATACCACCTGCAACGGCGGACGGACACTGCGCGACTGCAAAGCTTTTAGCTCTTGCAGTATCTGCGTGCTGAAGATCTGGATTTTGTGGCTTATTGACGAAAATCAACGCAGCCGACGATGCAGTATGTTTTCATAAAACTCCTGCTTCAACTTGGTAACTTCGAAGTGGACAAAAATCCTTTGGCCCGGAGGTGGACGGCCTGAGTATGATTTTTAAAATCACAGGTAAAAAACAACGGCTTGGAGAATTACAATGGCAATTCCTAGCAAATCACTCAATATTCTCCCGCGGCGGCACTTTGTGGTTGGAACGGGATGGCTATTCGGGCTGCTAGCGGGTACGGCGATTATGACGAGGGCGGCCAACGCGCAAGACCAGGATCAAGACCGAGACAGGGATCTTGATCAAGACAGGGATAAAGATCAGGACCAAGATCAAGATAGGGACCGAGACCAAGATATGGATCAGAACCGCGACCGGGATAAGACACAAGATCGGAGTAGTGTCGGCCGTAGCACATCGTCTGGAAGCCGTGGATCTGGAAGCGGATCAGGCGCTGGAGGAGGAGCTGGCGGCGGGGGAGGTGGCGGAGGTGGCGGAGGTGGCGGCGGGGGAGGGGGCGGAGGTGGTGGCTAATACGCCCCATAATCGCCATAGGCTCCTGCATGGACGATACCGCTGTATCCGATAAGTTGTCGCGGCTGGTCAATGTAAGCTTCTAACGGGCTATAACCGGCTTCCGTTCTAAAGCGGGTAACAATTCCATTACTCTCATTGACGCTCTAAGGCGTACTGACGGCTACCAGCTAATCTTCGTTAAAGCATCCTCTCCATTTTGGGTGGATCGGTTTTACGCGGCCGCCCAGTTGAAATGTTATCAAAGTTGAGTTGCTACGTCCTAGACGTAGCAACCTATTATGGCTGCTATAACAATGGGAATGAAAATCTCATGCAGATTATTGTCCCTGTCATACTCGCGATAACACACCAAGGCAGAGATTTTCATTTCGGTACGGCGTTCCATGAACAATGCAACCAGATCGACGGCTATAGGGCGGCACCTTGCTAGTTCGCGATTATCGTTGATGTCGTCGGCCGGTGGAATAAGCGACCGCGCTCTGTGACAAGTATGACGGCCAACGTGCCAATGCCGGTATAGGCAAAGCCTTCCGTCAAGGGGATCACGGTACCATCGAAGTTCTGTCCGATCAGGGCCCCGATCACTGCTCCGGCCACAGTCGTGATACAGCCCGCCGCAGCAGCAGCGCTACCCGCCAAATGGCCAACCGGCTCCATCGCGATGGCGTTGAAATTCCCCATCATCAGCCCAAAGCAGAACATCATGCAACTTTGCAGAATAGCAAAGCACCAAATTGTCTCATGTCCGGTATAGGCCACGAGCGCATGGATACAGGCACTGGCGATGAAGCCCAGTAGCGCCGCATGCGAGAGTAGCCGCATGCCGATCCGCTCTACCAAACGCGCATTAACCAATGAGGCTATGGCGATACTTGCGGCCACTCCTGCGAATACGATAGGAAACAGCCTCGGCGCTTTGAACACATCCAAAAACACCTGTTGGGAAGAAACGATAAATCCGAGCAGGCCGCCAAATATGCCGCCGGTGGCCAACGTGTAGCCCAGCCAGAGGCGGCAGGTGAAAATCCGCCCATAGCTCCGCGCTATGTTGCCGACGCTGATGGGCCGTCGGTCTTCAAGGTGCAGCGTCTCCGGCAAACGCAGCGCAACCCAGAGCAGCACCAACAGCCCGAAGCCAGCGAGGCCGACGAAGATCCATCGCCAGGATAAGCCGGCAAGCAGGATCGCCTGGCCGATAGAGGGGGCAAGCACGGGCACGCTTAAGAACACCATGAAAGAGAGAGAGATCACCCGCGCCATAAGGCGGCCGGCATAGCGGTCGCGTACAATCGCCACCGCCACTACGCGCGAGACCGCCGCCGCTACGCCCTGCAGCCCGCGAGCCAGCAGCACTATCTCGAAAGATCCTGCACACGCCACAGCCAGACTGCACAATACATAGCCTGCCATGCCCGCGAGTAGAACCGGCTTGCGCCCGAAACGGTCGATCAGCGGCCCATAGATGATCTGCGCAGCGCCAAAGCCAATCATGTAGATGACGATGATCCGCTGCGCGGTGTTGCCGCTGGTTACCCCCAGCGTCGTGCTGATCTGCTGCAAGGCTGGTAGCATGGTATCGACGCCCATGGCGTTGGTTGCCATCAAAGCAGCCACCAAAGCGACGAATTCGGTGAACCGCATCTCGGAATGCGGGGATCTGGTCTCTGGCATATAGGGAAATTGTCCTTTTCTAAAGAGACGGCTTATTGGCGCGTGCGCCGCCCCGCAACCTTCATTTCCTCATAGTTGCTATGGCTGCTCTAGTCGCCCGACAGGTCTCGTGTGAGTCCTTCACGTATCCAGATACCTAGCAGCCGCAGCGCATACATCCCTGGTCAAACGGCGCAATGACACAACGTGCAGACGGGCAACGGTCCAGTAAAGCTTAACGTCGATCCTCGCCCGCGGTGGGAGCTCGACTAGGCGACCGGCGGCGATATGCTGTTCCGCCAGCCGAAGAGGTTGCAACCCCCAAGCCAATCCGGCCAGACACAAGTCCATGAAGCCATGTGTCGAGGGAACCCAGTGCGTCGGCGCATCGAGATCAATTCCGTATGCTTCGGATGCCCAGCGGGCCTGCAGCCCGTCAAGTCGATCGAACCGCAGATACGGCGCTTTTTTCAGCGTCTCGCCGTTCACCGCATCTCCGAAATACCGTGAAAGGAAATTCGGGCTGGCGCAGGCGGCATAACGCAGCGCCCCCAGCGGGATGGTCCGGCACCCCTGGATCGGATTGGGATCAGCCGTCACGGCAGCCAAAACGTCACCTGAACGAAGCCGATCGGCAGTGCGTGTTTCATCGTCGCGAGTAAGCTCGAGAAGGGTACCAGTCGCCCGACCGAATGCGGCAATGGCTTCAGGGAGCCATGTCGCCAGACTGTCGGCGTTAACGGCAACCCTGAGCGTGGGTAGCGGGGCGGCGTTTTGATCGGAGAGCGCTGGCACAATGTCAGCTTCCAGCAGTTGGACGCGGTCGAAATGCGCACAGAGTCTGCGGCCCAGATCGGTCGGTGTGCAAGGCTGGCCGCGGATTACGAGCATCGTTCCAAGCCGCTCCTCTATGCCCCGCACACGCTGCGAGATGGCCGATGGCGTAATGCGGAGTGCAGCGGCAGCCCGTTCGAAACTGCCCTCCCGGACGACGGCACTGACAGCGGCAAGCGCGGGATAATCCAGCATGAATTAAGTTATGCTTAATCAGCTTTAGAAAAACAAGCTTTTCTAATGTGTCGAGCGCGGCCATTGAGTGTCGCGCATGGCAAACTTTCTTACTTCATTCCTCACTGGCTTCGCGTCATCCGCAGCGCTGATCATTGCGATCGGCGCCCAGAATCTCTTTGTTCTCCGCCAGGGGCTGCGGCGTGAACATGTCCTGCCGATCGTGCTGTTCTGCGGTTGCGCGGATGCTATTCTGATCATCGCCGGCGTTGGCGGGGTCGGTGCATTCGTCGGCGCGGCTCCACGGTTCACCATGCTCCTGACACTGGGAGGATGTGTATTTCTCACTTGGCACGGCGTCACGGCCCTACGCCGACTTTCGGTCGTCAGCAAAGTCGAGATCGGCGCAGGGAATGGGTTAACGCTCCGCAGGGCGATTGCCTCAACAGCGGGCTTCACCTTTCTGAATCCTCACGTCTACCTTGATACGGTCCTGCTTCTCGGTGCAATTGGCTCGGCGCAGCCGGCCGCCTTGCGTCCGGCTTTCACGGCGGGAGCCATTTCGGCCAGCGTCTCCTGGTTTACCGCGCTCGGGTTCGGGGCACGAATCCTCAAGCCTGTGTTTTCCCGGCCTGCCGCATGGCGTGCGCTTGATGCGATCGTCGGCTTGACAATGCTTGCGCTCGCAGGGTCGCTGCTCCTGCGCGTTACCTATCAGGGAGGGTGACAGGCGATGCACCCGGGGGGCGCCATCAACAGTCGCGTTGACAGGCGCGGAGCCAGCCAGACCAAAACCTTCCTAACCACGGTGTAATTGAGTCTGTTTCAGAGTGGATCCCCGTTGGGGATTTGCGAAAGTCCGCCCGGCACTGGCGACCATCTATCGAAATGGTGTGTCCAAGTTTCCATCGCTCCTTCGGTCTAACCCAGCGTCTTCAGGGACAATGGCAGAGCCAATCACCGCTGCAGGATTGGCTCGTTACAGGCTTCCACCGGGCATTGAACCCAGCTAGTCTATTTTCAACTAGGGGCCGTTTTGCGGGTGCCAAGCAAAATCAGGGGTTGGCGTCAGCGCTAAGTTGGACAGGAATTAGAGCACACCATGCATTCTTATGCTCGCAATGCGCTTTTTGGCCTCGTCCTCCTGTCCGGTGGCATGTTCCTTGGCCCATCCGCCGCCGCTCAAAATGCCTCTGCTCCATCTGGCAATATGGAATCCGCGCCGCCATTGTCGGTAACGCCGATTGTGGAGGATATAGATAAAATTCTCCCCGGCCTTGGTGCCGAAGCTCAGCAACTGGCTTTTGGATTTGCCAACAACACTGGCTGGAGCGCGTCACTTCAAGGCGAGGCCGCTGCAGACGACGCGGCAATGCAGGCCGCTCGCAAGGCCCAGGACTGGCAGGGCTTGCGCCAAGCCAGCCAGAGCCGGCTCAATCTTTACGCAAACCGCAGCCCGGAACCATGGCTCGATCTTGCTGAGGCTGACCTCAATGGTGCAGGCCCGGTTACGGAGGCATTGCAGGCCGCTTATCTTGGCCTGAAATATGCCGGCCATAGCAACAACCCCGCGGCGGCAACTTGGCGGGGACTGAATCTCATGCGCCAGGCACTTGGCCAGCAGGGCAATCACGGTGCGGAAATTCGCCTGTTAGACGTCATGGTTTCGGCTTATCCCCAGGAGGCCAGCCTTCGTACCGCGCTGGACCAGGCGATAACGGCGTACGGGTTTGTTGTCAGCAAAGTGGATAGCTACCCGCAATCCTTCCCCGCCCGCGCGTGCATTACCTTCACTGTAAGCTTGCCGCATGGCACGTTGCATCCAGGTGACTATGTCACCACACAGCCCGCCATAAAAGACCTTGCCGTTACGGAAACAAGCGGCCAGCTTTGTCTTTCTGGCCTGACACCAGGGGCAACGACCACGGTTATCCTGCATCCTGGCCTACCAGGGATTGCCGGTACTGCCCTGAAGGAACAACGCAGTATCAAGATTACGCTCGCGAACCGCCCGCCCGCGCTGTTCGCCGATCCAAGCCATTTTATTATCCCCGCCAATAACCCGCCCGCGGTAGGATTTTCTGGCGTCAACATCTCAAAAGTCAAAGTAAAGATCGCGCACGTTTCTGAACGCAGCCTGCTCAATTTCCTGTCGAATCACCCACTACTCAATCCTGGTGCCTTTAATTCTGACCTAAATGGCAATACTGCGCCGATTATTTTCACGGGCAGCGCCACTGTGCCGGGTTTTGAGCGGAACCGCCTGGTGCATGCTATCCTACCGCTTTCAACGGTGATGACAAAACCTGGGCTTTACGCCGTCTCGATCGCGCCGGACGATGGTACCCCCAACGATGATGGCTCGCTGAATCTGCAACAATTAGTCCTGCGCACGAATATTGCGCCAACAAGCTGGTGGGGCAGGAATGGGCTGACTGTACAGCTCCGCAGGTTTACCGATGCATCGGTAATCGCCGGCGCCAAAGTCGCGCTCATCGCCTCGGATAATTCGGTCCTCGATACGGCGGTCACGGATTCGAACGGCTTCGCCCATTTCGCGGCGCCGCTGATGAATGGCGCGCAGGCACAGGCACCCGTAGCACTGCATATCACCGGTCCCGACGGGGATTTCACCCTCGTCGACCTCAATGCCGCCCCGTTCGACCTCACTGATCGCGGTGTTTCCGGCCAAGCCGAACCCCAGCCCGTTGATCCTTATCTCTGGCTTGACCGCGGCATCTACCGGCCCGGCGAAACCGTGAATCTCGGCGCTCTGCTGCGCGATCCGGCCTTGAAACCGCTCGGCATACCGTTACGCCTGATCGTCTATCGTCCCGGCGGCCAAGTCTTCCTAGACCAGGTGACAAAATGGACGGATGATTCATCTTTTGTCACACAGATTCACCTTCCTGCCGGAGCGCAGGCGGGTGACTGGAGCATCTCCCTCCAAGAGGGTGAAAACGGCCCCGTAGTTGCACAGCGCAGTTTCACGGTTGCGGCCTTCGTACCGGCAAAGCTGGCGATCAGTTTTGCGGCAAATGGCCCTCTCGCCCCTGGAAAGATCGATAATTTACCTATATCGGTCCAATTTCTTTACGGCGCGCCTGGGTCAGACCTCACTGGCACGGCAAGCGTACACGTTGGTGCTGATCCGTCGCCGTTTCCCGCCTATCAGGGATACACGTTTGGCCTTCGCCATGAGATCGTCAACGAGCCGATGCTGCAGCCGGACTTGCCCGAAACTGATGCAACCGGCGCGGCCTCGATCCCCATTGATTTGACACAGCTACCTGACACAACCCATGCACTACAGGCGGTGGTCAAGGTTACAATCAACGACCCTTCAGGCCGGGCGGCGACGAAAGAGCAGACACTGAAAATCACGCCGGCGGCGCCGATGATTGGTATCCGCCCAGGATTCAGCGGCGGCGCGGTCAATAGCGGCACCAAGCCGGTTTTCGACATCGCCGCCATCGCGCCAGACGGCAAACCCGTGCCGATGCAGGCGGACCTCTCCTTGGTCCGGCAGGATTATGAATGGGGCGTGATCTGGAATGATTCGGTCGCGAGCTGGCGCTACAACTATGTCAACCACAATGTCCTGAACGAAACAATTACCATTACCCCAGGCAAGCCTTACCACCTGGTCCTGCCTGCGCTGCCGGACGGGCGCTACCGGCTACGGCTGATCCAGCATTCAGGCGGTTACGCCGCGAGTTCAACTATTTTCTATTCCGGCTGGATCACATCGAACCAGCCGGATGTGCCAACCAGGCTGACCGTCACCCGTGACAAGAAATCGTATAACGGCGGCGATGTGGCGCAACTGCATATCAGTGCTCCCTTTTCGGGCAAGGCCGTGCTCGTACTTGCCAATGACCATGTAATCAGCACGCGCGATTTCGACGTTCCCAAAGGCGGCACCAATGTCAAAGTATCGGTTTCCGCCTCCTGGGGAGCCGGCGCGTATGCAATCGTGCAACTCTATCGCCCGGCTACGGCTACCACACCGCCCGACCGTGCAATCGGGCTGGTCTGGCTCGGCCTTAACCCAGGTACGCACGAACTTCCCGTCGCCTTTAACGTAAAGACACTCTACCGGCCCGGCCGCGATGTCACGTTCGAGGTTAAGACCACACCCGGCGCCTATGTTACCCTCGATGCCGTGGACGAGGGAATTTTATCCCTGACCGATTTTCAATCGCCCGATCCGCTCGGCCATTTCTTCGGTAAGCGATTGCTCGGCGTCGATATACGGGATGATTACGGCGCGCTGCTCAGACCGCCGCAGGGGATGCAAGCCGTTTTGCATGTTGGCGGCGGCGGTGATTTCGGCCCAGCTAATCTGCCAATTCCACAAAAAATCGTCTCGCTTTTCGCTGGCCCCGTCCAGGCCGGACCGGATGGTGTGGCACGCTTCGTGATGCATCTGCCCGACTTCAACGGCAAAATTAGGTTGATGGCCGTAGCCTGGAAGGAAGATACGCTGGGCTCTGCCGCGACCGATATCATCTCCCGTCACAAGCTCATCGCGAATTTGCTGCTGCCGCGCTTTCTCTCACCCGGCGATACGGCGAATATCGGTGTGATGCTGCAAGACCTTGATCTACCTTCAGGCCATTTCACCGTCACTGTAGCGGCGAAAGGTGCTATCAGCGGTGGGAAAGTTTTCCCCGTCGACCTTGCTCGTGGCACACGCCAGGTCCTGCACACGCAGATTGCCGCCAATGCCATCGGAACCGGGCATATAAGGCTCGATGTAGCCGGTCCGGATGCCTACTCGCAGCAGCGCCTGCGCAATATTTCGGTGCATCTGGTCCGGCCCGCCGTTACCCAGCTTACCAATACCGAGGTTGCGCCAGGGCAGAAAGCGGCCCTGACTCCCGACCTTAGCCCCTTCGTGCCCGGTTCGGCCAAGTCCGTGATGACACTTGGGAACCATCTTCCTTTTGACCCCGCGGGTTTTCTGCAGGCACTGCAGGAGCGCAATCTGCCGTTCCTGGACGAGAGCGTAAGCCGTGGGCTGCCGCTCACTGCGCTCACTGGCGCGGTTGCCTTGCCAGACCCGCAAGGGCGCTTGGCGCAGGCGGTTGAAAACGTTCTTGACGACCAGCGCTATGATGGCGCCTTTGGACTCTGGTCCTCGCAAGATTCAGCACAGCCCTGGCTGACCGCCTATGCAACGGATTTCCTGCTGCGCGCGCGCAAAGCTGGTGCTGACATCCCAGATCCGCCGCTAAAGGCTGCGCTTTCCTGGCTGCGCCATGAAGTTGATAATGATCCGGAGCCCGGGCAAGCGCAGATTTATGCGGCCTACGTTCTGGCACTGGACGGGCAGGCTCCGGCAGGGGCCATACGCGTCATGGACAAAAATATCGGTGACGTAACGCATCCGCTTGCGCGCGCGCAGTTGGGCGCTGCCCTGGCAATGATTGGCGAACCTGACAGGGCCATGCAGGCTCTCCATGCGGCACTGAACACCCATAACAGGGGCGGTTATTTCTGGTGGCGCGGCCAGGACTGGAATGACGGCTATGGAACACCGCTGCGCGACGCCTGGGCCGTACCCACCATCATCCGCGAGACAGGATTGATGCAGAAAACTTGGTCCTCCCTAGCGGCCAATTTGCCGGGCAGGGGCCTTTCGCCCGATAGACTAAATAGCCAGGAACTCGCAGCGGCGGGGCTTGCCGCGGCAGATTTTGGGGGCAAGCCAGAGACTCTCTCGGTTTCGATCGACGGCAAAGCGGCAACGAGTAGCCACGCCATCGTCCAGGGCATCGGCAAAAGCGTCACGATCACCAATAACGGGAAAACCGCTTTGCCCGTGGTTATAGCGACCACCGGCATCCCGGTGACGCCAGCCAAGGCCGCGTCAAATGGCATGAGCCTGCAAATTGCCTTCTACGCCAAGGACGGTACGCCGCTCGACGTGTCGCGTCTGGACCAGAACACGGTGTTCATCATGGTCATTAGCGGCCGGGCAACCGATAGCACACCGCACCACGCTGTTCTTACCGCTGGGCTGCCCGCCGGCTGGGAACTTGCAGGCAATATTTCCAGCGGCCAGACGCAACTATCCTGGCTACCGGACCTGACTTCGCCCGATGCCACGGCGTCGGCTGATGACCGGTACATGGCGGCCTTCACACTCTACCCGCCCTGTTCCGATCTCAATTGTTCCGATAATGGATATACACAGGAGTTTGTCACCGCCGTCGAACTACGCGCCGTGACACAAGGGCATTTCATCCTGCCGGGCGCTGTGCTGGCCGATCTCAACCATCCTGACGAACGCGGCACAACGGCGGCGAGCGACGTGGCTGTGCTCCCGCCCGGCACGCCCGTTACCCCGCCTGCCCATGCCAGCAATGCGCCTCAAACCAAGGCACCTTAAGGCGGTCGCCTGGCGGGCGCCTCTCATTTTGGCAGCGGGCGCAGTGCTTATCGCTCTGGTGGCGTATCTATTCCCGCCCAGCCTTGCCCGGCTGAAGGACCAAGGGCGGATTATCGATGGGGAAGATGGTACGCCTATTGCTTATTTCCCAGATGCAACGGGAGAGTGGAAATTCGCAACCCCTGCCGCGGCGGTCAATCCGCTGATGCTTCACATGCTTGTCCGCATTGAGGATAAGCGCTTCTGGTATAACCCCGGCGTTGATCCAGTGGCGATCCTACGAGCCACAGCGCAATTTGCGGCTACCGGCCATGTTGTGTCTGGTGCCTCCACGCTCACCATGGAGGTGGTCCGCCTTTTACATCCGGCGCCGCGCACCTTTGAGGTAAAGCTGCGCGAAGCACTACAAGCCATCTCTCTGACTGAACATTACTCCAAGAATCAAATTCTTAGCATGTGGCTCTCCCTGGCGCCGTTTGGCGGCAGTATTACCGGCGTCACAGCAGCCTCGCGCCTTTGGTTTGGTGTTTCGCCACGCAGCCTGGACCCCGCGCAGGTGGCACTGCTGATTGCCCTTTGCCGCCGTCCCGAGGCATTGCGGCCAGATTTGTACCCGCAGGCCGCCCGGCGCGCGCGCAACCGCATCCTTGCGCAGGCCGCGCGAGAAGGCGTAATCAACGCCGCCACTGCCACCCAGGCAGAAGCCGAGCCCGTCCCTCGCCATTGGCAAACTCTGCCGCGCCAGACACCCCAGCTTACGATCGGCCTCGCTACAAACACGCGCACAACGCTGAACCCGGCACTAAACGCTGCGCTCGCACGGCTTGCGGGCAATATCCTCACCACGATGCGGCCAGCCGAGTCCCTTGCCATTCTCATCATCAATGCCAAAACGCGCATGGTTCGTGCCGCCTACCTTGGTGATCCCGGCAACCTCCCACGCGCGGGTTTTATTGATCTCTCCCAGGCAATTCGCTCGCCAGGCTCGGCGCTGAAACCGTTTCTCTACGGCCTTGCTTTTGCAGAGGGTTATGCTGGGCCGCGTACCTTGCTGTATGATCTGCCCCATGATTTTTCGGCCTATGGCCCGGAAGATTTCACGCATAGCTTCATGGGCACGGTAAGCACCGCCACGGCGCTGCGCCGTTCGCTCAATCTTCCCGCTGTAGCCTTGCTGAACCGCTACGGCGCGGCGCGCTTCTGGTCCGCGTTGAACTCTGTCGGTGTGCCGTTGGCATTGCCTCACGGGGCCGAGCCCAGCCTGCCCGTTATACTGGGTGGCGACGGGCTCACCATGCGTCAACTCGGCGCGCTTTATGCTGGGTTGGCAACAGATGGCTGTGTCGAACCACTGCACTTTATCTACGGCCAAAAGCAGGTCTGCGCGCGGCTATTGAGCGCAGACATTGCTGATGAGGTCGCCAATATTCTGACCCGACCGCTGCCTGGTTATTTGGCCAAGGGCATTGCCTGGAAAACCGGAACGAGCGCTGGAAACCGCGATGACTGGGCAATCGGCTTCGACCGGCGTCATGTCGTCATTGTCTGGACTGGCCAGCCAGATGGCGGCGCGCTACCAGGCGCCGCCGCAATCGGCCGCGCGGTACCAATTCTGGCCTCAACTTTCGGGCTTTTAAAGATCTATCCGCGCCAGGTTTTGCCTCCGGCCAAGCCTCTCAGCCTGGTGGCGGTGCAACAAAAGACACCGCTCACCATGGCCTATCCGCCTCCGCATGCAGTCCTCGCGGATATCGGGCCGATTAGGCTTCGCGTCATTGGCGGTGTACGTCCTCTCACGTTTTTAATCGACGGCGTACCGCTAAATTCTGTTCCAGCTTTACGCAGCGCGCACTTCGTGCCTTCTGGACCTGGCTTCTACCATCTGCGCGTCATCGATGCGAATGGTGCATCGGTTACAGAGATGCTTCAGGTCAAGGCGGCCGAGAGTTTGCCATCACAATAGGCATATTCCGGTGGGATAATGCCTGTTTCTTTCATATTCCGAACCATAGCAGTCGGACAGTATTTGGCCATTCAGTTTGACATTCTGGACTGAAGTTCTCGCGGACTGTAGCACGGGGTCGGTTCGACGGAGCATGTCATGAATAGCCTGAATGCCAACGGCACAGATCTGGCCTATGAGAGTTCTGGTGAGGAAACTGACGAGGCAATTCTTCTGATCTCGGGCCTCGGCACACAGATGATTCGCTGGAGGTCTTCATTCTGCGGAATGCTGGCGAAACAGGGCTATCGTGTGATCCGGTTCGATAATCGTGATGCAGGACGTTCAGCGGATTTTTCCCATCTTGGATTGCCGGGTTATTCATCGTTGATGCGTCAGGTCACAGCGGGCAGCCGACCGAACGTACCCTATACGCTAGCCGACATGGCCAATGATGCTATTGGATTGCTCGATGCTCTGTCCATCAGACAAGCCCATATCGTTGGCCGGTCGATGTAAGGTATGATCGCACAAATACTGGCGAGCGAGCATCCAGCGCGCGTTCTCTCGCTCACCTCAATCATGTCTGGCACCGGTAATCCAGCTATGCCGCAAACGGCCCCCGATATCATGGGGCTCATGCTGCGTCCCTCGCCTGATCCGGCCTCAGATGAAGCATGCTATCTGTCGCATGGCATTGCCTTCGCACGGCGCATCGCTGACACTGCTTACCCGTTCGATGAAGAAGACTATCGCACGCTCATCATGAAGGAGATTCGTCGTGGCTATGTTCCTGGTGGCTTCGGGCGGTAGCTCGCTGCGATGGCTGTTGCCGGTGACCGCCGCGCCAGGCTGGCTTCTATTCAGGCGCGATCCTCATCATTCACGGAACAGACGATCCCTGTTCTAACCCCGCATAAAGAAAAGCTTTCTTACCCCATCATGAGGCGGCCCACGTGCCGACCTCGAAGAGAAGTAAGAGCCTCGTGGGGCAGCCTCCGGCCAGTATAGACCCAAGCCAGGGAATGAAGCCGTATGCAGGTATCAATTGGCCTTGACTCAAGCCGTTATAGAGAAGCGGACGTTTGCCTCACGCCACAGTTGCCAGCGTCGACGTAATTCACCCTGGCGCAGGCCGTTGAGTTCATTGAGCATCGTCACTTCGACGATCCGTTCAGTGCGGAAATGTCGGAAGCTTTGACGCAACTCGCACCAAGCGACCAGCAGACGGTAGGTCTCCGTATACCCCAGGATCACCGGCCATACCGTTCTCTCGGTTTCCTCGCCAGTCTCCGACCGATAGCGCAGCCGCAGTTTCAAACTCTTGCGGATCGCTGATCTAAGCATCGAGGTATCGACATTATCCTCCTGTAATCGGATCATCGGTTTTACGCCCACGGTCGGCTCGATGATGAAGGGGCGCATATGCTCGGGAACGACGGCAGCGATCTTTGCAACCACATCGCGGGCCGCGCTGGAAAGAACTTTGTCGGAGCGGCCCGCGACCCATTGAGCGCCAAGCATCACAGCCTCAATCTCATCAGACGTCAGCATAAGGGGCGGCATGTCGTAATCGGAAGCAAGCAGATAACCCAAGCCTGCCTCGCCCTCGATGGGAACCCGCTGGCCTATCAGGTCCGCAACGTCGCGGTAGACCGTGCGCTTCGATATTTCAAGCTCTTCCGCCAGCGCGGCCGCCGTCACCGGTCGGGTCGATCGCCGGAGGATTTGGATGATCTGAAATAAACGGTCGGCCCTACGCATTGCATGCTTACTCCTGCTGCCAGGATGGTGTCAGCAGGCTTATGCGACAAGAGCTTTGGTAGCACCGCGCAAGCATTGCGGCCAATCGAAAGGAAAAAGCCATGAAATTCGCCTCCACGCGCCTGATCGTTGCTGATATAAATGCCATGGTCGGCTTCTATGAGAAGGTAATGGACCGAAAAGCCGACTGGCTCGCGCCAGTATTTGCTGAAATCGTAACTTCGGCGGCAACGCTTGCTTTCGGCAGTGCCGAGACGGTAGCGCTATTCAGGGAGCAAAGCGCCGAACCTGCCGCTAATCGTACTGCTATCATCGAACTCCGGGTTGATAACGTGGAATCCGAATTCGCTCGGCTGAAAGAGGAGGTGGATGTAGTACACGCGCCGAAGATGCTGCCCTGGGGCAACTGTGCCGCGCAATTTCGAGATCCTGAAGGCACGCTTGTAAGTATATATACGCCGGTTACCGAGACCGCGAAGCAGCGATTTGGTTCACGGTAACGAGCCAACGAAAAAACTTTCCGCCTGACGGGCTGGGTTCCAAACCGTCATATGTATTATATCCGTGAACGTCGGCGTCTTGACTCGCCTTGGCGGGCAGTGAGAGGCCATTTTGGATCGATCCTGCCCTCGGCAATGGAAAGAAGCGGCGGTCTTTTGGCGAGCGGGGAGGGGGGATCAGGAGACGGAGTGTGCACGCTCTGCGCTCGCTACCGCCGATAAAGAGGCGTTCAGCAGATAGGATCGGCACATCAGCGTCAACTCGCGACGCAATTCTTTGAGTGCCGGCAGCGAGACGCCGCGTTCGAAGACGATGCGCGTGCTTCCTGCAATTGCAGAGAACAACGTGAATGCCACAGCCTGCACATTTTCAAAGCGAGCGTCGGACGCTGTCGCCAGCATGCTTGCCGCCGCCGCGACGTTCCGCTCGGTTGTTGCCGCCAGAAGTGACCTCGTGTCCAGATCCTCGGCGATCAAATAAAGCGCTTTGGTGACATCAAGCCTTTCGATTTTCGTATCGAGAAACGTTTGGACAAGAAGCTCCCCCATATGGGTCACGCCTTGCCCCCGAGCTGTTAAGCACGCGGCTTCGATAGCGGCTGAGATGTGCGTGAGATGCGACTGCAGCACCGCATAAAGCAGAGCCTGCTTGTGGGGGTAATATTGATACATCGTTCCCACTGAGACGCCGGCCCGCTCAGCGACGCGCGTGGTCGTAAGACGCCGCTCTCCTTCCGACAACAGAACCTGAATGGTTGCTTCAAAAATTGCGTCGAGCGTCACCGCTGCGCGCGTCTGACGCGGTGCTTTCCGAGGCTTTAGCGTATCAGGAGGCGAAAGCGGCAAAAGCGAATCCCTAAACTGAAGAATTCTTCATATCTTAGTGGTCTCCCGAATTTCAAGTCAAAGAAGGATCATTACCATGACATCTACCGTCCTCATCATCGGCGCATCGCGGGGCCTAGGTTTAGCGCTCGCACGGGAATGGTTGCAACGTAACTGGAATGTTATTGCAACAGCGCGCGCGTCAGGGACACACGACTTGCAAAAGCTGGCCGAAACGTCTTCCTGCCGGCTGACTCTTGAGCAACTCGACATGAATGACGTTGATGCGATTGCGGCGCTGAAACGGCGACTGTCGGGCCTTGAGTTGGATCTCCTGTTTGTCAATGCCGCCGTCGCAAACGGGCCTGGCGATCGTGTCGACAAAGTTTCGACTGAGGAGTTCATCCGTATCATGGCAACCAACGCGCTCAGCCCAATGCGCGTCGTTGAAACCTTGGGAACTTTGGTCCGTCCGGGTGGCACTATTGGCGTCATGTCGTCGAGCTTGGGCAGTGTAGCCCTCAATCAGACGGGTGGGTGGGAAGTTTATCGGGCCAGCAAAGCTGCGCTGAACACCCTCATGCGCTCTTATGCGGTTCGACATGCAGAGGGTGGACGTAGCCTTGCGTTAGTTGATCCGGGATGGGTCCGCACCGACATGGGAGGCGACGGCGCGACCCTTGGAATCCAAGAGAGCATTCCGGGCGTTGTTGATGCACTAGCCGCGCGGCACGGACAGCCCGGGCTTCGGTTTTTCAATTACAAGGGGGAGACTGTCCCTTGGTAGAAGCTCCTTGCCAAAGTTTGACAATGTGCAGGCAAATGCGAGTTAAGCGCTGCACTTTGTCTTGAGTTTTTGGCTTTAAAATGGCGCCTTTGAGCGCCATATAACGAGAGAATTCTGATATCCTAACGCTTTGACCAACTGCTCTGGAGCTTAGGCAGGAAGCTTCCCTACGCCGTGGGGTGGGGCGGTTGCCGACGAAGCCGCCGTCACCACTGGAAGCTTACGATCACGGACTCTCCAGAGCACAATTTCCGGTATTGTCCCATCTGGTCATTAATCTCCTACCCCGAAAGTTGCCAATAAGCGCGACACTTTTAAGGGTACCAGCTACCGCGCAGGGCATAAAAGCCCAGAAATCTGGCAGCACCCGCATCGGCTGCGGGGATCGCCACCTCGATAATGCCGGCAATCAGCGCTTACTCACCTAACATCCACCAACAATGGATGGTGATCAGAGGCGCCTCGGGGGAGTACTGTGGCGTACAGGCAGTCAACTCCACGCAAAAAGCATCGGTCCAGCCGCAAGGGCACCATACCGCTCATGCGATGCGTGGCGATACGCGCTCCTACATCTGCGAAGCCGGGCAGGAATGGCGCGCCGATCATATTGCAATCCCCCAATATCGCCGCCCGCTCGGGCATTTGCGCCGCGATTCGGCGGAGCTGACGACGGTTGAGCCATTGGCCATGCGACAAATGCACATTCGCCACCGTGAAGCCCCCGCATTCCAGGAGTTGGCAGACGCGGCGAACGATCAGACCCGGTTGTAAATCCAATCCCCCTGGCTGCGCGGTGAAGTCGTGCGGGCTCCAGGCGGCGAGGCCATGGTGCCGGCCAGGTAGGGCGATGCGTGTATAGTTTCCGCCAAGCTGCGCGGGAAGCGCCGCCATGGTCTCTTCCACTTCCTGCATCAACATGAGATCCGGCCGTGTCTGCGCGATCAATTCGCTCACCTGAACGGCCCCGGCGCCGATCGTATGCCGTAAATTCCAACTGATAATACGGAATTTATCGGCCATGGCTGCGAAGCCCCGAACGCCAGAGCCTTATAGCCCGCAGCAGCAGACCGATGCCTGGCGCAATCGCCGCAATACCAAACAGCCCGGCAAAAACTTGCGGCAACAGCAGCACCGCCAAGCCGAGAAGGATGAGACCAGCCCCGCCGCTCAACAAAACGAGGGCTTCCTCCGGTCCCAATACCCGCCGTTTCGTAAACGAGGCCGCCAGCGTACTGCTCAGGCCAATGGCGCCGGAAAAAAGCCGTCGCGTGTTCTTGCCCGCGCTTCGCCCATGCTGACTGGAGGCAACGGGCCTTCGCAACCCCGAAACGCCGCGCATCAAAACTACCTCAGTTGAATTGGCCATGTCGGATTCGAACATCGCCTCCATTTGGCGGGCCAAAACTTGGCTCTTGATGGTGACGTCCAATTCCCGGTTCGTAATCCAACTGGCCAAGTTTGAATTACTGGAACCGATCCTGGTCCAGCACCCATCAGCCACCGCTGTCTTAGCGTGCACCATCGGGCCGTTCCATTCGAAGACCCGCACGCCCGCCTCTAGCAGGGGACGGTATGCGGATTTGGAAAGAGCGCCGACCAACGGCATATCGCTCGAACCCGGCACCAGGAGCCGTACATCCACCCCCGCTTGGGCTGCGCCCGAAAGTGCCCGTACATACGCCGTGGTGGCGACGAAATAGCCATCGGTGAGCCAGAGCGAGTGCTGGACGATTTCCGCCACCAATTGCTCAAGCCGGTACAGCCCCATGGAATCTGGCCGGCCCGCGATCACGGAAACCTCCAGACCGGGGACGCACTCCTGCCCAGATACCGGCGGTGGAACCCCGGTAGCCAGCCCTCGGCCCTCATGCGCAGCCAACCAGCTATCCTCAAAGGCGGCGTCAATATATCCGACTGCGGGCCCCTTCAACTCGATCGCCGTGTCCCGCCATGGTGGAATTCCCTTCGCTGGGTCACCGACCCAGTCATGACCGATGCACAGGCCACCCGTGAATGCCAAAACCCCATCCACGCAGAGCACCTTACGATGGTCGCGGGAGATCCAACGCAGAGGATGTAGCAATTGCGGTGCATTATAGCAGCGCACCTCAACGCCGCCGTCGCGAAGCTTTTGCCAGAAGGAACTCGAGGTTCGGTTCCGGCAGCCAAGCCAATCATAGAGCAACCTGCAACGTATCCCACGGGCCGCCGCAGCCAACAAAGCTCGCGCAAATTTCTCCCCCGTGCTGTCCTCCTGGAAAATATAATTCTCCAGATTGACAAACTTCTCAGCCCGTTCGATCGCTTCCAGCCAAGCCGCATAGGTTTGAGGGCCGTCCTTTAGTAGCCGGGCGAGATTTCCGGTGGAAGGCCACCCCTCCGCGACCCGGTAAAAGGAGTGGCCAGCGAGCGCTTCCAACATGTCCATCGACATAAGCTAGAGACGAAAAGAAATCTCTGCCAGATGCTAATCCGGTGAATTAAGAGATGGTCGTACCCACTGGCGGAGTTCAATACTCTCGGTGCCCGGAGCAATTGTGGTCGAATGCCACAAAGGTCGACGCTCCCGAGAACTCGGAAAACGTCATACAGGCTGTCTCAAAAACGGCGAGAGTTTGTCGGCTTTGGGAAGTCTCTCTGCTTTCTGCAAGAGGTGCCCAGAAAAACATGCCGAATGGCTGTATGCATGGTTTCAGCGTGGCGTATATTTAGGACTTCTGCCACAATGGGCTGAGTTTGAATAGCATTTTTGGTCAGGTCAAACGTACTTGGGCGCTTGCTTCAGTATGAATGGCCGTGTTTTTATTGAGATGCGGCTCGCCAGAGCAGTACAGGGAGCTTAAAGACCGTGACATCCATTCGCCTGCGTCATAGCCTCGTTGGCTCTGCTCTTTCTTTGGGGATGTTGGCGGCATTGTCAGGGTGCATGGTGGGCCCCAATTTCCAGGCGCCCCGTGCGGCTACACCAAATGCGTATCTCAACGATTCCCCCTCAGCCAGCGTGCCTTATGTTTCCGGTGGCTCCGTGGACCCGCAATGGTGGAACAGTTTCAATGATCCGACGCTGACAAAGCTCGAAACTATGGCTGTCCATCAAAACTTGGACCTGAAAATCGCCACTCAACGCCTGTTGGAGGCTGAGGCCCAGGCCCAGATGGAAGGAGCCAAGCTCTATCCCAACCTCGGCGCCAATGTCGCCTATTCCCGCAACAAAGTAAGCGACAATAGTCCCACCGGCATGTTCGGCGCTGCTTTCCCGGCTGTTACGGAGCCCTACAATCTCTACCAATACGGGCTGCAAACCATGTTCGATCTTGACCTTTGGGGCAAGAACAAGCGGGCGGTCGAGGCCGCCGTAGCCAACGCCAGCGCCTCCGAGGAAGCCCGCCGCGCCGCCCTCCTGAATGTGGAAGCCGAAGTCGCCAGCAACTATATCCAGCTTCGCGGTACGGAAGCCGTACTGGATATCACCCGCAAGAACCTCAAATATGCCAACCAGCTTGTGCAACTGACCATTGAGCGCCAGCAGGCCGGGCTAACCACCCAGCTCGACGTTGCTAATGCCAAGGCCACAGCGGCCGAGATATCCTCGCAAATCCCGACGCTTATCGCCCAGCGCGACGCGCTGATCAACCAGATCGGCCTGCTTCTGGGCCAAACACCGGACGGCCTGCCGCAGGACCTTGTTACCACGGCGCCCGTGCCGCTTACGCCGCCAACGGTTCCGGTTGGGCTACCCTCCTCCCTGCTCACACGGCGGCCAGATGTGCGCGAAGCGTTGGACAAGTTGCACGCCGCAACTGCCGAGATCGGTGTCGCAAAGGCCGCCTTCTTCCCAGACATCACGCTCACAGCCTCCGCCTCGTTGGAGGGGATGCAGCTCAACGCAATGGATAGCTGGAAGTCTATCACCTATGGCTTCGGCCCGACGCTCACGCTGCCCATCTTCGAGGGCGGGGAACTTCGTGGCCAACTCAAGCTGAAAGAAGCTCAGCAAAAGGAAGCCGCTATCAGCTATGCCAAAACGGCCCTCACTGCGTTCACCCAGGTGAACACGGCGCTCGTCAACTACACCCAGGAACATGCCACCCAAGCGGCTCTGCAAACTGACGTCCAACAAAGCAAGATCGCCCTTGGCTTGGCCGAGGACCAGTATAAAGAAGGTCTTGTAGACTACCTCACTGTCCTAAACGCCCAACAAGCTTTTCTGACTGCTCAGCAGAAACAGGCGCTTTCCCTGGAGAATATGGGAACTAAATTGGTGACCTTGTATCAGGCGCTGGGCGGGGGATGGGAAGGGGAGTATCCTGCTGATCCGACAGTTAACAAATCTTGATCAAAAGTTTTGTTTAGCGGTGAGCTTTAGGTTGGACCATTTGCTTGTTAGTTTGACGCCGCCCCAAATATGTTGACCGTAGTAGGCGTTAGCTACGACCCAGTCCGAAATTTTATGGTCCATCCCCGCAGGCCCTTTTTCAATTATGGCTTTAAGCCTTGGTAGAAGATTTTCTGAAAAATGGATCTGCTTTCCATTATGTAAGAACGGATGCCCAAGCAGAGGTTCATATTCATCCGCTCCGAATGGATTGGAACGAGAAAAATAGATTGCGCGGTTAGGGTCAGAGCTACAATTTTGTCCGCCTGGGATAGAATGACATGTCTGGCTTAGTTCAAGTTGGTAAAAAAAGACCTGCGCCGGATGAACCTCACGATCAATAAGCACAATAGCAATTAGTGTATCTCCCAGGTTCACTTTGCATGCTTTCCCAGGCAATATAGAGCCGTCAACAGTTATAGTTGCTGTCTGTATAAGCGACGCTAACCGTGAAAGGGCAATTAAGGGCGTAAAGTGTTGTGCAGAAGGTGCAAAAAACAGATCCCATTCACGAGGCTTTCCTCCTGGATGGGTACAAGGTAGTGTAGCTCCACTTTGACTAATCGTTAAAATGCCATTTTTGATCTGCACATTGGCTTCTTCGGAATGTGAGATAAGACTACCATCTTCCTCCTTTGTAAAAGATGAAAGTCTACTGCCAGGGATGTCCCATTGCGCAATCACCCAAGCTGGAGACGCATTGGTAGCGCCATAATAGCGGGATTGACCAAGAGGTGCGGGTAGCTTCGGCACCTCTGTGATAAACGAGTTGAGCGCAGGGGGGAGTAATTGTTGCGCCTTGGCAGGCAAGCCCATGCCCACCAGAAACAGAGAAATCAGCCAAGAAAAAAGCCGAAACATACGGTTTCTCCACAACTCACATTGGCGAATATCAATTCTATAGTAGCTGAGAGTTCCAGGTTATACCCTCGCGCAATACTTTCGCAGGGTTTCCCGCTGCACTACAATTGTCAGGTATTTTTCCGCTTACTAAAGAGTGTGCACCTACGATTGAGCCATTTCCAATGCGGCTACCCTTCAACACCATCGCATTTAATCCCAGCCACACCCTATGTCCTAAATAAATATCTTGGGCCGGGTTGATTCTTGTTCCCGTTGAAATGTCAACAATTGAATGCATGTCACTGGTTGTAAGCATAACCCCATCAGCGAATAGACAGCCGTTGCCTATGCTGATAGCTGAAGGTTCGTGAAGATACAGATTTCCTTTTCCATTGCACCCAAAATCATCACCAATCTCGACCAATGAATCTTTGGCCTGAAAGATGCCAAGACTCTGGCAATTGATATTAGCTCCAATTTGTAACCGGCAATTATGGCCAAGCCTTGCGTAAATATTCAGGTTTCGTGTGGTGTTGGCAATTCGGACATAGTTTTTCCTGCCACTTAGAATGATTTTCCCGTTGGCCTTTCCTCGCAACTCATCACTGATTTCGATAATGTTTTCGCCTGTAGGATCAGTAATTGTTAACGCCATCAGCAACACCTTCTTTTGTTCGAGCGCCTTAGCTCAAATAGCCGCTTGAAAGCAGAGTTTCCTCAAACTTCTCCAGAGGTATTGAGAAACTTGACGAGTGAATTGTGGAAGCTGGATCGAGGCGCGTTCCGGATATGAATCCATATTCAGCACCATAAAGAGCGCAGAGACGCCTATAACACCAATTAACATATCCCTCCATATGGAACTCTAGTACTTTTGTACCTGGCTCGCAGAAAATAATATTAGTGAGACCAGCACCATGCGCTCCAATAATATGAGAAGCGTTTGAAAATGTTAAGGCTTGGTCACGCAAGCTCATTTCTGAAAGAGTTACGACATCAAAGCCGCAAATTCGAGCAATCGCGACTAAATCATCTTCATTTACTAGCTTTCGGCTATTTGAATCGCGTCGGGAGATGAATATTTTTCGTCTTCTATCTAAATGTAAATTTAGCTTTTCTTTAAGGCCGGACAGGGTCTGCTTGATAATAGGTGGCTGTACAACGCCACGCTGACGCAGAAGGTGGGAGCAAAAGAGAGTATCTATTTTGACTACATCTTTTTCTGCCACTATTGTACAGGATAGATTTCTCTTTTCTTCAAGAAGCATCATTATACTTTCTTCTTGATATTTGGCTTCAAAATCAGGAATTAGAACCGAAACGTTTCCTAGTGTCTGGCGAGACGACATATTCACAATAGGTGTATTTAACCGCGCTAGAGCGAAGATGAACCAATGATAATAATTTCTCTGTATACCGCAGAGTGTAGAGATTGCCTGAGGGTAAGAGCGGCTTGCTCCGCAGGAAAAAGAAATAGTAGCGGCCAGTTCTCTAAATTCTTCGCCCTCAAAGCTAATCTCTGGCATCAAATGTCGTGGAAACTGAAACAACGACTCTCTTATCAAATAGTCTCCTGTAAGGATAACACCATACTTTGACCAAACCGTGCAGTCCTTAATTGCAAACCCTAACGGCGCGACCAATTTCAAGATGCCTGATTGACATTGATCCTGTGGATTGAATTGGTTTTGAAAAACCTCCGGTGACTCGCCGTATGTCGGTTCAGGAATCATGAGTTCGCTTTCTTGAGCAAGCTCTTCCATCTCGATGCCAGGAATCCCTTTTTCGCCCTCCTTAAATTTTTGATGCAGTTCAAGGAAAGACACAATTTTGAATCGCTTTGGTTGGGTTGTCGCGAACCCATTTGGAGTTGAGGTTGGGGCTATAGCCCTGCAGTGATTCCGAGAAGCTTCGGAGGAGGGGGCTAAAAACTCAACAACATTTGCGAAGCCAGGCGCGTAGGGCTCCAGAGTTTCAACTAACCTTTCTAGTTGCGCTAATGCCTTTGCTGTATCAAAAAAATCAATTTCCTTGAGTTGCCAAGGAGCGAATCTCCACCACTGAAGAGCAAGCATAGGCTCAATCTGATTTTGAGGTATTCTGTATTTTTTTATTACGGCCGGATTCCCCGCAACTACAGCATAAGGGGGCACATCTTTTACCACAACAGCATTAGCGGCTACAATTGCGCCGTCTCCAATGGTAATGCCAGGCCGAATGAAAGCCCCGTGGCCGATGTAGACATCATTGCCAATTTTTGTGACTTTAGGCGTTGCCGGACGTTTACCTGAAGGAATTTCGGGCACAAATTCGCTGAACTCTTGTCCACCTAGAAAGCCAGTTCCAACACTGAAGATGTCCGTCCCTTTTCGATAAAAAGCAGGGCTAGTGGAAAGCCAATCCGTCGGATGGTCGTTACGACCAATTTGAACATCTTCGCCAATGGAAGTATAGCGACCGATCTCAACCTGTGAGTAAAAGCCTCTTACTGCATAGCTAAATGCACCGATGCGAATCTGGTCCCGCATGACCATCCATTTGATGCTGCATGGCGGTTCAAAGCTTATATTATCAGGTAAATGAGCGCCTACGGGATGCAAAACCTCGAGCCCTGCGTGCGCCAAGCGGTCGCGTAAGTCTTTGGTCAACTGCACCATATATCAGGCTCACATCTATTGGTTAATCTGGTTGATATTATATATTCTTTGTCCTGCAAAACGATATAGCGTTAAGTTATGAGGACTGGTCGAAGCATCCCAGTTTGCATATAACTGCACCATATCGCGATATAGGCGCGGCTGGAGGATGAGCGCGGATGTTACCAGAGAAGATGAAGTTTGAATATATTGTTCGCGACTTAGATATCGACAAAGCCGCCTTTCTTCGCGAACTTGCCAATACGCAGCCACCATCAAAGAAATATGTCATTCTATTTACTGCCCGATCGGGCAGTACATGGCTAACTGATGTTCTTTCAAAAACAAAAGTTTTGGGTTCACCCGAGGAGTTTATCAACCCGGATTTTGTTCTCGGTGTTGCCCGTTCTCTTAACGCAAAAGAGCCAGCTCCATTTCTCGAGTTACTCAAATGTCGCAAGAGATCTCCAAATGGGGTGTTTGATGGAAGCGCGACATGTCGATATAGAACTTTTAGGCGAAGAAATTTTCTTTAAAATCTTTGGCCCTGGGACTGTCTTTTTTAACTTATGGCGAGAGAATATAGTTGCCCAAGCAGTTTCGCTCTACCGGGCTGTCAATTCTGGACGCTACCATTCAACTGATGCTGCCGTCCCGGGCGTTCCCCCTTATGACGCCGATCAGATTAATAAGTGGCTGGTACACCTTCAGTTGCAGGAGAACGCTAACATTAATATTCTTCGTAAGCGAGGAATCATATTCGACAATTTGCGTTATGAAACCATGGTCAAAAATCGAGAGGCCACATTAGAACTTTTCTTTAGTCGATTGAATATAAACAATAAATCAGAAACCATAAACGCTTTAGTCGCTAATGAACTCCAGAAGGTTGGCGACTATTGGAATGAAGAGACCGAGCAACGCTTTCGAGCAGAAAGAGCTGAAAGCATTGCCAAATTTGAAGCTTCTCGCTTAGTTCGAGAACTCTCTCCAAAAGACATTTCTGTCTAAAAAGGGCCGGCGTTTGATTTCGCCGGCCCTTTTTCTCACCCCATCGCCTTCTTCAAGTTCGCATCGAGCTTATCCAGGAATTCCTGGGTCGTCAGCCAAGGCGCGTTCTTATCGATCAGCAGGGCCAAATCCTTGGTCATGAAGCCGGATTCCACCGTCTCCACGCACACCCGCTCCAGCGTCTCGGCAAAGTCAACCACATCTGGAGTGTTGTCGAACTTGCCGCGATAAATTAGCCCGCGTGTCCAAGCGAAAATGGACGCAATCGGGTTGGTGGAGGTTGGACGGCCCTTCTGGTGTTCGCGGTAATGGCGGGTCACTGTGCCATGCGCTGCTTCGGACTCAACCACAGTGCCATCCGGGTTCAGCAGGACGGAGGTCATCAGCCCCAGCGAACCAAAGCCCTGTGCTACGATGTCGGACTGCACGTCGCCATCATAGTTCTTGCACGCCCACACATAACCGCCGCTCCACTTCAGAGCGCATGCCACCATATCGTCGATTAGCCGGTGCTCATAGGTCAGCCCCGCTTTGTCGAACTGCGCCTTGAACTCCTCATTAAAGATACGCTCGAACGTGTCCTTAAAGAACCCATCGTAGCCCTTCAGGATGGTATTCTTGGTGGAAAGATAGACCGGGTAATTACGGGCCAAGCCGTAATTGAAGCTCGCGCGGGCAAACCCCTCAATGGATTTCAGCGTGTTGAACATGCCCATCGCCACGCCGGGGCCAGTGAAGTCATGCACGTCCATCACAACCGGCTCGCCGCCTTCCGGGGTGAAGGTCAACTGCAGCTTGCCTGGGCCCGGTACCTTATAATCGGTCGCACGGTAAATGTCGCCGTAAGCATGGCGGCCTACCACAATCGGCTGGGTCCAGTGTGGCACCAGGCGGGGGACGTTCTTGCAGATGATCGGCTCGCGGAAGATGGTGCCGTCCACGATGTTACGGATGGTCCCATTCGGGCTGCGCCACATCTTCTTCAGGCCGAACTCTTCCACGCGGGCTTCATCCGGAGTGATGGTAGCGCACTTTACGGCCACGCCATATTGCTTTGTGGCGTTGGCGGCATCGACAGTAACCTGATCATCGGTCGCATCACGGTGCTCGATTCCCAAGTCGAAATACTTCAGATCGATGTCCAGGTAAGGAAGGATCAGCTTATCCTTAATGAAACCCCAGATGATGCGGGTCATTTCGTCCCCGTCCATCTCCACGACTGGGGTTTTTACCTTGATTTTGGCCATTTTTACTCACTCTACTCCATGCGTTGCATATCAAATAGCATCCCCGACGTGCCACACAACCCTGGTTCTTATCCCTGCGCACATGGACTGATCGCCCCCAAGCCGCTAGGAGGGGCTGGAGTGCGAGTTTCTGGAGAATGACTGACATGAGCGGGCGGATTGCCGCGAAAATTGATTGGGCGAGCGACTGGGACCGTGACGCCGCTTTAACCACCGCCAAGTTGCTGCTGGAGATTAAAGCGGTCAATTTCCGGCCCGAGGAGCCCTATACGCTCACTTCTGGCTGGAAATCCCCGGTTTATATCGACTGCCGTAAGATTATCTACTTCCCCCGCGCCCGCGCCAAAATTTGCGACTTGGCGGTGGAGAAAATCAGCCGCCATGTCGGGTACGAGGCCATCCAGGCTGTGGCCGGCGGCGAGACAGCGGGTATTCCCTTCGCCGCCTGGATTGCCGAACGCATGAATGCGCCCATGGCCTATGTCCGCAAGAAGCCCAAAGGCTTTGGCCGTAACGCTCTTATTGAAGGCGATGTGCCGGAAGGGCTGAACACCCTGCTGGTGGAGGACCTCACGACTGATGGCGGATCCAAGATCCAGTTCGCCAAGGCGCTGCGGGAGGCCGGGGCCATCTGCAACCATGCGTTCGTGGTTTTCTTCTACGGCGTGTTCCCCGGCTCTTTCGAGACGCTGCAGGAGATGAATATCTCCCTGCATCATCTCTGTACGTGGTGGGACGTACTGGAAGCCGCCAAGAGCCAGCCTTACTTCTCCGATGCAGCCCTCTCCGGCGTGCGCAAATTCTTGGAGAACCCGATGGCTTGGTCCGCCGCTCATGGCGGCGTTGCTTCCGCGCAAGAGGCACTGGAATACAAGCTGGGTAAAGCCAAAGGCTAACCACTTTATATTGCTGGGGGATGGCGCCATATCGGTGGCATGCCCCAGCCTGATCAGTCACTCCGCTTTCTACCGCTGCAAGGCGGCCCCCGTTGGCTATTGCGTCTAGAAGGCGCGGCGTTGATGCTGGCAGGGATCGCATTTTATGCCCATCTCAGCATGGGCTGGTTGCTGTTCCTGGTTTTGTTTCCGGTGCCTGATCTTTCCATGCTGGGTTACGTGGCTGGGCCACGCGCCGGAGCAGCCATCTATAACTGTTTCCATTCAACCTTACTGCCCTTCGCCTTACTGGCGGCTGGCGCATTGACCGCCAGTTCTCCAACCATAGGGGGGGCGGCCATATGGCTGGCCCATATTGGGTTTGACCGGCTGCTTGGCTACGGGCTGAAATACGCCGCTGGCTTTTCTGAGACCCATCTCGGCCGCATAGGAGGCACGCCATGAACCATCTGCTCATTTTCGGGCTTGGCTATTCCGGCCGGGCTATCGCCAAGGCTGCCGTGGCTGCGGGATGGCAGGTTAGCGCCACCACGCGCGGTCAAATCCACCCCGAGCCCGGCGTGACTTTACTGCCGTTCGCCCATGCCGCACCTGCCATTGCCTCGGCTAGCCATATTCTCTCAACCGCCGCGCCGGACGAAACCGGCGATCCGGTACTCGCCCGTTACCATGCCGCCCTCAAAGCCTCTTCGGCCGTCTGGCTCGGCTATCTTTCCACCACCGGCGTCTATGGCAACGCCAATGGCGGCTGGGTAGATGAGGAAACATCTCCTAACCCTGGCTCCACGCGCACCCAACGCCGCGTCGGCGCGGAGCATGGCTGGGCGGCACTTGGCAAACCACTTGCCATTTTCCGCTTAGCGGGCATTTACGGCCCGGGCCGGTCGATGCTGGATGACCTCAAGGCAGGGCAGGGACGGCATGTGGTTAAGCCGGGCCACTTGTTCGGGCGCATCCACCGGGAAGACATTGCACAAGGCGTACTCGCCGCCATCCGCCAGACGGCCACCGGCATCTTCAACTTTTCAGACGACGAACCCGCGGCTCCCGCGGACGTAGTCCAGGAAGCCGCAAGGTTGCTTGGCATCAAACCGCCCCCACCAATGCCTTACGAACAAGCCATTAAAACCATGTCGCCCATGGCGCTCAGCTTTTGGGCAGAAAATCGAAAGGTTTCTGCGGAAAAAACAAAGTCCCGGCTGGGACTCGCATGGCGCTACCCTACCTACCGTGAGGGCTTAGCCGCCATTCTCAACGAGGAGCGAGCCAACAGTCTGAGTTAACAGTATCAGATCATCCGGAGCTGAAAGCCGATGATCGCCTTCCTTAATATAAATCAGCTGTACATCACCCGCCGCAAGCCGTTCAACCAGTTTCAGGCTGAGTTGCCAGGGTACTGAAGCGTCCTGCATGCCGTGCAGAATCCTCACCGGGCAGGTAACCCCAATCTGGCTCTTCATGACCAGATACCCCGTACTACGGCGGACGAGAGTCAGGGAGAAGGGCAGGGGATCACCATATTCAGACGGCTGATACACAACCCCCGTGCGTTCCAGCGTCTCCGCCTGCTCGGCGGTAAGTTCGCGTTCAAGCAGCGATTCCGTAAAATCCGGAGCCGGGGCGATCAGCACCATGCCCCGCAGCCGCTCGCCCAGCCTGGGGCCAAGCAGCAATGAAATCCATCCGCCCATCGAGGATCCAACCAGCAACACATCCCGCCCAGGTGCAGTCTGATCCAACACATGCTCGGCATCCGCCGCCCAGTCCCCAATACCGTTTTCCGTAAACACTCCGGCGGACTGCCCATGCCCGGCGTAATCAAAGCGCAGCATCGCCCGTTTGTTGGCCCTGCACCATTCCTCCAAGGTTAACGCCTTGGTGCCCTGCATATCTGAAGCATAGCCCGGGCAAAACATCACCACCGGGCCTTCACCTTCTAGAAATTCATAAGCCAGATCGATTCCTGGCAGGCGTGACACATACGGCATAGTCATAATCTCCTAACCCTGGTAGCGCGCAATGCATGATTGACCGGCCGAAAACGATTCTCCAGGTGTTGCCCAAGCTTGATGCCGGGGGCGCTGAGAGGGTCGTGATCGAAATCGCCCAGGCGGTGCATCTTGCAGGGCATCGCTCCCTTATCGCCGCTGAGGATGGCCGCCTCTCATCCCTGGCCACCCGTGGGGGAGCCGAACTGATCAATCTGCCGCTATCAACCAAAAATCCTTACCGAATTTGGCGTAACACAAAAAAACTGAAAGCCATCATCAAGGAGAACCAGGTTGATCTTATCCATGCTCATTCCCGCGCCCCGGCTTGGTCCGCTTTTCGCGCTGCCAAGCGAATGGGCATCCCGTTCGTGACCACCTATCACGGCACCTACGGTGAGAGCACGCGGCTGAAGAAGCGCTATAATCAGGTGATGGCGGCAGGCGAGCGCGTGGTGGCCGTTAGCTATTTCATCTCGGACCTCATCAAATCCCGTTACAAGATTGATCCCGAGAAAATTCGTGTCATTCATAACGGCGTGGATCTGCGTAAATTCGATCCTGCCTCCGTGCGTGGTGACCGGGCCGTCCGTCTGGTCAAGGAATGGCGGATCGAGAACGGTCAACCCGCGATTTTGCTCCCTGGCCGCCTGACCGCCTGGAAAGGCCAGCGCCTGTTCATCCAAGCCCTGGCCAAGATGCGGCATCAGGAGGCCGTGGGCATTCTTATCGGCTCAGATCAGGGGCGGCACAAATACACCCAGGAATTGCTGGCTTTGGCTGAGCAGTTGGGCATCAGCAACCGCCTGCGCCTTGCCGGACATGTTGAAGACATGCCCGCCGCCCTCAAACTGGCTGATATTGTGGTCAACTGCTCCACTGCGCCTGAAGCGTTTGGCCGCACCATCATCGAAGCGCAGGCGATGGCCAAGATCGTCGTCGCCACGGACCATGGCGGCGCGCATGAAACCATCGAGCCCAATGTCAGTGGCTTCCTTATCCCGCCTAACGATGCCGCTGCCCTGGCCGCCACCTTCGATGCGATTCTCGATGGCGACATGGATCTGCGTATTGCCTTCGGCGCCCGCGCGCGGGAGGAAGTCGGCGACCGATTCTCTCTGGCCGTCATGCAAACCCGCTATCTGAACCTTTATGCGGAGTTGCTCGGCTGATGCGCGTGCTGGTCATCCGCCACGGCGCCTTTGGTGATATCGTGATGACCTTCCCGGCTTTCGCCGCCATCCGCGCGTGCCATCATGCCGACGAGATCACCCTACTGACCACAAAACCGTATGCTGGGTTTCTGGGCCAAAGCCCCTGGTTCGACAAAATTGAACTCGACGCCAAGCCGGTTTGGTGGAACCTTCCGGGCCTCCTACGCCTGAAGCGCCAGCTTTCCGGCTTTGACATGGTTTACGACCTGCAAACCTCCGGCCGCTCCACCCGTTATTTCAGCCTCGCAGGTCGCCCACCCTGGTCCGGCATCGCGCGCGGCTGCCAGTTTCCTGACGCCGCCAACCGCGAAACATTGCACAGCCGCGAACGCCTGGAGCAGCAGCTTCGGCGGGCCACCCTGCCTACGCCATTAGCCGTGCCAGATCTTTCGTGGCTCGCGGGGGATATCGCCGGCCTGAACCTTCCCCCGCGTTACGCCGTGCTAGTCCCCGGAGCTGCACCACACCGCCCGGAAAAGCGCTTCCCGGCCGAGAAATTCCGCGAGGTTGCCGCCGCCTTGCATTTACCCGTCGTCGTCGTCGGCACGTCCGGCGAGAAACCCCTGGCGGATACCATTGGCGGCATTGACCTCACCGGTAGAACAGATTTCTTCCAGTTGGCTTCAATCTTTCGGGGCGCGTCCCTGGCCATAGGCAACGATACAGGCCCCATGCATCTAGCCGCTGCAATCGGCGTGCCCTGCATTTCTCTCTTTTCAAGCGCCTCAGACCCCACCCGTTGCGCCCCACGCTACCAGGATGGCGGCTGGCCGACCATTCTTCGCGCGCCGACTCTTCAGGAACTACCGGTTGCGCAAGTACTGGCCCACCTGCCATAACGCCGCCAGTTTTTGTCATTTTAGGAAGACGCTTATGCCTGCCATCACCTTGCCCGACGGTTCCGTTCGTTCCTTCGACGGCCCGGTGACTGGCACCACCATCGCTGCCGCCATCGGCCCCGGTCTGGCCCGTGCCGCACTTGCCATGGAGGTTGATGGCAAGCAGATGGACCTTTCCCGTACAATCTCGTGGGACGCCGCGGTGAAATTCATCACCCGCAAGGACGAAGCCGCCCTGGAGATGATCCGCCATGATGCAGCCCACGTGCTGGCCGAGGCGGTGCAGGAACTTTATCCCGGAACACAGGTCACTATCGGTCCCTCCATCGAAAACGGCTTTTATTACGATTTCTACCGTAACGAGCCCTTCAAGCCCGATGACCTTCCGGCCATCGAGGCAAAGATGCGTGAAATCATTGCCCGTAACGCGGGTTTTGAGCGTGAGGAATGGGACCGTGAGGAGGCTATCAAATTCTTCGATGGGCGTGGAGAGCGCTTCAAAGCTGAGCTGATCCGCGACCTGCCGGAAAGCGAAACTATCACCATCTACCGACAGGGCGAGTGGCTGGACCTGTGCCGCGGCCCGCACATGCGCAGCACGGGTGACATCGGCAACGGCTTCAAGCTGATGAAAACCGCCGGCGCCTATTGGCGCGGCGATGCCAAAAATCCGATGCTCTCCCGCATATACGGCACCGCCTGGCGTGATAATAAAGAGCTGGACGCCTACCTCCACCAGCTTGAGGAAGCCGAACGCCGCGACCATCGTAAGATTGGCAAGGCCATGGATCTCTTCCACATTCAGGAAGAAGCCGTCGGCTCCATTTTCTGGCATCCCAAAGGCTGGAAACTCTACCGGACAGTGGAAGCCTATATCCGTCGCCGCCAGGAGGAAGGCGGCTATGAAGAAGTCCGCACCCCGCAGTTGGTGGATCGGAAGCTGTGGGAAATGTCCGGCCACTGGGACAAATACCGAAAGAATATGTTCATTGCCGAGGTTGAAGAGGAAGCTACCATGCTTGCCCTAAAACCGATGAACTGCCCCTGTCATGTCCAGATATTCAACCAGGGCCTGCGCTCTTATAAAGAACTTCCGATCCGTATGGCCGAGTTCGGCGCCTGCCACCGTTACGAGCCCTCCGGCGCGCTGCACGGCATCATGCGTGTCCGCGCTTTTACCCAGGACGACGCGCACATCTTCTGCACGGAAGACCAGATCGCTGACGAGACCGTACGCTTCGTTGCGTTGCTGGAGAGTGTCTATAAGGATTTCGGGTTCGAGAGCTTCAGCGTGAAATTCTCAGATCGGCCGGAAGTCCGCGCCGGGTCCGACGAGGTCTGGGATCGCGCAGAGGGCGCCCTGAAAGAAGCCTGCGAAAAAGCTGGTGTTACCTATACGCTCAATCCCGGTGAGGGCGCATTCTACGGTCCCAAGCTGGAATTTGTGCTGCGTGACGCCATCGGCCGGGACTGGCAGTGCGGCACCATTCAGGTCGATTTTGTGCTGCCTGAGCGTCTTGACGCGGAATATGTCACCTCCGAAAGTGGCCGTGCTCGCCCAGTAATGCTCCACCGCGCCATTATTGGCAGCTTTGAGCGTTTCCTCGGTATCCTTATCGAGCAATATGCCGGGCGCTTCCCGCTCTGGCTGGCGCCGGTGCAGGCAGTGGTCGCCACCATCGTCTCCGACGCTGACGGCTACGCCAGGGAAGTCACAGAAGCACTCCGCTCGGCTGGCCTCGCCGTGGAACTGGATATCTCGAACCAGAAAATCCAAGCCAAGATCCGCGACCATTCCCTTCATCATGTGCCGAACATTCTCGTGGTCGGCCGCAAGGAGGCTGAGGAACGCAAGGTGGCTCTGCGCCGCCTGGGCGGTGCCGCGCAGGAAATCCTCGCGCTGGAAGAGGCTATTACCCTGTTGAAAGCTGAGGCCACGGCCCCAGATCTTCGCTCATGAGCTTCAAAATCGGCATCATCCCCGTCACTCCCTTCCAGCAGAATTGTACTCTGGTGTGGGATGACGAAACTAAATCCGGTGCGGTGATCGACCCCGGCGGCGACGTCTCCCTTATCAAGGATCAGATTGACAAACTGGGCCTCTCGATCTCCGAAATCTTCCTCACCCATGGCCATATCGACCATGCGGGCGGCGCGGGGGAGCTTTCCGAACAACTGGACGCCCGTATCGTCGGCCCAGGTATTGAGGATAAGTTTCTGCTAGATGATCTCGCAGCTCAGGGGGCTCGCTATGGGCTCAAAGCCCGCGACTGCCATCCCGACCGCTGGCTTCAGCAGGGCGATATCATTACTATGGGCGGCGAGGCTTTTCAAGTTCGCCATTGCCCTGGCCATACGCCTGGCCACATGGTGTTCCTAAGCAAGCCTCTAAATTTCGGGATTGTTGGAGACGTGCTGTTCCGCGGCTCAGTTGGCCGTACGGACCTCGGCGATTATGGAGACCACGAGCAACTCATTGCCTCCATCCAACGCGAGCTTCTGGTACTGCCGGATGAATTCAGCTTCCTGTGCGGCCACGGGACCGGCTCCACCATCGGCGCTGAACGTCAAAGCAACCCGTTTTTGTAAATACTACAAACAAATAAGGACGGGTTATTAATTCCCGTCCTTATTTATCTTAAAACTTTTGAAGCATTATTTATAAATTCGGCTCAACCGTTCACTTTTGGTCTTCTCCCACTCTTGGTATTCTGGGTTATTGGGAGCCGGGTATTTAGCGAATTGAATATCACGAGTAACTTCCAGAAGTTCAGCAAGAGACATTGACTTGCGACGATTGCCAAGCAAAGCAGCTGCCAGTGTCGCGACTTCCTGGGCGCGTATGCTTGCAACCAAGTTCCAGAACTGCCCATTAGCTAGCTTGGTGGTTAATTCCGTTGAGGCACCAGGCGTCGTGTCGCTCATATTAGCTCCTTGCGTAACTGTAAACGAAATGCCACTCGATCATTTATGGCTTCCATTTTAGCATAGCGGCAGTTTGTGGATTTATGATAGAGGCTAAATGCTTTATCAAAACGATTAGAGAATTACATATTTTATAGTAAATATGTAGGACTTTTGATTTTTTTCCATTTAATATTACAAAATCTATAACTACTTAGTTCTGACGCCCTCAGTTAAGTCGATGATGAAGAGCAGTGATTCCGCCCGAATGGCTGGAGTGTTTCAATTCTATGTTGAGGGAATAGTCCAAACCTAAGTGAGAATTTTTTAATAGAAAAGGCTCATTATCTCCCGGCCTAAGAATGTGTTCTCTCCGGTTTACAGCCACACAACTCATGCCTAAGTAACAGCTATCCTGAATAACAGCCAGCCGCATGGGATCTTTCTGAACTGAAAAGCCGTATTGCCATTGCACAATACGGCACACAGTAGTCCGTGTTTTCAGTCCGGGGTCAAAGTCTAAAGGAACGATATATGCACAAATTATTTGAAAACATGGCGGCATTCTGGGGTGCACATCTTTCAAATGTGATCGGCATTATCGTCATTCTTCTAGCGGGCGTCTTTGGCTCAACCCTGGCCAAAACCGGCTTTGGCCTCCTTATGCGCTGGTCCAATAATCACGGGCATAAATTCCGTGCAGCTGTTTTAGGCTGTCTTTTAACACCGGCGGTCTGCCTCATCTGGGGGCTGGTCACTTATTTTATTGTGCTGGCGGTGTCGGCTCCGTTGAAGCTGAGTGAATTGCTAAACATTCTACCAGTCATCCTCAAAATCTTCGTTCTGCTCGTCACGGCTTGGGCCTCATTGCGTGTTGTTGCGGTGAGTGAGCGCGCGTACCCGGCTCATATTTGGCATAAGCACGGCAAAACCCCGGACCCGATGTTAGTGGATGCCATCGCCAAAATCACCCGCATCCTCGTGGTCACAATCATCGGCTTGATGATCCTGCGTATTTTGAATTTCTCCATAGCCAGTCTGCTTGCTTTTGGTGGTGTTGCGGGTATCGCCGTTGGCTTCGCCGCACAGGGCGTTACTGCTAACCTGTTTGGCGCTCTCGTGGTTTATCTCGACCAACCCTTCAAGGTTGGCGAATGGATCGTGCTTCCCACCCAAAACGTATCCGGCACGGTCGAGCATATCGGCTGGCGCACCACCACAGTGCGAGGCTTCGACACACGGCCCTATTACGTCCCCAACCAGATCTTTAATTCATCGGTCGTGCAAACACCGCCCCGGATGCAGGCGCGGCAGATCAACAGCATCATTTCCATCCGCTATGTGGATTTCGACAAACTCGCCCGTATTACCGCGGATTTCCGAGCGCATGTCGATAACCATAAAGAGATCGACCAGTCCCTGGGCGCCATGGTCTATTTCCAACAATATGGTAGTTATGGGCTGCAAATCCTGGTCTGGTGCTTTACCCGCACTGTGGTTTGGCAGGATTCGCTGGCCATTCAGGAGCGGCTCTTAATTGAACTTGGGCAAATCGTACGCCGCCATGGAGCGGAACTCGCCGTGCCCATCTCTCAGGTCGAGCTGACATCCCCAAGTCCCTTCAGCCCTCCTCAGCCACCAGTATGAGGCGTTTGAGATCAGTCGACCTGATCAATATCCACCCAGGAAAGATGCCCGCCTTTTCCAGCGCCGGTATCCATGAATATCGCCTTTCCTCCCTTGCGGCTTTGCCTCACGTAAGGCCGCCCGTCATTAGAGCGTTGGTCATGACCAACATAAACCACCATGCCTGGCGGAATATCCTCCACCCAGCGTAAAAGCCGTTCCGGCTTACCGGCCCCTGTCACCCGCCCGCTGGTCTGGCCATAAAGGGCCCTTGCCCAAAGCGGGTCCGGCCGCCCGGGAGGAAAGGGGCCTGGTGCCTGCTCCAACATCGCGGGATGAAACCCGCCATGTACAAAAAACAGGTTCCCAGCACGCAACCAAACTGGTGCCGCCATAATCGCGTCTTTCGTGGGGCGTCTCATCTCGGCGGGTAAAGTCGCGAATGTTTTTATCGTGGGTTCCCCCCGCACGCGGTCACCGCGCAAGGCCCTTGCCAGTTTGAAATCGTGGTTCCCGAGCAAAAACAAGCCGCGCTTTTCGTCGAGCAGCCGGAACATAATCTCCAGCGCGCCGGGTGTATCTGGCCCGTCATCCACCAGGTCGCCAAGCTGAATCACAAACCTGTCCGTCTCCGCCGCCGCTGCGAAAGCCCGGGAATCTCCATGCACATCCCCCACAATCCGCAATGGCCTGCAAGGAGGGATCATGTGAGCGTTCCCCCACATGGTGAAAAAGCGTTAAACATTACAATTTAAAGATGGTGCAGCTGTAAAAACAGCGCAAGAGGCGTTTACGCCCCTTGCCGAGCCTTTAGCATCTCATAAGCTGACAGCGCCGCCTGCCGGCCATCTGCTGGTAATATCAGAGGCTTAGGATAAGTCCTGCCGAGCCTGACGCCAGCCCCGGCCAAAACCAAGGAAGGCGCATCCCACGGGGCGTGGATATAAGCATCTGGCAGTTTTTCCAGCTCTGGCACAAAGCGGCGCACATAGCCTCCCGCCGGATCGAATTTCTGCCCCTGCAAAACAGGGTTGAAGATGCGGAAATAAGGTGCCGCATCCGCACCACTTCCCGCTACCCATTGCCATGAGGCTCCATTCGCGGCCTCATCCGCTTCACAAAGCGTATCCCAAAACCAGGCTTCCCCCGCCTGCCAGGGAATCAGCAGATGTTTCACTAGATAAGAGGCGCAGATCATCCGCACCCGGTTATGCATCCAGCCAGTTTGCCACAGCTCGCGCATCCCCGCATCTACAATGGGAATTCCCGTCTGCCCGCGCCGCCACGCGGCGAGATGCCCGGCTTTTTCCTTCCAAGGGAAGGCCGCGAATTCCTTGCGGATCGGCTGGGTCCGAATATCCGGGTACTGCCACAGCAAATTGATTGAAAACTCCCGCCAGAGCAGTTCCTTCAAAAAGGTCTGCACGCCCTTGCCATCTCCCGTCGCCTTGGCACGGTGCCAGACATAGCGCGGCGAAATCTCCCCGAAATGCGCATGGGGTGAAAGTTTTGACGTGCCAGGGCGGTCAGGAAAATCCCGCGCCTCGCTGTAACTCTGTATTGGCCCGGCCAGAAACGCATTCAGCCGTGCATGGGCTCCGGCTTCGCCGGGCGTCCACTCAGCGCGCATACCGCCCGCCCAATCCGGCTTCGTGGGCAGTAGCTTCCAATCCGCCAGCACCTCGCTTTCGATCGGCGCGCAGTTAAGGGTTGCGGGAGCGGGCAGGGGGCCTTCCGGCACGCCAGCCTCAAAACAGGCTTTCGAGAACGGGGTATAGACTCCGAACGGCCCACCCACCTTGGTGGTAATGCGCTCAGGTGGAAACAAAGAGGCTGAAAGATGCCGATACAGCCCGCAATCTATCTCTTTCAGCTCCACATCCAGCTTGCGGTCGGTCTCGCGCCAGAACGGCTCATAGCTGCGTGCCGCGTGCACAGCAATCACATCATGCGCCTTCACCAACCCGGAGATTACCTCCACCGGATTACCACGCCGCAAAACTAGTCGCCCACCTCTGGCTTCAATATCCATTGCCAGAGCGGTCAGAGAATAATGCAGCCACCAACGACTGGCCGCGCCAGCGCGTTCATCCAGAATATACAGCAGAATAAGCGGCTCACCGCTCTCCGCCGCCTTATGCAAAGCGGGGTTGTCGGTCAGCCGCAGATCATTCCTAAACCAAACGAGTTGCGCCATGTCTCAGGCGACCTCTGGCAAGCGCCCTAACTGTTCAAGGGCGAAAGAGTAGAGCTGTTCCTGCCCCAGCATGAACACGCGCAGCCCACGCGGAAACAGCCGGAAAATAGCTTGGTCCCGCACATCCAGCCCGCCTGTGAAGGCACCAAAGGCAGGCAAAATTAGGCGGCTTACGGCATCGGAGACAAAGCAGGCGCGTGAGACGCGCTTGGCGCGGGATTCGATGCACGCCTTGGGGTGGTAATGGCCAGAAATCTCAATCTCACGCGGCGCCAAGCGGCTTAGGGCCTGATGCCGGAACACAAACGGGCCTTCCCGATGCTCCGCCACGCATTGCCCGGGCAGATCATGCGGCGCGGCATCATGATTGCCCGCCACCCAGATAAACTGCGCCTCACGCCCCATGGCTTCCAGCCGCGCCCGGTCATCCTTGGCCAGCCGCGCGGGCGCCTTGCTGTCGTGGAAGGAGTCCCCTAGCGCAATGAGCTTTGAAGGCCGATAAAGCCGCACCAGCCGGTTCAGACGTTCCAGCGTCGCGCGCGTGTCATAAGGCGGCAGCAAACTGCCATTCGCCGCGAAGGATGTGGCTTTCTCAAAATGCAGATCCGCAATGATCAGAACCCGTTTAGACGGCCAAAACGCCGCGCCGGAAGGGTCAAGCATGAGCCGTTCATTTCGAAAGTGGATCGGTGCTGCGGTCATGATTGATGAAAAAGCATATTCTGCCCCTTGGGACCATGTTTAAAATTGTGAAGACTTTCATTTTCAGCCGTGGCCTCAGTAACAAGGGCGGCTGTTTCCGCCAATAATTGCTCCTCGGCTTCGCCCGCCACCTGCTCCCGGCCAATTTCCAGCAAAACGGGTACCGCAAGCGGCGAAACGCGGGACAATACCATATGCGTGATCCGCCCCTCCGCCCGGCGCAAAACTGCTGCGATACGGGACAAATCAATCAGCCCATGGGTCGCGTCGGCCCGGGTGGCGCGAATCAACACATGGTCGGGCTGGTGCTTGCGCAGCACATCGTAGATCAGGTCTGAATTTACCGTAACCTGCCGGCGGTTCTTCTCCGCTCCAGGTAACTGGCGCGGAATCAGCCCAGCGATCACCGCCACCTGCCGGAAGGAGCGGCGCAGCAAGGAGCTGGTCTCCATCCATTCCTCCAGATCATCGCCCAGCATATCCTCCTGAAAAAGCTGGTCGATCCTCTCCGGCCGGTAGGCCGACCACGTGGCCAGCACATAATCCGTGGCCACAAAACCGATGGGGGCATATCCCGCCCGTTCCATGCGCTTGGTGAGCAGCAGCCCCAATGTCTGATGCGCATTACGGCCTTCAAAGGCATAAACCACCATGAACCAACGGCCATTGCGGGGAAATGTCTCCACCAGCAACCCGTTCGGCCCCGGCAACCGGCTGCGCCGTTTTTGCAGGGTCAGCCACTCTTGCACCTGTTCAGGAAACGCCCCCCAGCACGAAGGGTCATGCAGCATGGCCCGCACTCGGCTGGCGAGATTAGTAGTCAAAGGCAGCCGCGCCCCAGCATAGGCGGGAACTTTGGGCTCCTTGCCCGGAGCTTCCACCACCTCCGCGACATTCTCCCGCAAGCGCAAGAATTTCAGCACCCGCCCAGCGAAGATAAAACTGTCGCCGGGCACAAGCTGGTTGACGAAATATTCCTCAACTTCACCCAGCCCCACGCCAAAGCCTCCACGCTTGCCCACAAGCCTCAGTTTGATCATCGGCGCCTCGACGATGGTGCCGATATTCATCCTAAAATACTGGGCTACCTTGGCACTGGCCGGGTACACAAAGCCCTCAGAGTCCCGGAACAGCTTTCTGTATCGCTCATAAGCCGCCAGCGCGTAGCCGCCGTCTTCCACGAAGCGCAGTACGTCGTCGAAATCCTGGCGCGGCAGGTCAGCATAACACGCGGTGGAAACAACTTCCCGGTACAGATCATCCGGCAAAAACCGCCCCGAGCAGGCCATGCCCATAATATGCTGGGCCAGCACATCCAACCCGCCTGGACGGGGCGGATCGCCATCCAACGCTTTTTCTCTAACCCCAGCCATGGCGGCTTCACATTCCAGCACTTCAAACCGGTTGGCGGGAACCAGGATGGCGCGGGAGGGTTCATCCAGCCGGTGATTTGCCCGCCCCAGGCGTTGCAGCAACCGGGACACCCCTTTGGGCGCGCCGATCTGTAAAACCTGATCCACCCCGCCCCAATCAATGCCGAGATCAAGCGAGGAGGTGGCAATAACCGCCCGCAACCGCCCTTCAGCCATCGCGGCCTCCACCTTGCGGCGCTGGGCGATGTCGAGGCTACCATGATGAATCGTAATAGGCAGGTTTTGGCTATTATGTTTCCAAATAGCCGCGAAAAGTAGTTCTGCCTGAGCACGCGTGTTCACAAATACGATGCTCATGGCAGCCCCGGCAATTTTTTCCAGCACCAGTTCGGCCGCTTTCAATCCCATATGGCCTGACCAGGGAATCTCCACATCCGGTAAGGCCATGGTGACGTGGGGCGGGGCGCCGTCCTCAGCCTGCACCAGCCGCGCTTTGGGGCCGACAAATTGCCGTATGGCTTCAGGGTGGGCCACCGTGGCGGACAAGCCAACGACACGGGTTGGCGAGAGTCTGCGTAGCCGGGCTATGCAAAGGGAAAGCTGGTCTCCGCGCTTGGTGCCGGCCAAGGCGTGAATCTCATCCACCACCACGCAAGACAGCGAGGCGAAATAATCCGCGCTATTTTCCTGTGACAGCAGGAGAAGAAGCGATTCCGGGGTAGTCAGCAGAATGTTGGGCGGCATCTCCTTCTGCCGGGCGCGCCGGTTGGCCGGAGTGTCACCGCTGCGGGTTTCAACGGAGACGGAAAGCCCCATATCCGCCATCGGAATTTGAAGATTGCGCGCAATATCCGTCCCCAGCGCCTTGAGTGGGCTGACATAGAGTGTGTGGAGTTTATCCGTTGGTTGCCCAGCCAAAGCCACAAGGCTAGGGAGAAACCCCGCCAATGTCTTGCCTGCACCGGTGGGAGCGATGAGGAGTGCATCCCTGCCGGCCTCAGCAGCTTCCAGCATGGCTGCCTGATGGTCGCGCAGGCGCCAGCCTTTTGCCTTGAACCACTGTTCGAATCTCTCTGGCAGCCTAGCCATGATGCACCATATCCTGTTTTCATGATTTGTTCTATACTCCCTCCATGGTCCCGCACCCGGAAAACTGGCTGAACCCGACGCCATCCGGCCTTTATTGCCGGCCCGGCGATTTTTATATTGATCCGGTGCGGGTGGTGCCGCGCGCGGTCATCACGCACGGCCATTCAGACCACGCCAGACCGGGGCATGAGCATGTTCTTGCCACGCCTGAGACGCTAGCCATCATGCGCGCCCGCATGGGGGAAGAACGGGCTGGAAAAATATTGCAGCCTGCCGTTTATCATCAGCCCATAAAAGTTAACGACGTTACTGTAAGACTGGTTCCGGCGGGGCACGTTCTGGGCTCGGCGCAGATTGTGCTCGATTATAAGGGCAGCCGCGCTGTTATCTCCGGTGATTATAAGCGGCAGGCGGACCCGACCTGCGCGCCGTTTGAGCCGGTGCGGTGCGATGTGTTCATCACAGAGGCCACATTCGGTCTGCCTGTGTTCCGGCATCCTGATCCAGCGGAGGAATTGCGGAAGCTACTGCGCTCCCACGCTTTGTTTCCTGAACGGACGCATGTGGTGGGGGCGTATTCATTAGGTAAATCCCAACGGCTGATCGCCTCTTTGCGTCAGCTTGGCTATGACGCGCCGATTTATCTGCATGGGGCGCACGCTAATCTCTGTGCACTTTATCAGTCTCTGGGGATTGATCTGGGAGATTTGCGACCGGCCACGGTGGCGCAAAAGGCGCAGTTGAAAGGAGCGATGGTTTTAGCACCACCATCGGCCATTGGGGAGCGCTGGGGGCGGCGGCTGGAAGATCCGGTGGTGGCGCAAGCCTCGGGCTGGATGCGTATCCGCCAACGCGCCAAAGCCGCAGGCGTGGAGTTACCGCTGATTATCTCCGATCATGCAGATTGGGACGGGTTGCTTGCGACGATCAAAGAGACGCAAGCCTCTGAAGTTTGGGTTACGCACGGGGCGGAGGAGGCGTTGATCCGTGCCTGCGGGCTGCTGCAAATCCGCGCGCGGGCGCTCTCGCTGATCGGCTATGGCGAGGAGGAGGAATGAAAGCCTTTGCCGAGCTGTTGGAAAGGCTGCTGTTCGCGCCGGGACGAAACACCAAGATCGCGCTGCTGAGGGCTTATTTTGCCAGCCGGCCAGACCCGGAGCGCGGCTACGCGCTTGCGGCTATTGCCGGAGCGCTCGATTTTCCGGGCGCCAAGGCGGCCACGCTCAAGGCACTAGCGGCGGCGCGGATGGATGCTGAGTTGTTCGCCCTGTCTTACGATTTTGTCGGGGACCTGGCCGAGACAATCGCGCTGATCTGGCCCGCCCATGGTGATACCCCTCCCGCCTTGCCGGAGGTGATTGAAGGCTTGCGCACCGCTAACCGCGCGGAGATTCCGGCGCTGATTGAAAGCTGGCTGGACCGTTCCGATGCCTCGGCGAGGTTCGCTTTGATCAAGCTGCTTACCGGGGGCTTGCGGGTTGGGGCGAGCCTCAGGCTTGCCAAATTGGCCCTGGCGGAGATGGGGCTGGTGGATGTAAATCAGATAGAGGAGGTTTGGCATGGTCTGAACCCTCCTTACACTTCTTTGTTCAGTTGGCTGGAGGGAAAAAGCGCCCGGCCAGAGCCCGGTGAGGCACCGGTGTTCCGCCCCGTGATGCTGGCCCACCCGATGGAGCCCGGGGATGTGGCGCGGACGGATTGGCGAGCCTTCCGGGCGGAGCAGAAATTTGACGGCATACGGGTGCAGATTGTTGCCACGGCGCAGGAGCGGCGGCTTTATACTCGCAATGCCGAAGATATTTCACATGCGTTCCAGGAAGTCTTGGAACAGCTGACATTTGACGCCGTGCTGGACGGAGAATTGCTAGTGATCCGCGATGGCGTGATCGCGCCGTTCACTGATTTGCAGCAGCGCCTCAACCGCAAGACCGCAAGCGCCAAACTACAACGAGAGTTTCCAGTGGGGATCATGCTTTATGACATGCTGTTTGAGGCGGGCGAGGATATCCGGCCTTTAAGTTTTGATGCGCGACGTACGCGACTGGAAGGTTGGTTTGCAAAAACCAAACCAGAGCGTATGCAGCTTTCGCCCTTGATTCCTTTCAGCTCCATCGACGAGTTGGCTTCATTGCGCGAGGCGGCCCGTACAGTTCAAAGTGAAGGGCTGATGCTCAAACATTGTGAAGCCCCTTATGTTGCCGGGCGACCCAAGGGGATGTGGTGGAAATGGAAGCGGGAGCCGTTAAGTCTTGATGCGGTTTTGATGTACGCGCAGCGCGGCCACGGCAAACGATCTTCCTTTTACTCTGACTACACGTTTGGCGTCTGGACAGCGGATGGTGAATTGGTGCCAGTGGCCAAAGCCTATTCCGGCTATACGGATGAAGAACTGAATTTCATCGATAAATGGATCCGCGCGCACACGATTAATCGCTTTGGCCCGGTCAGAGAGGTTGAAAAAACCCTAGTGTTTGAACTAGGCTTTGATTCAGCGCAGCTTTCCACGCGGCATAAATCTGGTGTGGCCTTGCGGTTTCCACGTGTGTTGCGTTTGCGGACCGACAAGCCCGCCTCTGAAGCCAACCGGCTGGAGGATGTCAGACGACTGATTCCATTAGAATGAGCTTGTGGACGGTTAAAATTCGAAAATGATTCTATAATTTTCACAATTTTTTGAGCGCAAGCCCTATACTAGCCATCTCGGAGAGGAGGAGAAAGTATGACGCAGCGTCATCAGGAAAAGCATTCCCCCGGTTTTGAGTTTTCCGCGATCGCGTTTGATCCGGAGCCCTATGTGCGACAATGGCAGACACGCACCACCAAAATGTTGCAAGCGCAGGAACATATCGCCAAATCTATGTCCGCGGCGATACGCGCACAACTGCGCTACGGGCAGGAGGTGATGGCGGAACGCATGAATATGCTGCGCTGGGATGGGCTGGATGCCACCCACGCAACCGCGCAAATGCAGAAGGAGATGGAACACTTCTCCGCGCTCATCAAGGAGATTTCCAGCGAAATTCGGGGCGGCTTCAACGAGGCCAATGACATCATGAAAACTCTGGGTTCCGCGTCCAAGGCAAAGCACGTTGAGCCAAAAGTTGAGCCAGAACCGGCGCCCGATGCGCAGGCTGAGGCTGATTCCGGGGGCGCGCCAGTAGCAGAACCGCAACACAGCGCACCTAAGGCCGCCGCCGCGCCGGTGCGGCGGGCGGTCCGCAGATCAAAGGTTTAAGCGCTCTTTTTAGCGGTTGTTTTTTTAGCGGTGGCCGTTTTGGCCGCCGCTTTTGCTTTGACCGGCTTCTTGGCCTGCGCTGCTGTCTCTTTCTTGGCTGCGGCTTTCTTGGGCGCGGCCTTCGCTTTGGCGCCTTTCTTGCCGCGCGGAGCTAGGGTTTTGCCCTTTTCAGCCAAAAGCGCGATCGCCTCGTCCAGCGTCACATCGCCCATATCCGTGCCCTTCGCTAGGTTGGCGACGATGTTGCCCCATTGCACATAAGGCCCGAACCGGCCTTTGCGGACCAGCACGTCGGCACTGTCTTTCGGATGCTGGCCGAGCGTCTTGATGGATTCCTGCTTCTTGGCAATAAGATCCATGGCGCGGTTGAAGCCCAGATGCAGCACGTTATCGTCCCGATCCAACGAGGCAAAGAGCGCGCCCATTTTCACATAAGGCCCAAAGCGCCCAATATTGGCTTCGATCTTCTGGCCGGTTTCCGGGTGCAGGCCGATCAGGCGAGGCAAGGAGAGCAAGCCCAGCGCATCCTCGAGCGTGAGGGTGGCGCCGTCCATCCCGCGTGCGAGGGAAGCGCGTTTAGGCTTGGCTTTCTTGTCCTCCGGGTTCGGCTCGCCCTGCTGGACATAGAGACCGTAAGGCCCACGGCGGAGCGTGATATCCTCGCCCGTTTCAGGGTGCTGGCCGAGCACGCGCATACCGTCTTTCAGGGAATCATCCTCTCCCTCGCCGCCATCGACAGCAAGTTTGCGAGTGTACTGGCAGTTTGGGTAGTTCGAGCAGCCAATGAAGCTGCCGAAGCGCCCAAGCTTCAGCCCCAGCCTGCCATCGCCACAGGAGGGGCAGGCCCGCGGGTCTGAGCCATCATCCCGGCTTGGGAAGAAATGCGGGCCGAGATCATGGTCCAGTGCGTCGATGACATCGGAGATTTTAAGCTCCTTGGTCTGGGCCACGGCGGCAGAGAAATCGTCCCAGAAGGCACGTAGAACCTCACGCCAATTGGCGTTGCCTTCGGCGATCTGGTCCAGTTCACCTTCGAGATTGGCAGTGAAGCCAGTATCGACATAGCGGGCGAAGAAGCTGACCAGGAAGGCGGTGACGAGACGGCCGCGATCTTCTGGGATAAACCGACGGGCTTCCAGCTTAACATAATTGCGATCGCGCAGCACAGTGAGGATGGAAGCGTAAGTGGAGGGACGGCCGATGCCGAGTTCCTCCATCTTTTTCACCAGCGATGCCTCGGAATAGCGCGGCGGGGGCTGAGTGAAATGCTGGGTGGCGGTAACATCGCGGGTCTTGGCCGGATCGCCTTTGGCGATGGGCGGCAGGATGCGGCTGTCATCGTCCTGGTCCGACGGATCGTCCTGGTCCTCTTTGTACAGCTTCAGGAAGCCGTCAAAGGCCAGCACGGAACCAGTGGCGCGCAGGGTCTGCCCCTTGCCGTCAGTCAGGTCCACGGCTGTCTGGTCCAACTCCGCCGGGGACATTTGGCAGGCAAGGGCGCGCTTGTAGATTAGCTCGTAGAGCTTTGCCTGCTCGGCATTGAGGATACGGGCGACTTTTTCGGGCTTCAGCGAAATGTCCGTGGGTCGGATGGCCTCGTGGGCTTCCTGCGCATTCTTCGCCTTGCTCTGATAGACCCGCGGAGCGACGGGGAGATATTGGTCCCCGAACTCGGCCTGAATCTGCTTGCGCATGGCGGCAACAGCCTCCTGGGCCAGTTGCACGCCGTCGGTTCGCATATAGGTAATAAGACCGACCGTATCGCCGCCAATCTCAACGCCCTCATAAAGCTGCTGGGCAAGACGCATGGTTTGCTGGGAGGAGAAACCGAGCTTGCGGCTGGCTTCCTGTTGGAGGGTGGACGTGATGAAAGGCGGTGGCGGGGAGCGGCGGGTACGCTTTTTCTCGACGGAAGCAACAGTGAAATCGCCCGCTTCGACAGCCGCCTTGGCAACTATGGCTATCGCCTCGTCGTTCAGATCGAACTGCTCCAGCTTCTTGCCCTGGTAGTGGGTGAGCCGGGCAGGGTAGGGCGCGCCGGTGGGAGTGAGCATGGCGGCTTCCACTGTCCAGTACTCGCGAGCCTTGAACACCTCGATTTCTGCTTCACGCTCGCAGATGAGACGCAGCGCGACGGACTGCACTCGGCCAGCGGATTTGGACCCTGGCAGCTTGCGCCAGAGCACGGGAGAGAGGGTGAATCCCACCAGATAATCCAAAGCGCGGCGGGCGAGATACGCCTCGATCAGAGGGGTATCCAGGTCACGTGGGTGCGCCATGGCGTGCTTCACGGCGTTCTTGGTGATCTCATTAAAAGTCACGCGGCGAACATGGACGCCTTTTAACGCATTACGCTCGGCCAGGGCCGTCTGCACATGCCAGGAGATCGCTTCGCCTTCGCGATCAGGGTCAGTGGCGAGGTAGAGAGTCGAGGCGCCCTTGAGCGCCTTGGCAATCTCGCTGAGCTGTTTGGCGCCGCGGTCATCGGCTTGCCAATCCATGGCGAAATCTTCGTCCGGGCGAACGGAGCCATCCTTAGGCGGCAGATCGCGGACATGGCCGAAGGAGGCCAGAACCTTATATGAATCACCCAAATATTTGTTGATCGTTTTGGCTTTTGAGGGAGATTCGACGACGACGATATCAGTCAACGGGCCGGTCCATTCATGCGTCAAGCCGCGCGCGGCTTAGGGGTCTTCAGGCAGGGCCACCCTGTCCCCGGTCAGGCTTTCCACACGTCCTGCCAGCTCAAGCTCCAGAATAGCCGCCCTTATTACTGTCATCGACAGTTGGCAGCGCTACGCGATCTCGTCAACTCCAACGGGTTCGGCGTTGAGCAATCCGGGGATTTCGCGCCAAAGGCGTGAAAACGCATCGTCGGGCGCTGGTGGGCTCCTCTCAAAGCGACACAGGCTCGTTGAAAGAAAGGAGCGTGGTAGGGAGTGAAGTGGCTGGCGGCTTTGGCGCGGGCTGACTCGTCATCCACCGCGCGCATGGTCGGGAGATAAAGAAACAGGAAGCAGCTACAAGAAAAAGGGGCAGCACTATCCGAGCAAGCCAGGTGCAGAAAGCCGAGCGCTGGATCAGCCATTCAAATTCAAGATGGAGAGGATTTCACCCAATTTGGCGGGCGGCACCACCCAGGCGCCCACCGGCTTGGCGTTCTCGTAGAAGCTGGCGATGACACCGCATGCGGGTGTTTGCCCGGCGAGCGCGTCCTCAGGGGTAGATGGGCCTGTGGCCACCAACGCGCCGATTTCGTCAAACCCTGGCTCATTTACGTTAATGAAACCTGGAGCGGGCTGGCCGGTGCCAATAGTAATCCAGAGCGGACCAGTGGGCCTGTTGCATTGGCCAGCATTAAACATATGGATTCGGTTAGCCTGCAAATGGCTGAGAGCCAAGGCGGGGGCGGCACTCAGCAACCAAGCGGTAAGACAAAGAAAAGTTTTCATGATGCAACCTTTTTGCCGATTCGTGGTTCTTCGCCGCTGAGTAGGCGTTTGATGTTGGGCCGATGCTTCCAATAGACCAAGGCCGAGATGATCAGCACGGCTTCCGCCGCCAGCGGCCCCGCCAGGAACAAGGCGGCGATGGGCGCGACCGCATAGGCCACTAATGCAGAAAGAGAGGAATAGCGCAGCGTGAAGGCCACCAGCAACCAGAGGGCGCAGCAGAGCAGCCCCAGCGGCCAGGCAAAGCCGTAAAACACGCCCAGTCCGGTAGCTACGCCCTTACCGCCCTTGAAGCCGAGCCAAACCGGAAAAAGATGCCCCAGCACCGCCCCAAGCCCGGCTACTAGCACACCATGGTGCAGAAACAGCTTCACCAGCAGCACAGCGACAAAGCCCTTCAAGCCATCCAACAACAAAGTGGCCGCCGCCAGCTTTTTGTTGCCGGTGCGCAGGACGTTGGTGGCACCGATATTGCCGGAGCCGATGGAACGTATATCGCCCAGTCCGGCCATACGGGTGAGCAGCAGCCCGTAAGGCACGCTGCCCATAAGGTAGCCGAAGATAGCTACACCAAGATAAAGACTGATCACCCGTAAACCCTCCGCCCAGCCTTCCAAGTGCCCAGGACCACGCCTTCCAGGGCACGGCCGTCGAAAGGCGTGTTCTGCGCCTTGCCGGGGAGACTTCCCGCCTGAACCTGCCAGGATTTTTCGGGATGGAACAAACACAGATCCGCGGCACGCCCCTTGGCCAGAACACCGGCGTCAATCCCCAGCCAAGCCGCAGGTTTAGCGGTGAGCAGGGCCAGCGCTTGCGCCAGCGGGAGGTCGCCGTTCTGCACCCGTGCCAGCGTGACGCCCAGCAGTGTGGCCAGCCCGGCGCCGCCTGGTTCGGCATCAGCAAAGGTCAGGCGCTTGTCGTCCGCGTCGCGCGGCTGATGGTCGGAGGCGATGGCGTCGATGGTGCCGTCTTTCAGCCCCGCAACCACGGCCTGACGATCAGCCTCCACCCGTAGAGGCGGGGAGAGCTTGGCGTATGTCCGGTAATCGCCGATCGCGGTTTCGTTCAGGTCGAAGTAAGGGGGGGCGGTGTCGCAGGTGATCTTCAGCCCCTTTTCCTTGGCGCGGCGGATCAAGTCTAGCGCTTCGGCGGTTGTAATATGTGCAAAATGCAGTGCCCCGCCTGTGAGTTCAGCCAGACGGATATCCCGCGCCACGCAGATTGCCTCGGCGGCGGCGGGAATAGCGGGCAGGCCCATCCAAGTGGCACGAGGCCCTGCTGTGGCCGCGCCACCACGGGCAAGCTCTGCATCCTCGGGATGCTGGACGATACAGGCACCAAAACCGGACGCATAAGAGAGCGCTAGGCGCATCAGACGAGAGGACGCGATGGGCTTACTGCCATCCGTGAACGCCACGGCGCCCGCTTGTTGAAGCAGGCCGTATTCCGCCAGTTCCTTGCCCGCCAGCCCGCGCGTGGCGGCGGCGTAGGGCAGTAGGGTGATGCTGCCAGTTTCCTCACCGCGGGCACGCAGGAAGTGGACCAGGGCCGGGTCATCGATAACCGGATTCGTCTCCGGCAGCACAGCGATGGTGGTGATGCCGCCTGCCGCAGCAGCCTTGGCCGCGCTGGAAACGCTCTCACGGTATTCATAGCCCGGCTCGCCAATGGCCGCTCGCATATCCACAAGGCCGGGGCACAATATAGCGCCTTCGGCCTCAATAATCTCAGCACCCTCAGGTGCGCCCAAGGAGGGACCAAAATCTGCGATTTTGCCGTCTTGAACCAGCAACTCACCTTCAATAAGGCTCTGAGCTGATCGATCCAAATATTTGATTTTACGGAATAAGATATTCACTGGTTGCTCCGCGCGCAGGTTTCCAGCACCGCCATGCGGACGGCGACCCCCATTTCTACCTGTTCCTTGATGAGGGACCGGGTGGCGTCATCAGCCACCTCACTATCAATCTCAACGCCCCGATTCATCGGCCCAGGATGCATGACCAGCGCATCCGGTTTCGCGCAGGCCAGTTTCTTCCGGTCCAGCCCGTAATAGGTGAAGAATTCACGGGGGGAGGGGACGAGGCCGCCGGTCATACGCTCTTTTTGCAGGCGCAGCATCATAACGATGTCCGCGCCTTTCAGCCCGTCTTCCATGTTGTGAAAGATCTCGACGCCATTCACCGCGATAGCGCCGGGCAGCAGGGTCGGCGGGCCGATTAGGCGGACGAAATTACCCATCATGGTGAGCAGGAGAATGTTGGAGCGCGCGACGCGGGAATGCGCGATATCCCCGCAAATTGCCACGGTCAGGCCAGAAATACGGCCTTTATTGCGGCGGATTGTTAGGGCATCCAGCAAGGCTTGGGTAGGGTGTTCATGCGTGCCATCGCCGGCGTTAATGACAGAGGCACCGACTTTTTGCGCTAGCAGTGCTGGGGCGCCGGAGCTTTTGTGGCGCACCACTAGGAGGTCGCAATTCATCGCGTTCAGCGTGGCGGCAGTGTCCAGCAGGGTTTCCCCCTTGGTGACGGAGGAAGTGGCGACGGACATATTCACTACATCAGCTCCCAACCGTCGCCCGGCCAGCTCAAAGCTCGTGCGGGTACGGGTGCTGTCCTCAAAAAACAAGTTGATGAGGGTGCGCCCGCGCAGAGAGTCGCGCTGGGTTTTGCCAGACCTGTTGAGAAGCGCGTAGCTCTCGGCTAGGTCGAGCAGATTGGTGACAGAGGCCGGATTGAGCCCCTCGATTCCGAGCAAATGTTTCATCGACGCCATGGCGAGCCGCCTTACACCATAATCCGGCGTTTCGGGGAATGATGCAGTTGATTTTTTGCGGCGCAGTTTACAAGATGCACTAAGCAATATCCGGGGGCGAGATGAAAAAACTTTTGGCTTTCAGCATGTTGGTGGGTCTTGGGGGGTGCGCCTCCATGGGGGCACCCCCCAGCCCGCTGCCCCCGGCGACGCCGGTTTTCTTCCAGCCCTTCTCTGCAGCCCTTGATCAGGCCGCGCTGAACGCCATCGCTACCGCCGCAAAGGCAGCAAGTGCTCAGCCGAACGCGCCGGTGGTGGTGGTTGGCGCGGCAGACAGTGTTGGCAGCAAACTAGCCAATAAGTATCTTTCTGAAACGCGCGCCCAAGTTGTGGCAGACCAGCTCGTCGCCGACGGGGTGGCTCAGGACCGACTACATATCCACGCTGAGGGAATGATCTATCCGAAGACGGAGACGCCTGGCACACCGGCACAAGGAGCACGGCGCGTATTGATCCAAATTGGCGGTGAATGAGGCTAAAATCCCGCGCCACCATGGCGTACTGCATTGTGGTAGCGAATATTTGATTAAAATTCTGTCTTGATAGAGGGCGACTTAAGTCGCCTTCTATTGTATCCTGGCCAATCAGCAACCAGTTCGTTGAAATTAAACGATTTTGACAAAAGTCAGGTCATATATCAACAAATCTGGTAAATAAGTGTAACGCGTTATGTTCGCTTATGGCGAGGAGAATATTTGTGGGTTGGCCCCCTGATACTGACGATTTTTTGGACATTTGGCCTCTCGCAGTGGAAGCCAGCGGTACGGGTGTATGGGACCGTAATGTGCAAACAGGGGAGATCCGGTACTCAGCCAGCTGGTTCCGTATGCTTGGCTACGAAAATGTGCCCCAGTCTAACACGATCGAGGTCGCGTATGAGCGGGTTCATCCAGACGATCTCGACTATGTCAAAGCCACGATGCAGGCGCATTTTGATGGCAAAACTCAGGATTATGAGGTTGAGCACAGGCTGCGGTGCAAGAACGGGAAATATATAAGGGTCCTAAGTCGCGGCAGGGTTGTTAGTCGCGACGCTGACGGAAAAGCTCTGCGTATGACCGGAATGACCACGGATATTACCAATACCCACAGCGTCAAGGCGCAGCGGGGCGGTAACCGAGCTTGTATTACCCGGCTTATACGCAAAAACAGCACGACGCCCCGGCGTAAACTCTATGCTGTAGATGAGACTAAGCCCGTTTTGCAACGCCGCGCGAAATCCATGCCCTGCTTTGCCCAGGGCACCGAGATCCTTACACCGCGTGGCCCTGTTGCGGTTGAGAAGCTGAAAGTTGGCGATGCCGTTCTCACGGTTAGGGAGGGCGGGCCGTCTGAACGAAATATCGTATGGATTGGCAAGCGCCGCTTTGGTACCAATACGAACATATTGCCTGAACAGCTCTGCCCAGTTCTGATTCTCGCGGATGCCTTTGGACCGAGCTTGCCAGAGCGCGACCTGCGCCTCTCGCCAGATCATGCCGTGTTCGCCGCTGATCATTTAATTGAAGTACGGCAGTTGATAAATGGCAGAACGGTTTTGCGCGACACAACCTGCCGTTCGGTTACTTATCACCACATCGCCCTTGAGGAGCACGATATTCTGCTGGCGGAAAACCTGCCTGTGGAAAGCTACCTTGAGTGTGGCGGCAAAGCGTCTTTTACAAATGGCAGTACGGTTGAAGAGCCGGTTATATTGCGCCCGGACGCTATTAAAACCATTGACGCCTATGGGTGCGCCCCGCTGGCGGGTCCGGGCTCGCCAGCGTTGCGCAAGACGCAGAAGCTGCTTGAAACCCAAATTCGACGTCAGAGCTATAAACCCGCCGAGTAAATTGACAATGAAGGTGGCTGTCCCGCCTTTATATAAGGACATGCATAATTATATCTCCGCGGACTTGATTGTAGTATCGGACTGGGTGGGCACACTGGCTTTTGCCTTAAGCGGCGCGCTGTTGGGCGTGCGCAAGCAGTTCGACCTGTTTGGTATACTGTTTTTATCCTTTGTTGTGGCGGTCACAGGCGGCGTGATGCGCGATGTGTTGATTGGCGCGCTTCCGCCTGCTGCCGTAACCAATACGCATTATTTCATGCTTTCAGTCGGCGCCGGGCTGCTGACCTTTTTTTGGTATCCCCGGATCGTATCGCTGCAAAAGCAGATTTTGCTGTGCGATATGATCGGCCTTGCCCTGTTCTCTGTTATCGGTACTCAAAAGGCGCTGGAATATGGGATCAATCCGCTAATGGCGGCTATTTTGGGCATGTTGACGGGCATTGGCGGCGGCATGGCCCGCGATGTTCTGGCACGCGAGATACCCTTTGTTCTGCGCGCTGATCTTTACGCCATCGCCGCGCTCGCTGCTGGAGGCATCGTATCCGTTGGCCACGTCATTGGCCTGGAGCCGCAGCTTCCTATGCTGTCAGGGGCGGGGCTTTGTATTTTTCTAAGGCTGATGGCCATTTACCGGGGGTGGCGCGCACCAGTTCCAAGATGGGAAGATAAGTGAGCACCTTTCAAGCCCGCAGCTCATTATGGCTTTGACTCTAAGTGCATGCGCAGATATTAATCGTTTAACCGCACGCAGAATCGGTCGGTTAAACGATTAAACAACTACAATCTGTGGCAGATGATGCCGCGGGAGGAAAAACATGAGACTTTCGATACGTCAGGTTCTGGCGGGCGCCGCTTCGGCGTGCGTGCTCGCATTTGCCGCCGCTGCACCATCCCATGCAGATACCACCAAAGCGCACATCGCCATCGTTGTCCGTGATTTTAACAACCCCTATTGGCGTGCGTTACGCGATGGTGCGGTGGCAGAAGGGCACAAGCTGAATGTGCCGGTGAGCGTGCAGGCCGGATCAAGCGAAACCGACGCTGTTGGCGAGAACGCCAAAATCTCGACCATGGCGAACGAGCCTTTTAACTGCTTCGGCGTTGTGCCCGTGAATGGCACAAACGTGATCACGCCGCTGATTCCGATTTCTAAAAAAGGGATTCCAATTATCAACCTTGATACCGGGTTGGATCAGGATGCCGTTCATGCCGCCGGGCTCAAAATCACCAGCTTCATTGGATCAGATAATTACAATGCCGGCCAGATTGCCGCTGAATATATGCTGGGCCTGCTAAACAACACCGGCAATGTGGCAATTCTGGAGGGAATTCCCGGCGAGCATAACGGCATTTTACGTGAAACGGCCTTCCGCAAGACCACGGCGGGCAAGCTTGATGTCGTGCAGGCCGAAGCCGCCGATTATGAGCGTAACCGCGCTTTGACTGAAACAGAAGATATGCTCCGCGTGCATTCTGACCTTGCCGGCATTTTTGCCGCCAATGACGAGATGGGCCTTGGCGCGGCACAGGCAATTGCCAATGCAGGCAAGGAAGGCAAGATCAAGGTCGTATCGATCGACGGCGTTAAGGAAGCGCTGGAAGCCGTGAAGTCTGGCAAACTTTCAGGAACAGTTTCGCAATATCCTTACGCCGAGGGCGAAATGGCGGTGCAAGCTTGCGTGGCACTCACCGAGGGCAAGCCTGTTCCGGCTCACATTACCTCGCCGATCAAGCTGATTACGCCCAAGAACGCGGATCAAGCGCTTAAATCTTTCCCCCGCCCCTTCTTCAGCTTTAACGATCCGTTTGGCGCGCCGTAATTACGTGAGCATCGTGAAAACAGAAACACTCAAGTCCACCGGGATCGCGCCAAAGCTGCGCGATCCCGGCTTCTGGGGCGACAATGCGGCGGTGATCGGGCTGATCGTCATTGGCGCGATCTTTTCCATGTTGACGCCGTATTTTCTGACCTGGGCGAATATTAGTGACCTACTGGTCTCCGCGTCAATTTTGCTTGTTCTGGCCACGGCCCAGCAATTTGCCATCGTCACAGGCGGTATCGACCTGTCCATCGCCGGGAATTTGCCTTGGGCGGCAGTGGTGTTCGGGCTTGCCTATAATGGCGGGCTTGGCATGGGCGTTTCGATCATCGCGGCGATATTGGCAGGTACACTTGTCGGGGCCGTTAATGGGCTGGTTATTGCCAAGCTCAAGGTGAACGACTTTATCGCCACACTCGGCATGTTGGGCGTCATGAATGGCGTGGCGCTGATTGTCAGCGACGGTCAGTCCTTCAGCGTCAATAGTCATTTTCTGCAAGCGTTGGCATTAGGGTCAATCGGGCCGGTTCGGTACTTTTATCTTATCGCCTTATTAATTGCCGCTGGGGCACATCTTGTCTTTACGCATACTGCGTTCGGCACGCATGTGCTTGCTACGGGCGGTAACAGGGAAGCAGCACGCAATATGGGCATTCCGGTGAGCCGTATGCGGATTGCCGTGTATATTATCGATGGCGCGCTTGTTGGCTTGGCGGCGGTTTTGCTGGTGGCGCGCACCGGCGGGTCTGATCCGTCTTTGCAGACGTCTGAACTTTTGACGTCGATTGCATCCGTTGTTCTGGGCGGCAGCTCACTCTTTGGCGGTCGGGCAGCGGTTGTGGGCACCGTTGCGGGTGCGCTTGTGTTGACGACCCTGCTGAACGGTTTCACGCTTTTGCAGGTTTCAGAATTTTATCAGCCCATCGCGGTCGGTATCGTCGTGATCGCCGCCGCAGTTCTCAGCAGGTTGCAGAGATGACCCCAGTTCTTGATATCCGTGACGTACGGAAAAGCTTTGGCGCTGTTGAGGCATTAAGAGGTGCGGAATTACTTTGCCCGGCTGGAGAGGTAACGGCACTGGTTGGTGACAACGGAGCGGGCAAGTCAACTCTGATCCGCTGTATCACCGGCGTACATGCTCCTGACTCCGGCTCGATTTCTTTTCGTGGCGAGGCCGTTGCTTTTTCCTCGCCGACGGATGCACGGGCGCGGGGTATTGAAACCGTTTATCAGGATCTCGCCTTGATCGAAGATTTGGCGGTTTGGCAGAATATGTACCTCAACCGTGAACTAACCAGAGGATTTGGCCCGTTCCGCTGGTTGGAGAGGCGGCGAATGATTGATGAAACGCAAACGCGACTTGGCAGGTTGCTTGTCAACATGCCTCCAGTACGCGCGAAGGTTCGTCGGCTTTCCGGTGGCCAGAGGCAATCCATTGCTATTGGCCGCGCGGCCAGTTGGGGATCATCTCTGGTTATCATGGACGAGCCAACCGCCGCGCTGGGGCTGCGGGAGCGTGGCGCGGTCGAAACGCTGATCGGCAATCTGCGCGGTGAGGGAATTGCCCAACTCATCATTAGCCACGACCTTGAGCAGGTGATGAGGATATCCGATAGTATCTGGGTTATGCGCGGCGGCCGGACGATCGCAAATTGGCGGACGAAGGACGTTGATCGCACGCGTATCGTCGCCGCAATCGCCGGCGGCACGGTTTAGCCTGCCATGGTGCGGCGCGCCGGTCCCTCTCTACGTGACGTGGCGGAATGTGCCGGCGTCTCCACCGCGACGGTTTCGTTTGTTCTTAACGATACAAAACCCGTTTCGGCGGAAACTCGTGCCCGCGTTGAGCAGGCCATTTCGGAACTAAATTACCGACGGAGCCCTTTGGCGCGTGCTTTGCGTACCGGGCGGCATCATGCAGTTGGCCTTTTGTTACCGGACCTTGCTAACCCGTTCTTCCCCGCCTTGGCTCAGGCGGTAACAGAAGCAGCCTGGCGGTGGGGTCATGCATTGATACTCGCCAGCGCAGGTGACGATGCCAAGGCAGAAGGCGAAGCTATGATGGCTTTGTCTGAGCGGGTTGACGGGATTATCTGGATTCCGGGCTCCAGCAAAACAACAGTCCGGCCCACGGTGCCGATGGTGGTGCTTGACCGACCGAGTTCTCAACTAGCGGCTTTTGACAGCATCAGCGCCGACCATCACGCAGGCGGAGCAGCCGCTGCGGCATTATTGCGCAAGCTGGGCCGTCGCAAGATTGGGTTACTTACCGGCCCTGGGGATTCAGCGAGCGCCTGTAGCCGTCGCGATGGTTTTCTGGCGGAATTAAACGTGGATAACCTGCTGTGGCAGTGCGAAGCGCCTTTTACGCTTGACTTGCCAAAGCGTGCCGCGAAACTGCTTGCGGACCCAGCACTGGACGCTGTTTTTGCGGCCAGTGATGTGATGGCGATTGGCGCTCTCAGGACATTGCGCGAGTTGGGCCGTGATGTTCCTGGTGAGGTCTTGCTTGTTGGCTATGATGATATTCCCTGGGCATCCCTTGTCGAACCACAATTAACCACAATCAGACAGCCCGTTACCGCACTGGGCGAATGCGCCGTAACCACACTGGCCTCGCGGATTGCTGATCCAGAGCGTCCGCCCGCGCATCATCTTCTGCAGGTCAGCCTCGTTGAGCGGGCCTCAACAGCAATCATGGGGAGTACGCGTGATGCTAGTCATCGGTAGCGCGAATATGGATATCGTCGTGCGGGCGCTACGCGCCCCTGCAGCAGGTGAGACCGTGATGGGGCTCGATTATGCGCTTTATCCTGGCGGTAAGGGGGCCAACCAAGCTGTTGCTGCGCGTCGTGCTGGGTCTTACGTACAGTTTTGCGGCTGCTTGGGGCGTGATGCTTATGGTGAAGCGCTGCGCGCTGCCCTGCTTGCCGACCAAGTGGATGTTTGTGCGTTAGGGGTTTCGGAAACGCCTAGCGGTGTGGCGCTGATTACCGTTGAAGATAGTGGTGAAAATCGTATCATCGTTGTGCCGGGAGCAAATTATGCGCTCAAGCCTGAAGGGTTACCGGAAATAGTCAGGCCCGGCACTGTAATGCTTGCGCAATTAGAAGTACCGATTGAGACGGTGCTGAACGGTGCCGCGAAAGTTCGTTCGGCAGGCGGTACCGTGGTGCTGAACGCATCGCCTGTGACGGGACTGAGTACTGCCTCAGGCGCAGCTTTGCTGGCTGCCACCGATGTATTGTTGGTGAATGAAACCGAGGCTGCGATGCTTCTTGACGTAGCGGAACTCCCCGCTCCGGCTGCGGCGGCACAGCGGCTGGCACAAGGGCGCCGGGCGGCGGTTATTACGCTAGGCTCTGATGGTGTTGTCTGGGCTGAGCAAGCAGGTTGCGGCCATATTCCGGCCCATCATGTTGAAGCCGTTGATACCACTGCTTGTGGCGATGCTTTCGCGGGGGGCTTTGCTGCTGCCTTGGAGGCTGGGAAAACTGTCGAGCAGGCCGTGCGTTTTGGCAACGCCGCCGGCGCGCTGACGGCGACGAAGCCCGGTGCCCAGCCATCCTTGCCGCAGCGGGGCGATATTGTTGCTTTTCTTGAACGGTTGAATTGAAGGAGCCCCCGGCATGTTGCACGGCATTGACCCACTACTCACCGCCGACCTGCTGTACGCATTGCGCGCCATGGGTCACGGGGACACCATCACCATTGTCGACGCGAACTTTCCCGGCGCGAGCTGTGCACGGCAGCTTATCAATTTGCCGGGGCTTGAAATTGGAGCTGTTTTCCAGGCTGTACTCAGCGTTCTCCCGGTGGACGATTTTATTCCTGTGCCTCTTTTAACAATGCAAGTTGTCGGGGACCCGGAATCTGTACCGCCCGCAGTCGCGGAGGTGCGGCGTATTGCGCAAGATGCGGGCGTGGAGCCAGAGCGCATAGGTACAGCGGACCGGCATGACTTTTATAGAATGGCGCGCGACAGTTTTTGCATCGTACAAACTGGCGACCGGCGGCTATATGCCAATGTCATTGCAACCAAAGGCGTTATTCGACTTTAAAGTTGGCATTTACCGTTTCCTTAGTACAGATTGGCGGCAGACATTGTGCTTCGAGCCTGGGATGGGTGATTTCTAGCTTTGGGAATAAGGAAAGAAGATGCTGACTGGAAAAGTGACGCTCATCACTGGTGCTACTGCAGGAATAGGTATGGCGACTGCCCGCCTCTTTGCTGAACGCGGTGCAAAACTTTTACTCACCGGGCGTAACGCGGAAGCCGGTGAGGCATTGGCGTATGATCTTGGCGCAAAGTTTTTGCCGACAGACGTTACTGATAAGGACGCCCCTGCCAAGCTGATTGATTGGGCCGAGCAGACGCATGGCCGGTTGGATGTTTTGGTGAATAATGCCGGTATATTATTCCAGGGCGATTCCCAAGCCTGTAGCGATGAACAATGGGACTTGACCTTGGCCGTGAATGTGACAGCCGTCTTCCGTCTCTCCCGTGCTGCGGTGGTCGTTATGGCCCGGCAAGGAGGCGGAACCATTGTCAATGTCGCCTCCGATTGGGGCCTGGTTGCCGCAACGCAGGCCGTGGCCTACGGCACCAGCAAGGGCGCAATTATCCAGCTCACGCGCAGCATGGCGGCCGATCATGCGCGTCAGGGGATCCGCGTAAACGCCGTATGCCCTGGAGATACGGATACAGCCATGCTCCGCCACGAGGCTGCCAGTGAAGCCCGGCTACTTGAAATGGCGGAGGCTATTCCCCTTGGACGCCTTGGCCAACCACGGGACGTGGCGGCAGCGATTGCTTTTCTGGCATCTGATGACGCAAGTTTTATCACCGGTGCCATGCTGCCTGTAGATGGCGGCAACTCGGCCGTGTGACGCGACATGCTTTAACGGTCCTTCAACGCTCCGTTAGATATGCCCGCCATCCGCCATAAGAGGTGATGTCTTCGGCTCCTTCCAAGGCATAGGCTTCGCATAGAAAGCCCGGATGTACTGAACCATCGTCCAATGTAACCCGCCCGATTCCCATAGGGGCTGGCAGGGCGGCAACGAAGCGGCCAAATGCTTCCGGACTCAGGCTCCAGACTTCCACGGCGATCCCGGCACCAGAGAAGCCGGGAGTTTGGGCAAGTCCCGGCTTAAGTGGAGTAGTGGCTAGGGCGTAAAGCTTGTAGTCGTGCGCCGTGACAGCCTGGCGGACGAGGCGTGCCCCCAGACTTATCAGTTCGTAGTTCAGGGCCATACCAGATAGATGCGCGCCTGCGACGACAATGGTGACGCCGTCTACAGGGGCCTCGTAACTGCTTTGCGGCAGAGCGTGAGTAAAACCTGCCCCTGCACCTAAAGCTTTGTGCAGTTTGTCGGCGTAACCAGAGAGCGCGGCCTCTGAAAATGCCGGACCGACGAAACTGACACCAAAAGGCAACCCATCTGACCGGAACCCGGCAGGCAGCGCTATGGCTATCATGTCCAGAAGATTCACGAAGTTGGTGTAGATACCGAGTGTGGAGTTATGTCTCACCGGCTCGGCGAGCATCTCCTCTACTGTGAAAATGGTAGGGGCCGTAGGTAACAGGAGTACATCACATTTGGCAAATTCGGCCCTGGTACGCTGGCGTAGGGCCTGAACCTTGTAAATATCGTCAAATGCATCAGCCGCGGAGAATTTATGTCCGCCTTCAATGATGGCACGGACCACAGGATGTATATCGTCCGGGTGTTTCTGCATGAAGGCTCGGGTGGCGGCTGTGCGTTCAGCAACAAAGGCACCGCCATAAAGCAGCGCCGCGATGTCCAGAAACGGGGTGTAATCAATCTCCACCAACTCCCATCCTAGAGACTGGGCTTGGATAAGAGCTGTTTCATAGAGCGCTGCAGCTTCGCGGTCCCCGGCAAAATCCTTATCCTTCGCGCCCAGCACGCCAAGGCAAGGTGTGTTTGGTAAGGGATGGTTGGATGGCGAACGGGAATAGGCATCCGCTGGATCGTAACCTTCCGCAACGTTGAGTACAGTCATAGAATCCGCCGCACAGTTGGCGAAAATTGAGATACAATCGAGACTTTTGCACGCGGGAACAACCCCGGCAGCGGAGAGCCGGCCAATAGAAGGCTTTAGCCCAATGAGATTGTTGAACGCAGCCGGAACCCTACCAGAACCTGCCGTGTCTGTACCTAGCGAGAAAGCAGCAAGACCAGCGCCTACCGAAACAGCGGACCCAGAGGATGAGCCGCCAGAAACATAAGCCAAGTTGAACACCGAACGCGGCGCGCCATAAGGTGAGCGCGTTCCATTAAGCCCGGTGGCAAACTGGTCCAGATTGGCCTTGCCTAGCAATAGCGCTCCAGCCGCGCGCAGGCGGGCGACGGTGGTGGCATCCTTCTCGGCTATATAGGCAAAAGCTGGGCAGGCAGCAGTGGTGGGAAGGCCGGCTACGTCAATATTATCCTTCACTACATAAGGGATGCCGTAGAGCGGCTTGCCGGAGGGACCCTCCGCTTCAAGGCTAGCTGCTTCGGCTAAGAGACACTCCTCAGGCACGAGAGAAATAAAGACGGCCTTGTCATGATAAGCTGCAATGCGCGCCAATAACATCTTGACAAGTTCAGTGGGGGTCAGTGTGTGATCAGCATAGGCTGCGTGTATTGCGGAGAATTCCAACTGTTCAGGAATCATCAATTCATCTCCATGGTGATGACGCCCAGACGTTGGCCGGCACGAACGCTCTGACCGGGTGCGGCGGCAAGGGTGGTGATACGGCCAGAAACGGTGGCCTGAACACGTACTTCCATCTTCATCGATTCCAAAATCATCACCACATCCCCACGCTGTACCAAGCTGCCAGGCTCAGTGAGAATTTGCCAAATACTTCCCGGCACAGGGGCGGCTATGGCGCGGCTGCCGGAGGGCAGGGGCGTTTCCTTTGCGGCTGGGGCAGTGTAAAGTTCTTCAAAGGTGTTCAACCCTTTGGCGGCCCAGTCCTCACGTTCGGCGGCAAATGCCGCACGCTGAGTCGTTTGAAAAGCGTTAATACCCGCGGCATTCTCAGTGCAGAATGCATGATAGTCACGTAACGAAAAGCTGCTTTCCTCAATATGAAGAGGGTATTTCCCGTGGGGAAAGGCTTCGCGGGCTTCCAGAAGTTCCTGTTCGGAGACTTCAGTGAAACGGATGCGGTCGAAATGCCGTAATAGCCATGGTTTTCCTGACTCAAAGGGAACAGGCTGCCTGTGCGTGTTCCAGACCTGAATGGTACGGCCGAAAAGCTGATAGCCGCCGGGACCTTCCATGCCATAGACGCACATATATGCCCCGCCAATGCCAACGGCATTTTGAGGCGTCCAAGGCCGGGCGGGATTGTATTTAGTGGTTACAAGGCGATGGCGTGGATCATAAGGTGTGGCAACAGGGGCGCCAAGGTAAACGTCCCCTAGCCCGAGAACGACATAAGAGGCGTCGAAGACAATGCGCTTCACATCGTCAGTGCTCTTCAGCCCATTTATACGACGAATAAATTCAATATTGTCCGGGCACCAAGGCGCGTTTGGGCGCGTCGTTTCTTGATATTTCCGCATCGCAAGACGAATCTGACTATCATTCCAGGACAGCGGCAAATAGATCGTACGCGCTTTTACAACCATGTCCTCGGGTGCTGGTAGGCAAGTGACGATCTCCTCGATCGCCTCAATCATCTTAGCTGAGTTTGTCTGAACTGAGTCAAAGTGCACCTGCAGGGTGCGGATACCTGGGGTTAGGTCTACAACACCTCTTAGCTGAGCGGCTTCCAACGCATCACGGAGAGCTTGGGCACGCAAGCGAAGTTCAAAATCCAGCTTCATATCGCCGAATTCGACAAGCAAGTCTTCATCGCCAGCGCGGCGGACGACAACATCCTTATAGTTTGAAACGATGGCGGGAGCTGAGTTGGCGCGGACAAAACGGATCTTGTCGCCTGGCTTCAACTGACCGAGTTTCCAAAGGTCAGTCTTTGTCACAACAGCGGGACAAACAAAGCCACCTAATGACGGGCCGTCTGGACCTAGTAAAATAGGCATATCGCCGGTAAAATCTATGGCGCCAACAGCATAGGCGTTATCGTGAATGTTGGAAGGGTGAAGACCAGCTTCCCCTCCATCCAGCCGCGCCCATTTAGGTTTGGGGCCGATCAAACGGATACCCGTACGGGCGGAGTTGTGGTGAACCTCGTAAATGGAGCCAAATAACGTGGCAATATCTTCGTCCGTGAAAAAGTCGGGTGCGCCGTGAGGGCCGTAGAGAACAGCGAGTTCCCAATCGTGGGTAATGGTAGGCGGCGGGGCGGGCAAAGTATCAGGCACCCGGACAGGCGGGTTAAAGCGCAGTGTATCACCCACACGCAAGGCGCCACCGGTGGCACCTCCAAAACCGCCCAGCGCGAAGGTGGCGGTACTTCCAAGATATTCTGGAGCGCGAAATCCGCCCGAGATGGCAAGATAGGTTCGCTGACCGGGTCCTTCTATCATACCGAGCTCCAACACTTGCCCGGCTTTTACCGCCACCGGTTGGTGGTAAGGAATGGAGATGTCATCCAGCAAGGCTGGCATATGAGCACCGGAAAGGGCGATGAGCGTATCTGCTAAAAAGCGTAAGGTGGGTCCCATGTGCGTGAGTTCCAAGACCGCCGCATCATTTGCATTATCCAGCAAGGCATTGGCATGGGTATGATGGAGGTCGTCCATCGGCCCGCTTGGCGGAATGCCGACCTCCCAGTACCCTAAACGCCCTGGCAGGCTCTGCAAACTTGATTGCGCACCAGGGTCTAGCACTTCCGCCACTAAAGGGATGAATGTAAAGTTTTCTAGGCTGCGGGTCGTCATCTCGCCCGCAACGAATTCAGGCAGCGCCAGAATTTTCTTCAGATAATCGAGGTTGGTCTCAATTCCAAAAATTTGGCTTTGGTTCAGACTTGCTTGTAAATTGCAAATCGCCTCGCTGCGAGAAGCGCCACGGGCAATGAATTTCGCCAGCATCGGATCATAAAAAGCGGATATTTCCGTGCCAGTCTCCACCCATGTATCCACGCGCAGACCAGGCCCCGGCTTGAAAGCTGTGAGGGTACCACTGGATGGTGCGAAGTGATTTCCTGGATTTTCCGCATAAATTCGCACCTCAACGGCCGCGCCTTGCGGCTGAAGCGCGCTTTGTGCAGGAAGGATAAAGCTGCCGGCCGCTTGTTCAATCATCCATCTTACAAGATCGACACCGTAAACTTCCTCGGTTACGCCATGTTCAACCTGCAGGCGAGTATTCACCTCCAGGAAATAGAATTTCTGCGCTTCTGCGTCGTAAATGAACTCGACCGTACCTGCAGATTCATAATTTACCGAAGACGCGAGTGCGATGGCAGCATTTTGCATTGCCTCCAGCGTGGTATCAGGCAGGTTAGGGGCGGGGGTTTCCTCGACCACTTTCTGATTGCGGCGCTGGAGAGAACAGTCTCGTGCGCCAAGGGCAACAACATTGCCTTGGCCATCGCCAAAGATTTGAACCTCCACATGACGGGCAAGAGGAACATATTTTTCAAGAAATAGAGAAGCATTTCCAAAATTATTGGCCGCCAGGCGTGCGATACTATCATACTTGTCAGCCAACTCTACGTCGCTATAGCAGAGCACCATGCCAATGCCGCCACCACCCGCACTACTTTTAAGCATAACGGGATAGGTGATACGGTGAGCCTGCTCCAGGGCTTCCTCGCGAGTAGAGAGCACACCTGTGCCAGGAAGCATGGGAACGCCGGCTTTCTGCGCTAGGGCACGGGCTGTATGCTTCAGTCCAAATCCTTGCAAATGTTCATGACGAGGGCCAATAAATTTAACTCCGGCAGCCGCCAAGCGCTCCGCAAACTCAACGCGTTCGGACAAGAATCCATAACCCGGATGCACGGCGACGGCGCCAGTCTCTCGACAGGCTTTTATAATGGCATCAATGTTCAGATAGCTCTGCGCTGCTGGAGAAGAGCCGATATGCACAGCCTCGTCTGCGGACAAAACAGCGGGTGAGAAGCGGTCGGCGTCTGAATATACGGCAACGGAACCTATGCCCATATCCCGCAATGTACGGCAGACACGATCCAGAATCTCGCCACGATTGGCGATGAGAACTTTACTGAACATGACGACCTTATTCACTGATGATGATTTGAATAGGCGTAGGGGTGAAGCCATTACATGGATTGTTCACCTGCGGACAATTTGAAATCAGCACGAGTACATCCATCTCCGCCTGCAGTTCCACATAGCCTCCCGGTTCGGAAATCCCGTCATCCACCGTTAGTTCACCATTGGGACGGATAGGGACGTTCATGAAAAAATTAACGTTGGAAACAAGGTCACGCTTACTCATGCCATATTTTGATAGTTCCGTAATAAAATTTTCTCGGCAAGAGTGCATGAAGCGTGTTTCATGACCGAAGCGCACGGTATTGCTTTCACAGGAGCAGGCGCCCGCGCAGGTGTCGTGGAAACCACATGTATCTGAAACGATTTTCAACATAGCCCGACCCTCATTAGAGAGTAGGACGGACCCGGTGCTAAGGTCATAACGTCCACCTTGTCCGGCCTGGAAGGCCAGCGTGTCCTGGGCGGAGTAGCGTTCTGTCGAGTCATGCGCGTTATAGAACAGTGCATCCACGGCCTGTTGGCTTTTGAGGTCTATGATGCGAATGGTCTGCCCCTTTTTCAGCACGACAGAATAGGGAGCGCGGGCAGGAACATTCGTATCTGATATAATAGTCATTTGGCAAAATACCCGTCGTTGTTGATAAAACCGCGGGCGGCTTCCTCAGTGAAATGACGGCAAAGGTCCTGAGAATCCGCTTCCGGCATCTGCCAAGCAATGTAGGAGATGTGGCCGGTGGCCTCTTGCGTAGGGCTGAGTGCGTGCGGGGTGTTAGAGAGTACAATCAGTAGATCCATCTCCGCACGCAAATCAACCATTGCGCCTGCTTGCGGGTTGCCACGCCAACGCATAACGCCATTACTATCAACGGCAACAGGAGAAAATAACGAAAGGGCCGGGGCGACATCTCGCCTGGAGAGACCAAATTTAGCGGCGGCGGTGCGCAGATTATCACGCCCATTACGTCCCATTGTTTGCGCGGGTCCGTTGGGACCGACGATGGCATCATGCCCTGCGCCACTATCCGCGACAATCGAGGCCAGCACGCGCCCCATATCAGAAAATAATACGCGGCCAGTTGTAAGGTTTGTGGTCCATTGAAGCTTCATGGTGTCACCGGCGTTAAATCTTTCGGACACTTCTTCTTTGTTCCATATAAAGAATGCTGCACCTGGCGTACCAGAAGTATTGATGATCCGAAGCCCTGTGCCACGGGGCAGGCGGAGATTTGCATACCAGCCGGGGGGAATGGCATCCTCTAAAAAAACTTCTTCTGATTTTATATTAACGAATTTTGTTTCCGAACTGAGGCTGGCGGCACGGACGCGGGCAGCGTCTTGCAGCGCTTCGTAGCGTTCGCGATATTGCGCCGGTGTAAGTTTGTCGAGATCGAGCATCAGATGGCTCCTGTCTTGGTCTTGGTGCGCGGATGCACTGGAATGTCATGGGTAATACGAGCACCCTTGGTAGGATCATCCGCCAGAGGACGCTCAAGAACGATTACACGCGTACCAAGCCGAAAAGCTTCGGAGATGTCATGCGTAACCATTACCACTGTCATCTTCGTCTCTTCCCAGAGACGGTTGGTAAGCACGTGAATATCAGCCCGTGTACCGGGGTCGAGTGCAGAGAAGGGTTCGTCCAACAACAGCACACGTGGCTTGGCGATAAGCGCCTGTGCCAGTGCAAGGCGCTGCTGCATACCGCCGGAGAGCTGTGCTGGATAGAGCGTAGCCGCGCGCAGCAACCCAACGTGATCGAGCATTGTCCGAGCTTCTTCTTTCATGTTGTAGCGTCTGGAACCGAGGATTTTACCCAGGATACGACAGCTTCTTAGCTCTATCGGCAACAACACGTTATCCAGCACCGAAAGGTGCGGGAATACGGAATAACGCTGGAACACTACTCCGCGTTCGCGCGTTGGTTCCTTTGGAAGATTTGTGCCATCAAAAAGAATACTCCCGCGTGTACAAAACACTTCGCTCATCAACATACGCAGTAGCGTCGTCTTGCCACAACCTGATGGCCCAACAATGGAGACAAAGCTTTTTTCAACAATGCTTAGATTCAGATTCTCTAATACGACACGGTCATTATAAATCTGCCAGAGATCTTTGATCTGAATAAGGCTCATTGAGACTTCGCTCCAGCGAACCAAGGAAATGCATAACTCTGAATCAGGCGCAATGCGATATCAAACAAGAACGCGAGCAACGTAATCCAGATTACATAAGGAATAATGATATTCATGGCGAAATATCGACGCACCAAAAAGATCCTGTACCCCAATCCATCCTGTGCAGCGATGGCTTCCGCAGATATCAGATAAAGCCAGGCTGGGCCGAGCGATAGACGTAGGGCATCAATCAAACGCGGCAACATTTGCGGCACAACAATACGCAGTGCTATCTGCCATGAGGAACCTCCAAGCGTTTGGGCTTTGATAATTTGTGCAGCTGGAATTTCTTCCACGCGCAGAATTAGATCGCGCATCATGAAAGGAGCTGTCCCGATAACGATAAGCGTAACCTTCGAAATTTCACCAATGCCAGCGATGATAAATAGAATTGGCAAGACTGCCAACGGCGGCACCATCGAGAACGCCGCAACAAATGGTACCAATAATTTTTTTAGGTATGGAACCATACCTACCGAGATTCCAACAACAAAGGATATCAAAGCAGAGATTGAAAGCCCTTCAATGAGACGCGTGATACTGGCGGCTGTGTCACTCCAGAGAAGAAATTGGCCCGTAGCCATGTCTTGCGTGAACGCCATACGCCTCATGGCAATGGCCATCTGTGACAAGGTTGGCAGCAACTTATCATCAGGATTGGCCTCGTGCCTAGCCGCCGAGGCGGCCAGGTAGGCCGCAAACAACAGCACGAAGGGCAGAATGGCGAGGATTTTCGATCCTCGCTTACCCGGATGCAGGTTAATGAGCCGCATCAGAGTTGATGCGCGGCGGTCATTGCCATATATTCCGCGTTAAACCTGAACTTTACGTTTTTAGTATCACCTAGAACATGGCCACTGGGGAATTCGATGCCAACGACATTCGGGGAGGCAGCACCCTGACCTAACATACCCCAAGCAAACAAGAATTGCCGTACATGGTCCATTGTGGCGATGAGTTGTGATCCCTTGGTAAAATCGGCTGCCTTCTCGGGACTAGAGAAAAGATGTGTGGTTTTAAGCTGGCTTGCGAAGCCTGCGTAATCAGTGCCGGAAAGCTGGCCCATTTCAGCCTGCGCTTTCTTCGCTTCTGGCGTATCAGACAACATAATGCCTAGCGTCTCGTACCAAATACCACACAACGCCTTAGCAAATTCAGGATTTGCGTCCAGCGTTTTGGAGTTGACGATTACTAGATCAAGAATCTCGCCTGGAATCTGCGAAGAGTTGAATACGTTATGAGCTCCCTTGTCAGCATCAATCTGCTCAACAATAGGGTTCCACGTTACAACCGCTGTTACGTCCGGAGTAAGAAATGCTGCTGCCATATCGGCATCAGACGTATTAACGAGCCTAACGTCGCGCTCAGTCATGCCATGCAGCTGAAGCCCTCGATCCAACAAATACTGAGAGACAGAATATTGAACGATATTGATTTTTTGGCCCTTGATATCCTCGAACTTTGTCTTGCCTTTCAAGATGACGGCATCATTGCCATTGGAATAGTCTCCGGTGATGATAGAGGTTGAATCCACTCCACCTACGGCAGGTACAGCCAACGTATCCATGTTGGTGATTGTCAGCGCATCGAACATGCCGGATGTATATTGATTGATGGAGGTGGCGTAATCGCTAACCTGCACCACTTCGATCTCAATGCCGTATTTGTCGGCCCATTTTTTTACAATGCCTTGCTGGGCGGCCCATGGCCAAGGCATCCAGCCAACATAAACGGTCCAGGCCAAAGTGAATTTCTTTTTGGTGGCTGCGCGTGCGGGCAGGGCAGGCGCTATAGTTGCAGCTGCAGCCAGCCCAGCGCCGGATTTAAGAAAAGTCTTACGAGTTAGCATTAATAGTCTCCCATCGTTGAACAACCAGCCTTCAGCGATGCGAGGGATACAAAGAGAGCTGATGCGTATCCCGCGCATCTTGGCTCTCCCGGGCTTTTGTCCCGCCGTGCATCATGCGAATGTCTCCCGCATGACCGCTGCTCTCGGACCAGCCACCGGACAAATGCCCAGCCGGAACCCTAGCAGCCTTTACGATGGATATGCTGAGCAAAAGCTGTGCCAACGGCTTGAGCTATACGGCAACAGTCTTTCGGGGGGAGGTCTAGATCAAAACCAGAAGTGACGCTTCAGAAATTGCTTATTTTTTGCGTGTGTCGGCTAATTTATAAGCAACACCATAATGGCAAAGCTTGCTCAAATAGCCCCTTGAGCTGTTTCAAGACGGTGATAGCGGCGTTGATGATAGACTAGCCCTGATGCGGCCGGGTATAGTTTAATCTCCTGCACGTCGCAGAACATCACTTGATGCGTGCCAACTTCAACGATGTTGGAGATCAGGCAATCCAGCGCGGCGGCGGCATCCTCCAGGACCGGAGCACCGGTTGAAAGGCGCTGCCAAGCTGTCTGGGCGAAGCGTTCCGGCATGCTCAGACCCTGCTGCCCAGCAAAAATACGCGAAAGCTGCTCGCCATCGGCATTGAGAACATTCACGCATAGCGGCCCCGCCTGCCGGAATGCTCCAGCAATTCTGCTGCTCTTATTCATGCACACCAGAATTGTCGCGGGCGTATCGGTCACGCTGCAAACAGCGGAAGCCGTGAACCCCATATCACCCTCGGGGGTTGAAGTAGTTACAATATTTACCGCAGCGCCTAGCCGTGCCATGGCCTCCCGAAAATACTGATTTTCAACAATCATGCTATTATACCTTCCAATGCTTCACCGCATTACAAACGGGTCTGGTAACGGTGCGTCGGAGAGATTGATCCATACAGATTTCGTACGTGTGTAATCGAGAATCGACTCAGTGCCGCCTTCACGGCCAAGCCCACTTTCCTTATACCCGCCAAAGGGAACCAAGGGGGAGATGACCCTGTACGTATTTATCCACACCACCCCGGCCCGCAACTGACGCGAGAGCCGGTGCGCGCGGGCCAAGTCTTTTGTGAATAAGCCGCTCGCCAGACCGAATTTCGAATCATTCGCCAGCCTCAGCCCTTCATCCTCAGTATCAAACGCCATTACGCTCAACACGGGGGCGAAAAACTCCTCGCACAGGCAAGGTGTCTCGGGCTTATGGCAAAGCAGGATCGTTGGTCGCAGATAAAACCCTTCGCCAAAGCCTTCCGGCACCGCGCCGCCCGTGACCAGATCTGCCCCATATTCTAGGCTGGCCTTGATCAGTTCTAAAGCCCGCTTCCGTTGCCGGGCGGTAGCTAGCGGTCCCATCTGCGTATCCGGACTGGAGGGATCGCCGATTACAATTTGTTCGGCCCTTGCTTTCAACTTCTTCAATACCGTCGCAAGCAGCGGTCTTTGTACCAGCAGGCGGGAGCCCGCCACACAACTTTGGCCGCTGGCTGCGAAAATCCCGGCGATTACGGCGCTCACCACATTGTCAACGTCCGCATCGTCAAAGGCCAGCACGGGTGATTTCCCTCCCAGTTCCAGCGTCGTCGCAGCGAGGTTGGCGGCGGAGTTACGCACGATATGCCGCGCCGTCTCCGGCCCGCCAGTGAAGGCTATGCGCGAAACCAGCGGATGCGTGGTCAGCGCCTGCCCGCATTCCGCCCCAGTGCCGGTGATGATGTTTACCACGCCAGGCGGGAACCCGGCCTCATGCACCACGCGGGCGAATTCTAGCAACGGCGCAGCGCCGTCCTCAGCGGCTTTCAACACCACTGTACAGCCCGCCGCCAGTGCAGGGCCCAACTTTACCGCCGCCAGAAAGAGCTGCGAGTTCCACGGCACCATGGCCGCCACCACGCCCACCGGCTCACGACGCAGCGTTACATCCATGTCCGGCTTGTCCACCGGCACGGAAACGCCCATCACCTTGTCCGCCAGCCCGGCGTAAAACCGGAAATATTCCGCGATATAGGCAATCTGGCCGCCGGTCTCACGAATGATCTTGCCCGTATCCCGTGTTTCCAGCGCCGCCAAGCGCGGTGCCGTTGCCGCGAGCAAATCTCCCAGCCGGAATAGCAGCTTTCCGCGTGCCGTGGCAGTCAGCCCAGCCCAAGCGGGATCGTGCAGCGCCGCGTCAGCGGCATGCACGGCCCGGTCCACATCTTGGGCGGAAGCGGCGGGCATCAGCGCCCAAGGCTTACCTGTGGCAGGATCCAGGCTCTCGAAACACGCCCCGGCATCCTCAAATTTTCCGGCGATGTAGTGCTGGAAACGCGTCAACTCAGGCATATTCGTGCACTTCCTGGAAATGCGGCATCACCTCCTTAATGAAGCGCAGCAGAGAGGCTTTCTTGCGCGCGAAGCTCATGCCGCTATCAATCCACATGCTGAACTGGTCATAGCCCAGCGCCTCATAACTCTTGAGCCGCGCCACCACCTCATCTGCAGTGCCAATGACGAGGTTTTTCCGCACTGCCTCCGGTGAAAATTGCGGCATAGCGGCCATTTCCTCTGGCGTCATCCTTTCCATAGCACCTCGCGTTACCGGCCGCTTGTTCAAAAACCAGGCACCGAAATAGCAATAGAAGCGGCTCAGTTCCTCCGCTCCGCGCGCGGCATCGGGCTCATCGGAGGCCACATAAGTATGTTGCAGCAGCATGATCTGCGGGCGCTTCACCTCTGGGTTGGCCTCACAGGCGGCATTGAAGCGCTGCATCAGGCTTTCCACTTCCACATCCCCGCTGGCCAGGGGGGTCACCTGCACATTGCACCCTGTCCGCACTGCGAATTCGTGTGAGTTAGGGTCCCGTGCGGCCACCCACATCGGCGGCCCGCCCGGCTGCACCGGTTGCGGTACGGCGCTGGTTTTTGGAAACTGCCAATATTCGCCCTGATGCTCGTAATCGCCCTGCAGCAGCTTCTGCACCGCAGGCACCAATTCGCGCATCCGCAGGCCCGCTTCCATCGGCGTCAGCCCTGGATGCAGCCGCTCATACTCGTAGCTGTAAGCCCCGCGTGCGATCCCCAACTCCAGTCGGCCGCCGGTGATGACATCCGTCATCGCCGTTTCGCCCGCCAGCTTGATCGGGTGCCAGAACGGCGCGATGACCGAACTGGTGCCAAGCCGGATCTTCGTCGTCTTCGGTGCCAGATATGCGATCTGGATAAACGGGTTCGGCGCAATGGTGAACTCCATGCCATGATGCTCGCCAATCCAGGCGGCTTGCATACCGCCTTCTTCGGCCAGCTTCACCAGGGCCTCCAACTCGTTCAGAAGCTCAGTATGGCTCTGCCCGGCTTCTAGCCGTTCCATATGCACAAACAGCGAGAATTTCATCTGTGTCGCTCCGTCGTAAAGCTATTGCGCGGCTTGCAACAGCGCGGTTTCAGCAAAAAAACGGGTGAGAACTTCATTCACCAACTCAGGCGCGGCCAAGCTCATCATGTGGCGCTGGCCAGAAAGTGCCAATGCCCTGCCTTGCGGCGCAGCCTTGGCCATGCGGCGGGACATTTCAGGAGAGGAATTTTCATCTTCCTCCCCGGTTAGAAACAAGGCCGGCATCGCCAGACGCCCCAGCTGTCCTTCATGTGCGGCATCAGCACGAGCAAACAGTCCATAGGCACGAGCATAGCCAACCGGATTCACTGTGGCGAGCGAGGCCCCCACCCAGGCGGCGGTTTCCAGCAGCACGGGCGGCACTGGCACACCGAACCAGCGGTCGATTGCCGCCTGCCGCCACGCCAAATCCTGCGCGCGGCCCTGCAGCGCCTCCGCCCGGGCCTGCACAGCGGCACGCTGGGACGGTGTGCGGCAATAAACGCCGTTCATGGGTACAACGGCGTTTACGCGGTCGGGAAAGGCCAGAGCGAATTCCAGCGCGATGAGTGCTCCCATGGAATGGCCGACAAGGCTCACGCGCTTCAGCCCCAGCCCGTCGAGCAAAGCCAGAAGCTGCCCGGCATAATCGCCAAGGTCTGGCTTGTCCGGTGGCAAAAGGCTGCTGCCATGACCCAGCGTGTCGTAAGCGATCACGTCCCAATGCGGAGCGAAGGCAGCCATCTGCGGCGCCCAAAACCCGGCATGCATACCCACCCCATGGATGAGCACCAAGGCCGGACCAGACCCGGCACGGCAATAGCCCGTGCCGCCCAACCGGCCGAGACGATAACCCTCAGCCATTCAAATCGCCCAGCTCGGCTAGGTCCTTATACCGGTCACCAATGCGATGATGCGGCCGTCCGCCGATGGATGCGCCCAACGCCACCACAATCTCATCCGGGGCAGGGGCGTCGTCGATGCTGAACTGCACGGTAAGATAATGCGAGCGCATACCCTCGTCATGCTTGTGCATCAGCGGAATCTGAATGGAGGCACCTGGCCCACCGCGTGTGTTGGTGAAGGCAAGATAAGATTTCGCCCCCACCGCCCGGCGGTAATGATTCCCAAAACGCAGCGTATGGATCAGCGCCGAGGCGTGTTCCACTTCGCCAGCACTGCCAACGATGGCCGACTTGCCATAACCTTCCACCGCTTCACCTGAGCCCGCCAGGCGCAGGATTTCAGCGGTCAGGAGTTCTCCCAACTCCGGCGCAATGGCCCGGATCTCTGGCGAGAGGTCCTCTACGAAGCCGCGCCCGACCCAAGGGTTGGTGAGCACCGCGGCGGCGGCAAATAGTTTAAATGGGGCCGGGGCGACACGACCGCCTTCGCTACGGATATCTTCTGTGTAGGTGACGAGCTTGCGCAGGGACAGCGTCATAGCGAACTCCTTGTTGTCTTATGGTATACCATAAGATTGACAAGAACGCCGTGTAAAGAGGAAACTGCATCTGTCTATCGTTTTTGACTCGGCTCATTATAGAATAAGCCAAACGGAAATAGGTCCTGAACCATGCCGGATACTCAACCTGACGCGCTGCTGATCGATCGCCCCGCCAAAACATTACGGCAATTGGCGCTGGAAAAAATGCGCGAAGCAATTCTCACCATGAAATTCCGCCCCGGCGAACGATTGGTGGAGCGGGCTTTATGCGAGCGCCTTGGCGTAAGCCGTTCCGTGGTGCGGGAGGTTTTGCGCCATTTGGAATCCGAAGGATTGGTCGAGACCATTCCGAATCATGGGCCCGCAGTGGCCGCACCCGAGCCCGCGAAAATCGCGCAAATCTATGAGCTGCGCTCCATGCTGGAAGCGCTGGCTGCCCGCCATTGCGCGGCCCGTGCCACGCCGGAAGACCTGAACGCTCTACGCGCGGCCCTAGAAGAAGTGCGCGAAGGCTATGCCAGCGCCGACCCTTTCGCCGTGCTGGCCGCTACCGCAAATTTCTATGAAACCATGTTCCGTGCTGCGGGGAGGCTGGTGGCATGGGAGCTGCTGGTATCTCTGAATGGACGGATCACCCATTTGCGCGCGCGAACCATCTCCACGTCTGGGAGAGATAGGGAAGGGGTCGCGGAAATGCAGGCGATTCTTGATGCGATCGAAGCCCGAGATCCAGATGCTGCGGAAGCTGCGTCGGTTAGGCATCTGCAAAATGCATTGACTTTGGCCCTTAACCAAAGCCAAGCTTAACGTCCTTTTGCGCCGCACAAAAATCAGGCAAGAAGCCATTTTTCGAATACAAAAGCATCGTCGTCTTAGTATTTGACGTCAAATAAGGCAATGTCCGACAATTTTCCTCTTTACAGATGCTTTTAGACGCTCTTATGGTATACCATAAGATAAACTACCGAGGCCGCACCGATGTTTTACGAGATGCGTACCTACAGGCTGAAGACCGGCACGGTTCCGGCCTATCTGAAATTGGTCGAGGAGGAGGGAATTGCCATACAAAGCGCACACCTTGGCGGATTGGCTGGCTATTTTTCAACTGAAATCGGCCCGCAAAACGAGATCGTGCATATCTGGGCCTATCCCAGCCTGGATGAACGCGAGCGCCGCCGTGCCGCCCTCATCCGCGATGAACGCTGGCTGGCGTTCATTCCAAAAATTCAGGCCCTGATCGAGACGATGGAGACAAAGATCCTGCGCCCCGCGCCGTTCTCGCCGTTGCCTGGCAATCCGCTTATCAAGGAGGTCTGAAGATGCGTCGCTTTGGGTTGGGTCTTTGTCTGGCGTTGGGCACCGCTGTTGCGGCCCAGGCGCAGAGCAGCATGGTATTCACAAGCTGGGGCGGCACTACGCAGCAAGCTCAGCAAAAGGATTGGGCCGATCCGTTCTCAAAGGCCACTGGCATCAAAGTGCTGCAGGACGGGCCGACAGATTACGGCAAGTTCAAAGCCATGGTACAAAGTGGCAATGTCTCGTGGGACGTGGTGGATGTAGAGGGCGACTTTGCCCAGGCCGCCGCCAAGGCGGGGCTGCTGGCGCCCATCAACCTGCCTGCATCTGATTCCGCACAGATTGACCCGCGCTTCCTCACCCCCGATGCCGTCGGTTCCTTCTATTATTCCTTCGTCATTGCCTACAATAAAAACAAATTCAAAAGTGATCCGCCGAAGACCATGGCAGATCTGTTCAACGTCAAGAAATTCCCTGGCAAGCGCTGCTTCTATAAATGGTCTTTCGCTGGCGTGCTGGAAGCCGCTCTGCTCGCGGACGGTGTAAAGCCCGACCAGCTTTACCCGTTGGACTTAAACCGCGCCTTCAAGAAGCTTGATACCATCAAGAAAGATATTGTCTGGTGGAGCACCGGCGCGCAATCTCAGCAGCAGCTTGCCTCCGGCCAATGCCCGATTAGCCTGATGTGGAACGGCCGTGTGCAGGCATTGGAGGATTCTGGCGTGCCCGTGGCTATGAGTTGGGACGATAACCTTACCACCGGCGATATGCTGGTAATCCCGAAGGGTGCTCCCAACATAGCGGCGGCTCGGAAATTTATCGCCTACGCCACCAGCGCCGAGGCGCAAGCCAAATTCGCCACTGCAACCGGCTATGCGCCGGTGAATAAGGGCTCCGCCGCGCTAATGGGCAAAAAAGCCCTGGCCGACCTGCCGAGTGCCCATGCCGCCACGCATATCAACCTGAATATGGATTATTGGGCCGCACATCGTGATGAAATCGCCAATCGCTGGTACGCATGGCAGACCAAATGACCCTGACCGGGACGGTACAAACCGTCCCGCCTGAAAAAAGGCGTCGCCGCTCGAGGGGCTTTGCCCCGGCTGTGCCGGTTCTCACATTTCTGCTGCTTTGCTTTACGTTGCCGGTTCTGGCGCTGCTGTTGCGCTCTGTTATGGAGCCGCATCTCGGCCTACAGAATTACGCAGCGCTGCTTGCCACCAGCACTTATGCCAATGTACTGGAAAATACTTTTGTTATTTCCTTCATCGTGACCGCCATCACTACTTTGATAGGACTACCCTTGGCCTGGTTCATCGCCGTGGCACCAAGCAGGGTAGGGCGGTTCATGTTCGGTATCGTCATCCTCTCCATGTGGACTAACCTTCTGGCCCGCACCTATGCCTGGATGGTTCTGCTGCAGGATAATGGGCCGATTAATAACTTTCTGATCTGGACGGGTATTATCCAGAATCCGTTACCGCTCTATGGTAGCATGGCGGGTGTGGTGATCGGCATGGTCTACATCATGCTACCTTTTATGGTTATTTCGCTACGCGGCCCACTGGCCTCGCTGGATCCGTCCATGTTCCAGGCTGCCTCGCTCTGCGGCGCCTCGCGACTGCAAAGCTTCACTCGCATCTTCTTGCCCCTGCTCCTACCTGGCCTCGCGGCAGGCGGGCTGATCATCTTCGTCATGTCACTCGGCTATTACATCACGCCGTCTCTGCTTGGTGGAGCGCAGGATATGATGCTGGCGGAGCTCATCGCCCAGCAGGTACAAACTCTGTTGAATTGGGGCTTGGCGGGGGCTGCGTCCTTTGTGCTGCTGGTGGTGACACTGACGCTCTACGCTGTGCAGGCTCGCTACTTGGCCCCGCACGGCCTGAAGAGGAGCTGAGGGAATGCTGCTAGATTTCTCACAACTTGGTTGGTGGCGCATCGCCCTTTGTGCAGTTGCAGGCGTGGCAGTCGTCTTTCTGCTCGCCCCCTTATGCCTGCTAATCGCTCTATCTTTCGACAGCTCGCAATGGCTCCAGTTTCCACCACCGGGTTGGACTCTGCAGTGGTATCGGGAGGTCTTAGCGGACCCTAACTGGCTGAACTCCTTTCTTACCAGCGTTGAACTCGGAATCGTTGTCACATTAGCTTCCGTCTTTCTCGGCCTGCTCGCAGGCTTTGCGCTTGCACGCGGCAACTTCCCGGGGCGTGAGATGCTGCGAGGCTTCTTCCTTACGCCGATGATCATGCCGTCCATTGTGCTGGGCATCGCGCTTTATGCTACCTTTCTGCGCTTGCATCTGGCGGGTACGTTCCTGGGCTTTGTGCTTGCACATCTTGTTCTGGCGCTGCCATTCTCAATAGTCGCCATCACCAGCGCACTGGAACAAACGGATAAATCCCTGGAAGACGCCGCTATGCTTTGCGGTGCCTCCCTTTGGGAAGCGCGGGTGAGGGTCATTCTTCCCGCCATCCGCCATGGCATTTTCTCTGCTGCCATCTTCTCTTTTCTTACCTCCTGGGACGAGGTGGTTGTGGCGATTTTCATGGCCAGTCCGGGCCTGCAAACTTTGCCGGTGCGTATGCTAGGGGAAGTAAGGCAAAATCTTTCGCCCGACATTGCCGTGGTTTCTTCTTTACTTGTCCTCGGCACCATCCTCCTTATGGGGCTGACAGCACTTTTCAATAAGGATTCAAAGCGATGAGTGGCGCTTATCTTGAACTCCGCAATCTCCGTAAGGAATTCGGTGATTTTGTAGCCATCAATAATATCTCGCTGCGAATTCAAAAAGGCGAGTTCATCACGTTTCTTGGCCCCTCTGGCTCCGGCAAAAGCACCACTCTTTACGCCATTGCGGGCTTTATTGAGCCCAATGCAGGCGATGTTCTGCTGAACGGGCGTTCCCTAGTTCGAGTTTCGCCAAATCACCGCGATATTGGCATGGTCTTTCAGCGCTATACTTTATTCCCGCACCTCACCGTGGCGGAGAATATTGCTTTTCCCCTTCGAGTCCGCCGCCGTCCGAAAGCAGAAATTGAAGCCAAGGTAAAAGAGATGCTGGACCTTGTGCATCTCACCCCAATGCGCGACCGCAAGCCCGCCCAACTCTCCGGAGGCCAGCAGCAACGCGTCGCTCTGGCCCGGGCCTTGGCGTATGATCCACAGATTTTGCTGATGGACGAACCGCTCTCCGCACTCGATAAAAAACTCAGGGAGGACATTCAGGCGGAGATCGAACGTATCCATCTCGAAACCGGCGTCACCATCATCTACGTCACACATGATCAGGAAGAAGCCCTGCGGCTTTCAGACCGCATCGTTCTGTTCAACCATGGCGGCATTGAACAGGTGGGCACAGGCGAAGACCTTTACGACCATCCGGTCAGTACCTTTACCGCCGGGTTCATCGGCAACTCCAATCTCATAGACGTGCATCTACAATCCGGTTTTCCTCATCTACCGGACGGCACCAAGCTGTATAATTATCAACCAAACCGCGAGGGCGCTAAGCGTCTAATGTTGCGGCCCGAGGATTTGTTCCTCGCCAAGGAAGGGATACCCGTTCAGATAACCGGCCGGACATATCTTGGCGATGTCATAGCCTATATGGTCCGCACTGGGTGGGGGCAGGAGTTGTCTGTCCGCACACAAAGGCAAGACAGCAATCTTCAAGCTTATGTCGGCGATACGGTATGCGTCGGCTTTAACCACGAGAAAGCTTATATCATCCCAGAATAAAGCGCTGACGCGCTACCAAACGTCGCCGCAGGCGGGGTGGACGCTCTAAATGAGCGCCAATTCGTCTGTGGCAATAGATGTTTCAGAAGAATTCATGAAAGGGAGGCGCCTCAGGGCGGTACTAATCAGGCAGGCACAAAAAACGCAGAATCTATATTATGGAAAGTAAGATTGTATTTTAGTTTATAATTCGAACATTGGCTTACTAATAAATCGGTGAATTAAATTTTAGAGATTTTTGATTGTAATTCGTTTCCAGATGGAACATACGGTCCAAATACAGATGGTATTTCTTACCAAATCTCCGGACCTACTGGGCTCTTTAGCACATATACGTTGACCGTTCTTGATGGCTCAACAACCGTTCAAACTGTTACGGGCCTTTCATCCAACAATATAATCACAACTTCCAATACATCATCCTCGCTTCTGAGTATTGGTGCTGGAGACTATGCCGTCGTACCAGGGGCAACAGATTATATAACAGTCACCGCGGGCCTCCTTTCTGCAACAACGCTGTATATTGGCGGAACAGCCTTTTTATCTGAATCAGCCTCCCTTGCATCTTCAGTCACGGCAAATGTCCAGGGCGGAACCTTAACGCTCTCATCGGGTTCCCTCGCTAGCGCGCTTTCTGGCTTTACCGTTAATCTTTCCTATGGCGGCGAATTAAGTCTTGGCTCTGGACTTATCTCTCTCCTGAGCAGCACAACAATCAATTTTGGCGCCGGTGGCGGTACATTCGTTGCCAATGCTGGCGGAACCACTCTAGATCTTTCTGGTCTGACCATAAACGGGTTCAGTGCCGCGACCTCGAAGGTTGAGTTTCAGGATCTGCCGTCCGAGGTACAATCCTATGTCATCTCGACGAGCGGCAGTTCACAAACCATTACACTCTACAGTGACACAGCTCATACCAACGCCATCGGTTCTGTCACGATTGCCGGCACAAGTCTAACGGCAGGCACCTACGTAGCAGGAAGCTCCGGCCCCCTGACCATAAATGAAACCAGCAACGGGAGCGGCTATAATATCACGATGGATGTCCAAACAGCCATCGTACCTTGTTTCCTGGCTGGCACGCTCATTGACACGCCGAATGGGCCGGTGGCTATCGAAAATCTGCGGATCGGCGACTTCGTGCTTAACGCGGACGATATTGCCGTCGCCGTGCGCTGGATTGGGCGCAAGACGGTGTCTCCACGCTTTGCAGACCCCTTGCGGACGCTACCGGTACGTATCAAGGCCAACGCGTTGGGAGTCTCTTTGCCGTCCCGCGATCTTCTCATCTCACCAGACCATGCGGTGTTCTTGAACGGTGTTCTGGTCAATGCCGGCGCTCTGGTAAACGGCACCTCCATCACACGGGAAAATATTACGGAAAACTTCGTCTACTATCACGTCGAGGTGGACGATCACGACCTGATCCTTGCCGAGGGCCTCCCGGCGGAAACCTTCATCGACAATATTGACCGTATGGCCTTCGACAACTGGGCCGAGCATGCGGAAATTTTCGGTCAGGTAACGGAGAAGTGTGAAATGGATTATCCCCGTGCGAAGTCCGCCCGCCAGCTTCCCCGAAGCCTGCGGGCCTATCTCAACAATCTGGATAGCTCTTGTGAGCGAAGCGTTGCCTGAAGTAACGGCCTGATTAATTGGCTATGGCCGGGAGGAATCTCGGCCATTTTTTATGGCGCTAATTCCATCCCGTCGTAGCCAGGCTCAATTCCAGGTGGCAACGTGGCCAGTAGCATTTTATAGTCCATGGCTGGCCCCATGTGAGTGAGAATCGTGCGTTGTGGGCGCAACTGGTCAACCCAGCCCTGCACAGTTTCCAGCCCGGCGTGGGTAGGGTGGTCGTTCGCAGGGGTGAAGCAATCTACCACCCAGCTTTTCACCCCCTTCAAGGCCGCCAGAGCGGTTTCATCCAACCGCACGACATCCGTGCAATAGGCAAAATCGCCAATCCGCAACCCCAGCGAGCGGGTAAACCCATGATCCTGGTCAATCGGCAGAATTGTCTGCCCGAACAGCTCAAAGGGTAGGCCCGGTGCAATATCATGCGTTTCCAACGCCGGACGGCCAAAAAAACCGCCATTCCAGGGTTTGAACACATAATCAAAGCGCCGTCGCAGCTCTGCCCAAACATCGGCCGTGGCATAAGCGGGCATTGGCGTGCCGAGAATACGGTTGAGAATCCGAACATCATCCAACCCAGCCACATGGTCGGCATGGGCATGGGTATAGATCACGGCGTCGATCTTTCCGATTCCGCAGTTGGTCAGTTGGTAACGCAAATCCGGCCCGGTATCGACGAGAATGTTCCGCCCGTCATTGGCATGGATCACAATGCTGGGGCGTGAACGCCGGTTTCGCGGCTCGGCCGGGTCAACCCGCCCCCAATCACCGCGCCCATCCACGCCGCCAATCTGTGGTAACCCGGCTGAGCCACCGGTGCCCAGCAAGGTAACTTTCATCGCACCGCTTTCTTGAACAAGGTCCGGAAATTACGGGTGGTCAGCTCGGCCAGAGCATCGCTGGAAAGGCCCCTCACCTCAGCCAGCTTGGCGGCAGTGTGGGCTGTATAGGCGGGCTCATTGCGCTGCCCGCGATGAGGCACAGGAGCCAGATAAGGACTGTCCGTCTCCACCAAAATCCGGTCCTCCGGCACGATGGCCGCCACCTCCCGCACAGTTTCGCCTTTCGGAAACGTCAGGATACCGGAAAACGAAAAATAGCCCCCCATCTCCATCGCGTCCTCAGCTAGCTGGCGGGAGGATGAGAAGCAGTGCAGCAGAAACTCGAAATGCCCCCCTGCCCGCTCCTCACGTAGGATCCGAGCAATATCCGCATCCGCGTCACGTGCATGAATGCAAATCGGCAGCCCAACCAACCGCGCGGCGCGGATATTAGCGCGGAAATTCTGCTCCTGCACGTCCTTCGGCGCGTTGTCGTAGAAATAATCCAGGCCCGATTCACCAATGCCCACCACCTTGGGGTGTTCCGCCAATTTCGCCAGCACCTCTGGCTCCACCACCGGCAGCACATCCGCCGCATGATTGGGGTGGACGCCTACACAGGCCCAGACATTCTCAAACTGCGCAGCAATCGACAGAATTTCCTGGCTTTGCTTCAGCGTGACGCCAATCGTCACCATCTCCTGAACGCCAGCCTCAACAGCGCGGGCAATAATCTCCGCCTGCTCACCGGGCTTGTTGAAATAATCGAGATGACAATGGGAATCGACGAGCATTATGCGGCCTCAACCACGCGAGGGAACAAGCCAGCGGGAGCAGGCAAAGAGGTGCCCTCAACCAAAGGCGCACCCAACACGACCAAAGAGCGTTCCTCGCCCAACGCCAGATAATCCAGCAGCTTACCCATTGTGTCCGGCATGAAAGCCTGCAATACCACCCCCAGCACACGCAACACTTCGCAAAGCGTATAGAGCACGGTGTTCATCCGAGCGGTGTCAGTTTTGCGAAGACTCCAGGGCGCCTGGGCGTCGATATATGTGTCGGCAGCGCGGATCACCCGCCAAGCTTCCTCCAGTGCTTCATGGAATGCGATCTTATGGAGCGCCGCGCGCATTTTCTCCGGCAGAGCGTTGGCCAGGACCATCAGCGCCTCATCGACCTCCTGCAATGTGCCTTTCGGCGGCACGGCGCCACCTGCATTCTTGCCTATGAAAGAGAGCGTGCGCTGGGCCAGATTACCAATGCCATTGGCCAGGTCAGAATTGATCCGCCCCACCAGCGAGCGGCGGGAGAAATCGCCGTCATTACCAAAAGGCACTTCGCGCAGAATGAAATAACGGATCTGATCGAGCCCGAATTCTTGCACTAGCGGCCGGACATCAATGAAATTACCCAGCGACTTGGACATCTTAGCCCCTTCCACTGTCCACCAGCCATGGGAGAAAATCTTCTCCGGCAGCGGCAATCCGGCCCCCATCAAAAACGCGGGCCAATAGACGGAGTGAAAGCGGATAATCTCCTTGCCCACCAAATGCAGGCTGGCGGGCCAATACCCCCAACGCGGCGCGGTTACATCCGGGTAGCCGACGGCGGTGATGTAATTCACCAAGGCGTCCAGCCAGACATACATCACATGCTTCTCATCGCCCGGCACCGGAATGCCCCAGGAGAAGCTGGTGCGGGAGATGGAAAGATCGTTCAGCCCCCCGCGCACGAAAGACAGGATTTCATTGCGTTTGGCGGAAGGGGCGATAAAGCCCGGATTTCGCTCATAATATTCAAGGAGCTTGTCCTGAAAGGCGCTGAGTCTGAAGAAATAGCTGGGTTCAACAACCCACTCCACCGCCGCGCCGGAGGCCACTGCATAGCGCGTGCCATCCGGTTTCAGCGCAGTTTCGGACTCATCATAGAAGGCTTCATCTCGCACCGCGTACCAGCCCTCATAAGCGCCGAGATAGATGAAGCCGTTTTCCTCCAGCTTCTTCCAAATCGCCTGACAAGCTTCCTTGTGATGCGGCGCGGTGGTGCGGATGAACTCATCATTGGAAATGTTCATCGCCTTCGCCATATCCTCGAAATCAGCCGACACACGGTCAGCAAATTCCTGCGGTGCAATGCCGGCGGCACGGGCAGCACTCTCTACCTTCTGCCCATGTTCATCCGTGCCGGTGAGAAAAAACACATCTTCCCCCTCCAGCCGGTGCCAGCGGGCGAGAACGTCAGCGGCGGTGGAAGTGTAGGCGTGGCCGAGATGCGGCGCGCCGTTCACGTAATAGATCGGCGTGGTAATATAAAACTTCTTGCTCATGACCTATGCAACTGTTCCAGCGCCACGAGGATGGCGGCGCGCTTGTCCAAATTTAATCCTAACACTTCGCGCTCCAGTTTTCCAAAATCCTGCCAGAGCGTGACGTTATGGCTGAGATGCATGCCCCCTGCCCCTGCCCGTGCCAGAGCACGGGTGCGGGTGGCTAAGCGCGTCCGCAACAGAGAAAAAAACAGCTCGAACCTGTCCGTTCCGTCCACCGTGCGGGTAACGCTGTCTGCCATGGCTTGGGCCCGGGCGGGCTTTACCGGAGCGTCCAAAGCTTCATCCACCAAAGCGGCCAGCGCCACGCCATCGCCAGCCGCGAGGCTGAGCGCATTGCCAATGCTGCCTTCTGACAGATCTATCAACCGCGCCGTCGCAGGTTGCTCCAACTCCGGCGCATACTCTTGGAGCAAGGTCAGCATAGTCTCACTTGGCAAGGGCGCCATCGGCAAAATCCTGCAACGGCTACGGATGGTTGGCAAAAGCCTCCCCGGCGCCGCGCTAACCAGCAGCAGAATCGCGCGGGGTGGCGGTTCCTCTAGCAATTTCAACAGCGCATTCGCCGCGTTGGGGTTCATATCCTCCGCGCCATCCACTACCACCACGCGCCAGCCGCCTTCGGCCGGGGTCAGGCGCATAAACGCACTGGCCTCTTGAATGGTAGCGATCACGATTTCGCCTTGCAGCTTCTCCGTCTTGGCATTCACACGCCGTTCAACGGTAAAAAAATCAGGATGCGTGCCCGCAGCCACACGCCGGAACACGCCGGAGCTTTCAGGGACGGACAGATCAGCCGTCTGCCCGCCCGCCAACAGCCAGCGCCCAAACCGGTAGGCCAGTGTCGCCTTGCCAATCCCCGGCGGCCCTGCCAGTAGCCAGCCATGATGCAGCCGCCCAGACCGCACGGCATGAATAAGCGAGTTAACCGCCCCTTCGTGCCCACGGAAAAACGGGTTCGCGCGCGGGTCCAGCACCATCAGCGCCCTGCTTTTTCACGCAACGCCAGCCGCAATGCCGCCACCACCTCGCCCGGCGCCGGGCTGGCGTCGATTTTCAAGAAGCGCTCAGGCTCCGCCGCCGCCATGCAGGCAAACCCGGTCTGCACGCGGGCGAAAAAAGCCGCGTCCATTTCCTCATAACGGTCTGTCCCACTGGCACGCGCCAGGATACGTTTTTTTGCTTCATTCTCAGCAAGCTCAAGAAGAAATGTAATATCCGGCTTTAACCTGATCAACCCAATCAAAGCCCGCACATCCGCAAGTGCCACGCCCTGACCGTAAGATTGATAAGCCATGGTGGAATCATAAAACCGGTCGCAAATCACCACGGCGCCGCGCGCCAGCGCAGGTCTGATCGAATGCGCCACATGGTCCGCTCGAGCCGCGAAATGCAGCATGGTCTGGGCCAGTGGGTCTAGCGGGATATCCTGATTCAACAGCAGCGCCCGAATCGCTTCCGCCCCCTTGGTGCCGCCTGGCTCACGGGTCAGCAGTACCTCCTGCCCTTCCTCGCGCAGCTTCGCGGCCAGCCCGGAGGCCGCGGTGGATTTGCCAGCCCCTTCCCCGCCCTCCAGCGTAATGAACACACCCCGCTTTGCCACCATACTACCTTACGACGATCTCAGGTCCCGCGACGCCCCGACGCAGCACCTCTTGCAACGCCTGATCCGCCGCAGCAACGGAGTGGTATGGCCCAGCATCCACGGCCCAGAGCGTACGGTCGCCGCCAAACACAGGCGTTAGCCGGGCCGGAAACCCATAGAGCCGCGCCATCATCCGCGCTGCGTCACCTTCGTTTCCAAACCCCGAAACCCGAACCCAAAGCGGCCCGGGCGCTGGTAGGATCGTTGTCACTTGCCCGGTGAGCCGCGGCGCGCCACTTCGCATACTGGCATTGCTGGCCGGGCCAATCTGCTGCGCCCTGCTGGTTGTGCCACCGCCGGGTGCTGCCAAACTCTGCTCGGTAATCCCCACCACTGGCGCGGCGCTTAATTTCGGCCCGGCCCCCAAAGACGCCTGAAGTGCCGCGCTCGCGGCGCTATCCAGCTTCACCTGCACCTCAACCACACCACCAGTGGGGAAACGCAGCAATCGCGCCACGCGAGGTGTCACGGCAATCACCCGCCCCGGCACGTTCGGCCCGCGCTCATTCACCCGCACCTGCACAGAATAGCCATTCACCAGATTTGTGACGGTCACGATGCTGGGCAACGGCAACACCGGGCTGGCGGCCATCAACCCTTCAGCGTCATAAACTTCGCCATCAGCCGTGTAGGGATTGGAATCATGCCGTATGATGATCCCAAGCCCGGTTGCGTCGTACTGGTTGAATTCACGGGGATAATGCCATTGCCCTCCCGTTTGATAAGGGTTGCCAATGGTATAGGTCACATGCCCGGACGGCGGCTGGCGGTGCGCCACACAGCCGGAGAGCACCGCGCATACCCCTAAAAGTAGCCGGTTGATCATGCCAGAATCATTCGCCCTAACGCGCCGACGGCTAGGGCATAATAGTCGGACGGGTTATAACGGCGGATGACCGAGAAATTCTGGTACACCAAAAAGGCTTGTCCGCCAGGGCCATCCGGCAACAGCAGCGCTGCAGGCATGGAATCCGGCAGCCGCACGGCGCCGGGAAGGCGTTGAACCCCCAGCCGCTCCCAATAGCCGAGAGTCCGCACATGCTTTCGGCCTGTTTCACCCAGATTAACACCATGCGGCACCGCTACGCTCTCGGACGACGGCTCATCAGACCGCCACCCAGCCTTCGCGAGGTAATTGGCCATAGAGGCCAGGGCGTCAGCGTTTGAGTGCCAGATATCCGGAGCGCCATGTCCAGTGAAGCTTACCGCCGTGGAGAGATAAGTGCTGGGCATAAATTGCGGCTGCCCCATGGCCCCGGCATAAGAGCCAAGCAACCGCGAGACCGGCGCATCGCCCTGCGCCACAATCTTCATCGCGTCAATCGCCTCATTCCCGAAATACCGGCTCTGCCTGTCCCAGGAAAGTGTGGCCAGTGCGTCGATGACGTTAAAATCACCTTGATTGGACCCGAAATTCGTCTCCAGCCCCCAAATGCCCAATATAATTTGGCTGGACACGCCATACCGACTAGTCACCGCTGCCAGCAGCGGCTGGGTGGCATGATATGTCTTCTGCCCGGTGCCGATCCGCTCTTGCGTCAGCACGATGCTGGAATATTTCGCCCAGGTCAGGGTGAATTCCGGCTGGTGATGGTCGAGCTTCAGCACTTTCTGATTCGGCGTGAGATGCGCCGTGCTTGCCTCCACGACACGGGCGGGAATCCCCTCGGCCCGAGCCCTGGCTTGGAGTTGCGCCAAAAAGGCCGGGAAGCTTTGCGCCGCCCAACTCGCCTTAGGCAATGCCAGGGCGCCGCCCAGACCCGCCAACATCATACGTCTCAACATAACTTAACCTTGCCACGCCACCCCATGCCCCCGCAACGGGGGGGGGGGGATAGCTGTCATAAACACTTGCCATGGCGAACCCGCGCGGCCTCGGCTATGCTGGCAGCATGGGATTCTGGCGAAACAAGACACTGGCGGAGATGAGCCGGTCGGAGTGGGAGGCGCTCTGTGATGGCTGCGGGCGTTGCTGCCTGCACAAATTGCGCGACGAAGACACGGACGAAATTGAATTCACCAACGTCGCCTGCCGCCTTCTAGATACCGCAACGGCCCGCTGCCGGGACTATGCCAACCGCAAGAGCCTCGTGCCGGATTGCGTGAAGCTGACACCCAAAAAACTGGAAAAAGTCGACTGGCTACCGCCGAGCTGTGCCTACCGACTGGTTCATGAGGGCAAAGATCTGCCGCCCTGGCACCCGCTGCGCAGCGGTCGGGCCGAAAGCGTAATCGAATCAGGCGCCTCCGTCGCGGGGCGCTGTGTGGATGAACGCGAGGCCGGGCCGCTTGAGCATCACATCATGGACTGGCCGGGCAAGCCTCCCCGGCGGCGGCGCGCGTGAGCGGCGCCGCGTTCACCACTGAATTTGTTCCCGTCCAGGGCGCGCTGATTGCTGTGTCCTTCAAACGCTCCACGCGGGCCCGTCGAATTTCATTACGGGTGGATCCAGCGCAAGGGGTGGTTATAACCCTGCCCATGCGCGCCTCCCGCCGGGCAGGGCTCGCTCTGCTGCACGAGCATGAAGCCTGGGTAAGCGAAAAGTTGGACGCCCTGCCCTTGCCCCTAGCTCTCAAACCCGGCGCGATGGTGCCCGTGGTCGGGGTGCCTCACGAGATTGTGCATGTTCAAAACCAACGCGGTGGCGCCTGGATCGAGAGCGGCGCCATCTATGTCACCGGCGAACCGGAATTCCTGGCGCGGCGTGTTTCCGACTGCCTGAAACATCTGGCTCGCCAGCGCCTGACCGCCCGCGCTGCGGAAACCGCCCAGCGCGCCAGCCTGCGTCCCAAAGTTGTACGAATTAAAGACACCCGATCCCGTTGGGGGAGCTGCGCCCCGGACGGGACGCTGGCTTTTTGCTGGCGACTTATCTGCGCCCCAGATTTTGTGCAGGATTACGTCGTGGCGCATGAAGTGGCGCATTTACGGCACATGAATCATGGGCCGAATTTCTGGGCATTAACGGACCTGCTCACCCCGCACAGGCACGCCGCAACCACATGGCTGGCAAACGAGGGCCCCAGCCTGTTGCGCATTCATTAATTCATGCCAATCATATCATATTATATCATGTAGATAGCCGGCCAACCTCAAGTGAAAGACGTTCCATGAAAGCCGTTGCCTTTACCCATTCCCGCCCCATCACAGATCCTGATGCGCTGCAGGATATCGAACTGCCAATGCCGGTTCCCCGCCATCACGACTTGCTGGTCGAGATTAAAGCTGTGTCCGTAAACCCGATCGACACCAAGATCCGTCAAGCCAACGAGCCGCTTGGCGAGCCCCGCGTGTTGGGGTTCGATGCCGCCGGAATCGTGCGCGCCATCGGCCCTGAAGTGCAGAATTTCTCCGTTGGTGACGAGGTTTATTACGCTGGCGTGACGGACCGCCCAGGCACCAATGCCGAATTCCATCTGGTTGACGACCGGATTGTCGGCCACAAACCCAAAACCCTCAATTTTGCTGCTGCCGCCGCGCTGCCGCTCACCGCGCTCACGGCCTGGGAGATGCTGTTCGAGCGTTTCCGTATCCCGCGCGACCAGCCGCATGGCGGCACGCTGCTGGTGGTGGGCGCTGGCGGCGGTGTGGGTTCCATGGCCATTCAACTCGCCGCGCAGTTGACGGACATGACGATCATCGCCACCGCCTCCCGCCCAGAGACCGCGGATTGGTGCCGCTCGCTCGGCGCGCATCACATCGTCAACCATCATCACGATTTTGGTGCGCAAATCCTGCAGGCTGGACTGGCGCCGCCTGACCACATTCTCTGCGTGGCGCATGTGAAACAGCATTTTCACAAGCTAGTGGACCTGCTGGCTCCGGAAGGCGCTGTGGGCATCATCGAATCCAACGCCGGGGAGCTGAATGTCTCGCCGCTGATCCGCAAGAGCGCTACTCTGCACACGGAATATGTGTTCACGCGCGGTATGCTGCATACGGCGAACATGGCCATCCAGCACCGCACGCTAGAGGCCATTGCCCATCTTGTCGATAACGGCACACTGAAAACCACGATGACCGAGAATTTTGGCCTTATCAACGCTGGCAACCTCATGCGCGCCCACGCCGCGCTGGAAAGTGGCGAAACGGTCGGCAAGATCGTTCTGGAAGGCTTCTGAGCACTCTATGGCCGCTGCGTGGGCGGGCCAACCGCCCCGCCGCGGCCATTTCTATTCGATGCTGTTCTTATAACGGTTGATTACTTTTTATCCACTGGCTTTGCCATACCTATTATGCATCTTATAGTTGAGGTTAGACGGACAACCTAACAGGGATGCATGTGAGCACTGAAGCTAAACAGGTCAGCTTAAGCGAAATGCTTCGGCTGAAGGATATGCATGCCCTGAACTTGATCTACACACCCGCTGAGGCGCGTTTTGATCGAATCACGAGATTAACGGCACGGATTTTAAAAGCCCCCATAGCGATGATCAATTTCATCGCGGAAGATCATCAATGGACCAAATCCAGCTTTGGCCTATCTTTCACCTCACTTCCGCGGGGCACCTCTTTCTGCAATCTTGCCCTGTCATTTCATGGCCCCTTTGTGGTACCCGATGCCACGCAGGATGAACGTGTTGCCAATAACGCCATCGTCACCGGCCCACCTTTCGTACGCTTTTATGCGGGTCACGCTATCCATGCCGAGTCCGGCTCGGCGGTGGGCGCCCTATGCATTATGGATACTCTTTCCCGGCAACTTGGCCCCGACGAGCAAGAAACCCTCCAGGATCTTGCGATCATCGCGGAGCGTGAACTAAGTCGCAGCCGTCCCCCCTCGTTCCAAGATGCGCTCATTCAGAGCTGGGAGCCTATCGACCGCCGGAATGCGGTAGATGAAGTGACCAGGATGTGGAACCGTGTCATGATCGAGGAGCTTATCTATCTTGAATGCACTCACGCGACATCTGATTCATCCTTCAGCCTACTTTTTGTGGATATAGACCGTCTTTCCATCGTAAACGAACATTTCGGCATGGAAACCGGAGACCGCGCTCTGTCCGAAATCGCCAGGCAAATCCGCCATTCAATCCGCGAAGATGACGCTTGCGGACGCTATGACGTAAATTGCTTCGCTGTTCTGTTGCAGGCTGGCCTCATCGACTCCAAGCTGGTAGCCGAACGTATTTGCGAAATGGTGGCTTCCCATGGCGTCCCGGGCCTGCCCATGCCGCTTACTGTTAGCGTGGGCGTGGCCTGCGTGAAGGAAACCAAGCCCTCGCCCGCCATTCTAATGACCGCCGCCGCCAAGGCCCTGCGTGAGGCGAAGGTGAAAGGCGGCAATCAAGTCGCGACAGCGCTGCTTTAAGCTTTCTTAAGCCGGTCGTGAAAATTCTTGCGCAGCTTGGCGATTTTCGGAGCGATAATGGCTTGGCAGTAACCAGACCACGGGTTCCGCGCGAAATAATTCTCATGCTCTGCCTCTGCGGGCCAAAAAATGGTGAGCGGTAAGATTTCTGTAACAATCTTACCCCAGATTGGCGTGAATTCGGCAATAGCAGCCTCCGCCGCGGCTTTTTGTTCGGGCATGGCATAAAAAATCGCGGAGCGGTATTGCGTGCCGATGTCATTGCCCTGACGGTTCAGCATAGTGGGGTCATGAATGGTGAAAAACACCCGCAGCAAATCAGCGTAAGAAATCACGGATGGGTCATATTCCACCTTCACCACCTCGGCATGGCCGGTGGCGCCGGAGCAAACCTGTTTATAGCTGGGGTGCTCCACATGCCCGCCTGCATAACCGGACTGGACGCTGACAACCCCTTCAAGCTCGTCATAAGCGGCTTCCAGGCACCAGAAGCACCCACCGGCCAGAATCGCGGACTCGGTCATTTCACCCCTCCCATCTCACACAGCATCGCCCAATGCTCAGGGCCGACCGGCGCGACCGACAGGCGTGAATATTTGAGCAAGCCAAGCTCCTTGAATTTGGGATCAGCCTTGATCGCCGCAAGGGTTACGGGCGTTTTCAAAGATTTCACCGCCTTCATGTCCACGCACACCCAATCGCCGCTTTCCGCCGTCGGGTCAGGATAGGCTTCGCGCGCCACCTCAACAATGCCGACAATCTCCCGCCCGATATTGGAGTGGTAGAAGAAAGCGAGATCGCCCTGCTTCATCTCCTTGAGATGCCGCTTGGCGAGATGGTTGCGCACGCCCGTCCAGGGCTCAACGCCATTTTTAACCTGCTCATCCCAGGAGAATGCGTCAGGTTCGGATTTCACCAGCCAGTAGTTCATGGGGCTGGAATGTAACCAATTTTCACAGTGCTTCAAATTTACTTAGCGAAGACGTAAGAACGCAGCCATGAAGGAAAGTGCGCTTGTCCAGACCAGACCAGCCAAAAATGGCGGGTGGTTTCATTATTTGGCCAATCCTGGCCGGTTCCAACGCGTTGCACGCCCAACCTTGCCGTGGCTGGCCGGATTCGCGCTTTTTTTAACCGTTACCGGAATTGTCTGGGGCTATTGGTTTGCCCCGGCTGACTGGCAGCAGGGCAACGCCTCGCGCATCATGTATGTGCATGTGCCCGCCGCCTGGGTCGCAATGGCGGGGTATGCGGCGCTCGCCATCTGCTCGTTTCTTTCCCTGGTCTGGCGGCACCCGCTGGCGGATATCGCGGCAGAGGAAATCAGTCCCATCGGCGCCGGGTTCACTGCTGTCTGCCTCGTCTCCGGCTCGCTCTGGGGCAAGCCTATGTGGGGGGCTTATTGGGTGTGGGATGCCCGGTTGACCTCCGTGCTGATCCTGTTTTTCCTTTATCTCGGCCATATCGCGCTTATTCGGGCATTTGATAACAAAGCCCATGCCTATCGCGCCGCCGCCATATTGGCGCTGGCCGGGGCGGTGAATTTGCCGATCATCGTATTCTCGGTCCAGTGGTGGAACACGCTGCATCAGGGCAACACCATCTCCTTCACTGGCCCCTCCAAAATTTACATCACCATGCTCTACCCGTTGCTGATCGCATCCGTAGGGTTCTACCTTACCTTCATCACGCTGGTGGTGGCGCGCATGTCCTCGGCGATTTCAGAACGTAAGACCACGGCCCTGCTGCGCGCCGCGGCGGAGCGCGCACAATGACCCCTCCCGTACAACCCATCCAGGTCTGGCCCTTTATCGACGGGGCTTATGCCGCAACCGTGATCTTTCTGGCAGGCGTATCCTTGTTGACGCTGGCCCGCTATCGCCGGGCTCGCGCGCGCCTAGCCCAGGCCGAGCAGCTCTAAGATGCGCACCCCCAAAAAGCGTCGGCTTTACCTAGTTCTGGCCTGTTTAGTCTGCTTGGGTGGGGCCGTGGCGCTGTCGCTCGCGGCGTTTTCATCCTCGCTCACATACTTCCTTTCGCCCCGGCAGGTGGAAGCCAAGGCGCCGCCACTGGGACGGAGCTTCCGGCTTGGCGGCATTGTGGAGGTCGGCACCGTTGCCACCGATGTGTCCAAGGGCGAACCGGTCACGCATTTCGCGGTGACGGATGGCCAGGCGGCCGTGAAGGTTATTTATACCGGCGTGCTGCCTGATCTGTTCCGTGAGGGGCAAGGCGTGGTCGCCATCGGCTCCATGCAGAAGGGCGATGTGTTCCGGGCCAGCGAGGTTCTGGCCAAGCATGGCGCCGATTATATGCCCAAAGATGTTGAGGAAGCGTTGAAAAAGAGTGGCAAATGGAACCCGCGCTTTGGCCCACCGCCCAACGCCGCCAGTTGGGATGATATGAGCGTGAAAGGGAAAGGCGCATGATACCTGAGCTTGGGCATTTCTGCCTGGCCATGGCCGTAGCCTTGGCCTGCGCGCAAGGGGTGGTCGGCATTGCCGGCCCCACACTAAAAGACCCGCGCGCCCTGACCGCGGCGCCTTTGCTGACGCTACTGCATTTCACCGCCATCTCGCTTTCGTTTCTGGCGCTGGTCTGGGCAGGTGTGGTGTCCGACTTCACGGTCGAGAATATCGCGGATTTTTCCTCCGCTCAGACCCCGCTTTTATACCGGATCACCGGCATCTGGGGGAATCATGACGGCTCCATCCTGCTCTGGTGTCTGATCCTCTCACTCTGCGGCGCCGCCGTGGCGGTGGGCGGCAAGCGGCTGCCGGCCTCCTTACGGTCGCGCGTTCTGGGAGTTCTGGGGCTGATTTCCTGCGGCTTCCTGCTGTTCACGCTGGCAGTGTCCGACCCGTTCACTCGCATTTGGCCGCCACCGCTGAATGGCGCGGGCATGAACCCGATCCTGCAGGACCCCGGCCTCGCCTTCCACCCGCCGGTTCTCTACACCGGTTATGTCGGGTTCTCCGTTGCCTTCGCCTTCGCTATCGCGGCGCTGATCGAAGGGCGGATTGATGCCGCCTGGGGACGCTGGGTGCGGCCATGGGCGCTTATCTCCTGGTGCTTCCTGACGGGCGGCATCACGCTGGGGAGCTGGTGGTCTTATTACACGCTAGGCTGGGGTGGGTTCTGGTTCTGGGATCCGGTGGAAAACGCCGCTCTGCTGCCCTGGCTGACCGGCACCGCGCTGTTGCATTGCGCCATTGTGGTGGAAAAGCGTGAAAGCCTGAAAGCTTGGACGGTGCTGCTGGCGATCGCCACCTTCTCGCTCTCGCTCTCCGGCACGTTCCTGGTGCGCTCGGGTATTCTGAACTCCGTGCACAGCTTCGCCGAAGCTCCGAACCAAGGGCTATTCATTCTAGGGCTGTTAGGCATCACCATTTGCGGGTCTTTGCTGTTGTTCGCGGTGCGCGCGCCGATTCTCGCCGGGTCGGGGATTTATGCGCCCATCAGCCGAGAAAGCGCATTGATTCTCAACAATATCTTCCTTTGCGCCATTGCCGCTGTGGTGTTCACGGGCACACTTTACCCGCCTTTTGTGAACCTGCTTTTCGGCATCCAGCTTTCAGTTGGCGCGCCGTTCTTTAACCAGACGGTTCTGCCGCTGACCTCGCCTATTATTCTGGCGATGGGGGTGGGGCCGTTATTGCGATGGAAACGGGCGGATCTCTATCCCGTAATGCAACGTCTATGGCTGGCAGCAGCCATTGCGGCGCTGGTGTTCATCATTCTCACCGCGACCAAGCATATCATCGCCGCTCTTGGGCTAGCGGGCGGCGCCTGGGTCGTGATGGCCGCGTTCACGGACCTCGCGGAGCGGGTACGGCTGTTCCGCGTGCCATTCGGCCAGTCCCTGCAGCGGCTGTTCACGCTGCCGCGCGCCGCCATTGGCGCGGCAATGGGGCATATCGGCTTTGGCGTTTCCGTCATCGGCATCGCAGCCATGACGCTCGCCACGCAGAAAGTGATCGTGCTCAAACCCGGTCAGTCCACTGAGCTGGGTGGGTATACCTGGACGTTGAAGGATATTCACGACGCGCCGGGGCCCAATTACCAGCGTCGTGTGGCGGATGTGGTGCTGAGCGATAACGGCCATGCCTTCCTCACACTGCACCCCTCACGCCGGTTTTTCACCGCGCAGCATGTCATCACCAACGACGCCGCGATCCACACCAACGGCTTTCAGGACCTGTACGCCGTGTTCGCCAGCGAGCAGGATGGCGGGGCGGAATTGCGGCTGAACCGCCACCCCGGCGCGCCGGAAATTTGGTTTGGCGGGCTGATTATGGCGATGGGCGGGTTCTTCTCGCTCTCTGACCGGCGGTTGCGCGTGGGCGCGCCTTTCCGCAAGCGTGTGCCGGGTGGGGCAACGGTCTGATGTCGCCATTACGCCGGCGTTTGCTGTTCGGGGTGCCACTCGCCATGGCCGCAGTGGGCGGGGTTGGATTTTACACCATCCTGCGCCGGATGCAGGACAATGATTACAACCCCCACACGCTGCCCTCACCGCTCATCGGCAAGCACCCTCCGACCTTCGCCTTGCCTGGTGCACCAGGGTTTCAGGGGTTCTCAAACACAGACCTGCTGAGCCCGCCCAAGCCGATGCTCGTGAACTGGTTTGCCTCCTGGTGCGCGCCTTGCCAGGAGGAAGCGCCGATGCTGCACAAGCTGGCGGCCTCCGGCATTACCATCTGGGGCATTGCCTATGAGGACACGCCAGACGCGCTGGCCGCTTATCTGCAAAATTTCGGTAACCCTTACCAACGCCTCGCCACGGACGAATCCGGCCTCACCGCGATCAACTGGGGCGTATATGGCGTCCCGGAGACCTATTTTATCGACAAAACAGGGATTGTGCGGCTGCGCTACCCAGGCGCGTTGACTAAAGAGGTTGTGCAAAACCGGCTCATGCCTTTGTTCAAGCAGTATTCATGAAAATAAAGCGGCTTCTTTTTGCCCTACTGCTGGTGCCGGGACTGGCATTAGCGCAGGCCATGGTACAGCGCGACGGCGTGATTCTGACCCCAGCGCAGGAACACCGCGCTGAGACCATTGGCAGCCAGCTTCGCTGCCTCGTCTGCCAGAATGAAAGTATCGAGGAATCCTCGGCCGGGCTGGCCAAGCAGTTACGCACCATCATCCGGCAGCAGGTGGTGCAAGGCGTGCCGGACAAGCAGATCATGCAGTATATGGTGCATCGCTATGGCATCTTCGTACTGCTGAAACCGCCTGTTTCACCGCTGACCTGGCTGCTTTATGCCTCGCCGTTTCTGGCGCTAATTATAGGTTTTCTGGTTTATTGGCTGGGACGGCGCAACCGCGCCAAGCCCGTTGCGCCCCTGACAGAGGCCGAACAGGCCCGGCTGGATGAATTACTGAAATGATTCTGATTTATATGCTGCTGGTGGCGCTGGCGCTCACCTTACCCTTGCTGCTGGCCTTTCGCCGCCCGCGCAATCTTTCTGAGCGACGTGAAGCCGCCATGGCCCTGCACAGGGCCCAGCTGGCGGAACTGGAGCGTGATCTGGCGGAAGGCCGGATTAGCGAGACCGAACATGAAGGGGCGAAGCTGGAAATTGAGCGCCGCCTGCTCGCCGCCGATTCCATGCCCACCCAAGCTACCGGCGGCAGTGCCAAGCTACTACTCATCGTGACCATGATCGCTTTGCCTGTTGGCGGCTTCGCGCTTTATCTGCCGGGGTCCACGCCGGGCGTGCCCTCTGAGCCGCACGCCCAATGGCAGGCCCAGCAGGCCGCCCAGGACAAGCAGTTGGACAAGCTGATCAGCCTTCTTCGTGCGCATCTGACTGTGACGGACCCAAGCTCGTCCGATGCCAGCGAGGGGCAGGCTTATCTGGCCGAGGCACTGACAGAAAAAGCCGGATCGATCACGCCCGAGGCGCTGAGCCTGTTCAAGCAATCGCTTGCTAACGCGCCGAAGGGCTCCAACTGGCGGGAGCTCGACCAGCAGCGCATCCTGCAGGCGAAAGAGGAAGGACTGAGATAAGCCAAAGGCCCCTTTCCTTCTTTATGGTTTGATCTAGATTATCGGCCATGGAAGACAAAAACGCTCCCGAGACGACGGAAAGCCTCAAGCCCGCCGAGACGCAGCCTCCCAAGCAGCCCAAGGAAATTGGCGGCCCGGCCGGGCCGGAGCCAACCCGTTACGGCGATTGGGAAAAAAACGGCCGTTGTTCTGACTTCTGATGGTCTATCTGCTGCTCGCCATCGCGATTGCCTGTGAGGTGACAGCAACCTCCGCGCTGAAACTTTGTGATGGCTTTACCCGGCCAGTCCCAACGATGGTGGTGCTGGTGGGCTATTGTCTTAGCTTCTTCTGCCTCGCCCAGGTGGTGAAGGTGATGCCACTTGGCTATGCTTATGCTCTTTGGTGCGGGTTTGGCATCGTGCTGATTATCGCGGTTGGTTATTTCTATTACCGGCAAGCGGTGGACTGGCCGGGCCTGCTGGGGATCGGGCTGATTATGGCTGGCGTGCTGATTATTAATCTTTTCTCAAAAATGGCCTCGCATTGAGATTGTAACAACCTGTTCAGGACAAATTTAATTGATGATGACGAGGTCGCGTCCACATCCCCAAGGTAACTTTAAGGGGATCACGAATGAGATCGGGCATTGCCATTATCGGGATTGTTATCATGGCCTTGGTGGTGTTCTTCGCCGTGCCCATGTTGGGCGGCGGCAGCGCCAATGTATGCCAGGCGTTGGAAAAGCATAACGTCAGCCAGACCGCCAAGAATATCACGGGCACCAACTCCGGGCCTGTTCATAACGTGATCAATTCCGTTGGGCAAAGCTTCGCCACCGGAGATACCGAGGCAGCCAAGCAGCATCACGACCACCCGGACACTCCTTCCGCTGTGAGCTGCGCGGCCTCCTACTGGAAATCTCTGTAGCCGCTTAAGCCTCAGCCTCGTTCGCCAGCTTGACGAGGTTGGACAGCAGGTCGCGCGCAAGCGCCATGCGCGCGGCCACGTCCATATCCCGCACCAAGGCGAGCTTCTGGTCAGGCCGCAGTTTAACCAGACCGCCCTTGGTACCGATCCAACGGATCAACCCAACGGGGTTGGAGAAATCGTTCTTGCGGAAGGTGACGACCATGCCTTTCGGCCCGGCATCCAACTTTTCGACATTCGCCTCGCGGCAGGCGCGTTTGAGCGCCACCACGGAGAGCAAATTTTCCACCTCCGGCGGGATAGGACCAAAACGGTCCACCAGTTCCGCAGCCAGCGCCTCGCTCTCAGCATCCGAGGCCAGGGCGCTGATGCGCCGGTAAAGGCCAAGCCGGACCGGCAGATCCGCGACATAGGCTTCGGGGATCAGCACGGGCAGGCCGAGATTGATGTTGGGCGTCCAGTCACGCTCGATCTTCTGGGCCTGCTTGTTCTGCGCGCGCAGATCGTTCACCGCGTCTTCCAGCATCTGCTGATATAGCTCGATGCCGACCTCGCGGATATGGCCGGATTGCTCGTTGCCGAGCAGATTGCCAGCACCGCGCAGGTCAAGATCATGAGAGGCCAGGGTGAAGCCAGCGCCCAGCGTATCCAGCGTCTGCATCACTTCCAGCCGCTTTTCGGAGGCGGCGGAGAGGCGGTGGTGCGGTGGCCAAGTCAGGTACGCATAGCCACGCTGCTTGCCACGCCCCACACGGCCGCGAAGCTGGTAGAGCCCCGCGAGGCCAAACATATCCGCACGGTAAACGATGAGCGTGTTCACGGCGGGCATATCCAGCCCGCTCTCGACGATATTGGTGGCCAGCAGAATATCGTACTTGCCTTCACCAAATTCCGTCATCACCCGCTCAAGCTCCGAAGGGGCGAGACGGCCATGGGCCATCACGGTACGGATCTCCGGTACAATCTCGCGCAGGCGGGCGGCCATGGGGTCCAGGTCTTCAATGCGCGGCACCACGCAGAAGATTTGTCCGCCCCGGAATTTCTCACGGGCGATGGCTTCCTTAATCACCAAGCTGTCAAACGGCATGATGAAGGTGCGCACTGCTAGGCGGTCCACCGGCGGGGTGGTGATGAGAGAGAGGTCGCGCACACCGGTAAGGGCAAGCTGCAGCGTGCGCGGAATGGGCGTGGCGGTGAGAGTAAGCACGTGCACGTCGGCCTTCAGCTCTTTCAGCCGTTCCTTGTGCTTTACGCCGAAATGCTGCTCCTCATCCACAATCAGCAGCCCGAGGTCGGAGAAGGAGATGCCCTGCGCCATCAGCGCATGAGTACCGACGACGATGTTGATGGAGCCGTCCGCGAGGCCCGCCTTCACCTTCGTCGCTTCTTTGGCGGTGACGAGGCGGGAAAGCTGCGCCACCTTGATCGGCAACCCCGCGAAACGGGTGGAAAAAGAGCGGAAATGCTGACGCGCGAGCAACGTGGTGGGCACCACCACAGCCACCTGCGTGCCCGCCATGGCGGCAACAAAGGCGGCGCGCAACGCGACCTCGGTTTTGCCGAAGCCGACATCGCCGCAGATAAGCCGGTCCATCGGGCGGCCGGTGGCGAAATCTTCAAGCACGTCGGCAATGGCCTTCGCCTGATCCTCGGTCTCGGTATAAGGGAAGCGGGCGCAGAATTCAGCGAAGGCGCCATCATCAGCGGCGAGCAGCGGGGCTTCGCGCATCTGGCGCTCAGCGGCCAGGCGGATAAGACCCGCGGCCATGTCCTGAATCCGGTTCTTGGCCTTGGCCTTGCGGGCCTGCCACGAGGCACCGCCCAGCTTGTCCAGTGTGACGCCATCCCCCTCCTGGCCGAAGCGAGAAAGCAGGTCGATATTCTCGACGGGCAGAAATAGTTTATCACCGCCATCATAGATCAGCTTCAGGCAGTCATGCGCGGCGCCGTTGACGGTAACGGTCTCCAACCCCTCATAACGGCCGATGCCGTGGTCCTGATGCACGACGAGATCCCCGGCCTCGATCTCGGTCGCGTCGGCGATGAACTGGTCCGCGCGCTTCTTGCGTTTCGGCGGGCGGGCGATGCGGGAACCGAGCAGATCCTGCTCCGCCACCACGGCCAGACGGTCGGTGACAAACCCACGCTCCAGCGGCAGCACGGCAAGCGCGATGGTTCCGGCGGGCAAGGCACGCGCTTCATCCGCCGAGACAATGGCGCGCGCGGGCGAGATGCCATGCTCCTTGAGCATCAGCGTCAGACGCTCGCGGGAGCCGAAGCTCCAGGCTGCGAGGATGATGGTGCGCCCGGCCTTAGCCCATTTGGCTTTCAGCTCCGCGAACGCCTCGAACGCGGCAATCTGCTGGCCGGTTAGAATCGGCGCCGGACGCCCGCCAATCTCAATACCCTGTGCCGCGCCTTCCGGCTTTGTAAACGGTGAGAAGCTGAAGCTCGGCCCTTTGGCCAGGGCGCTGTCCCAGCCTACCTTGTCCAGATAGAGCATACTGGACGGGATGGGCCGGAAGATCGGCTCGCCCGCGCGGGGGGGCAGACGGCGCTCAGCATAATGGTCGGCAATCAGTTCCAGCCGCGCCTCAATGGCTGCTTCTGCCTGATGGTCCAGGCTGACGGAGGCCCCTGCCACATAATCGAAGATTGTCTCCGTGCTCTCTGTAAAGAGCGGCAGGTAATGCTCCGCGCCGGGATGGCGCCTGCCTTCGGAGATGGAGACATACAGTGCGTCCTCCACCGCCTTGGGGCCGAATAGCTCACGCCAGTTGGTGCGGAAGCGGGCGACGGAGGCACTGTCCAGCGGGAGTTCTGAGGCAGGATGGAAATCCAACCGCAGCAGTGGCTCGCCGGAGCGCTGGGTCTCGGGGTCGAACTGACGGAGACTTTCAATCTCGTCCCCGAACATATCAATCCGCACCGGCGTGCTGGCGCCTGCGGGAAACACATCGAGTATCCCACCGCGCAGCGAGAACTCGCCCGCATCCATCACCATGCCGGTGCGGCGGTAGCCATCGGCCTCCAGAAAGGCGGCGACATCGGTCAGCGACACGCTCTCGCCCTTGGCAAGGCTCAACCCCGCCCCAGCCAGAGCGGAACGCGGGGCAACCTTTTGCAAGGCGGCGTTCACGGTGGTGAGAACAATGCGTTTCTTATCTGGCTCCGCCTGGAGGCGGCTCAAGGCCGAGATTCGCTCCGCCACCAGGGCGCCGTTGGGAGAGACGCGATCGTAAGGTAGGCAGTCCCAGGCCGGGAAGGAGATAACTTCGATCTCCGGCCCGAAAAAGGCTATTTCCTCCGAAAGCGCGGCGAGGCGCGCATCATCCCGCGCGATATGCAGCACCGGACCGTCATGTTCGCCTAAGCGCCGGACCAGCACCAGCGCGTCCACACCCTCCGGCGCGCCGTAAACGGGGATCATTTACCGGCCAGCGCCGCTTCGCGGATGCGCCGCAGCATCGGGCTGTCGGCATAAGCGGGGATGGGCTTGCGGCCAGTCAGCCAGTCCGCCAGCTCAGCATCGGGAAATTCCATCACGGCCTCGATCTCGTCCAGTTCCTGCTCGGACATGCCGGCGATTCGGGCTTTTACGAAGCCGCCAATCATCAGGTCGTTCTCGTAAGTGCCGCGATGATTGGCACGGTAGAGCAGCCGTTTGCGGCGGGTATCCAGGGACGCGTTCTGGTCTTCTGTCATGACAGCTTGCGGTATAAGTTGGGTTTGGCCAAGAGTCAGCCCGTGACGACTGAATTTTTATGGCCCCTGCGTGCGCCGCTCTCCTCCCTGCCCGGCCTTGGCCCCCGGCTTTCGGCGCTGATGGCAAAGCTGGTGGGCGGAGAAAGCGTGCGCGATGTGCTGTTTCATCTGCCGGTGGAGTTTATCGACCGGCGCTTAACACCGAGTCTGGCCGAGGCCCGACCCACGCAGGCGGCCACGCTGCGGGTGGAGGTGGTGCGACACGAGGACCCGGCTCGCAAGGGCCAGCCCTGGCGGGTGGTGGTTACAGACGGCACCGGCTTTGCCGAGGTTGTGTTGTTTCATGCCGCCCGGCTGTCGCAATTTCCGGTGGGGGCGAAGCTGATTATCGCGGGCAAGCTGGATCAGTTTCAGGACCGGCTGGTGATGACGCACCCGGACCAGGTGGCGAATATTGCGCAGGAGAATATGTTTCCATGGATCGAGCCCGTCTGGCCGCTGACGGCCGGGATCACGCCGCGCACCATGCGCAAGGCGGCTTTAGGAGCGTTGGAACGGCTGCCTGATTTTCCTGAATGGCAGGACAAAACCATTTTGGCCAAGCGCGGCTGGCCGGGCTTTGGCACGGCGCTGCACGCACTGCATGCCCCCAAGACGGTGCCGGACCGCAAACCGCGCGAGCGGCTGGCCTATGATGAGCTTCTGGCCCGGCAGATTGCCTTTGCGCTGGTACGCGGACGCAGGCGGCGGCTGGCCGGACGGTCCATGGCCGGAGATAGACGCCTGCAAGCCGTGGCGCTGAGGAAATTCGGGTTTGAACCAACACGCGGGCAGTTGCAGGCGCTGGCCGAAATTGACGCGGACATGGCTGCTCCGCACCGAATGCGCCGACTGCTGCAAGGGGATGTCGGCTCCGGCAAGACGCTGGTGGCGCTGCTGGCCTGTCTGCGCGCGGTGGAGGCCGGCGCGCAGGCCGCGGTGATGGCGCCGACGGAGATTCTGGCCCAGCAGCATTTCGCCACGTTCAAGAAGCTCTCCCCCGTGCCGGTGGCGCTGCTCACCGGCAGCGTGAAGGCGTCGGTGCGGCGGGAAATTCTGGCCGGTGTAAAGGACGGGTCGATCCCCATTCTCATCGGCACCCACGCGATTTTTCAGAAGAGCGTGGAATTTCACGATCTCGGGCTCGCGGTGATTGATGAGCAGCACCGCTTTGGCGTGGATCAGCGCTTGGCGCTGGGGGCAAAGGGTGACACAGCGGATCTGCTGGTGATGACCGCCACCCCCATTCCCCGCACGCTGTTGCTGACCCATTGGGCGGAGATGGATATCTCCCGCATTACAGAAAAGCCGAAAGGCCGCCAGAAAATCACCACCACCATGCATCGCGTGTCCGATTTGCCGAAAGTGGAAGCGGCGATTGCGCGGGCGATTGCGTCGGGCGGACGCGTTTATTGGGTTTGCCCGCTGGTTTCTGAATCCGAGACGCTGGACATCACCGCCACGGAGTTGCGCTTTGCAGAATTGCAGCGCAAATTCGGCGCAGCAGTGACGATGGCGCATGGCAAGATGAACAACATCGCCCGCGATACCGCCCTGCGAGAATTTGCCGAAGGCACCCGGCAGATTCTGGTGGCCACCACCGTAATCGAGGTCGGCGTGGACGTGCCGGAAGCTAATGTGATGGTGATTGAACATGCCGAACGCTTTGGGCTGGCGCAGCTGCACCAGTTGCGCGGGCGGGTGGGGCGTGGCGCGGCAAAAAGCTTTTGCCTGCTGTTGCATGACGACAAAATTGGTGAAACCGCCCGCAAGCGGCTTTCCGTTCTGCGCGACACCGAGGACGGGTTTCTGATTTCCGATGAAGATTTCCGACTGCGCGGCGCGGGGGAATTCTTGGGCACCAAACAATCCGGCCTGCCCGGCTACAGGCTGGCGGATCCGGAGGAGGATGGCGATTTGCTGATCATGGCACGGCAGGATGCGGTGATGACGCTGCAGCGCGACCCAAGGCTGGAAGGCCCGCGCGGGCAGGCTTTAAGGGTTTTGCTCAATTTGTTTGACCAGCGCGATGCGATTGAGACCGTAAATGCCGGGTGAAACGCACAGCCCCCCTGCCCTCACCGCCCCGAAAGTCGGCATCGGCATTGTGCTGATCAAGGATGACCAAGTGCTACTGGTGCGCCGTGGCAAGCCGCCTGGGGCGGGGTTGTGGTCCCTGCCCGGCGGCAAACAGGAATTGGGCGAGACAGCCATCGAAACTGCCCGGCGAGAATTGCGGGAAGAAACCGGGCTGGATTGTGGGCCGCTGGTTCTGGCCGGACATGTGGATTCCATCCACCGCAATTCGGCGGGGCGGATCGAGTTCCATTATACCATCCTGGATTTTGCCGCGCGCTATGTGGGCGGCGAGCCCCGCGCCAATGACGACGTGCTGGAGGTCGCCTGGGCCCGGCCCGATGCATTTGACAGCTACGCGCTGTGGGATGAAGCGCAACGGATTATCGAGGTCGCCTTCCGGCTAGTTTAGAGCAGACGCTCAATGGCGCGCTTCACACGCGTGGAGTCGGGCTTGGTGGCGGCGATGAAAAAATCCTGCAGACGGCCGTCTTTATCAATCAGATATTTATAGAAATTCCAGCGCGGTTTGGCGAGAAACCCCTTTTTCTCCACCACCCAGCGAAAGAACGGATGCGCTGGCGCGCCAATAGCATGCACCTTGGCCATCATCGGAAAAGTGACGCCGTAATTAAGCTGACAGAACTGGCCAATCTCCGCTTCGGTCCCCGGCTCCTGGCCGCCGAAATCATTGCAGGGAACGCCAACGATTTTAAGGCCGCGCGGAGCGTATTCCTCCCATAAACGCTGCAGCCTGGCATATTGCGGGGTGAAGCCGCATTTGCTGGCAGTGTTTACCACCAGCACCGGACTGCCCGCCAGCGCCCTTAGCGGATACGCCGCGCCGTTGAGTGTGCTAAACGAAAAATCATGAGCGCTGGCCATTTTGAGTCCCGGCAATTAAAAACCCCGTCATGTCGAATGAAGCACCGATTCAGGCCCTCATCAATGTGATGGCGGCGCTGCGTGACCCGGAGACCGGCTGCCCTTGGGACAAGGAGCAGGATTTCACGACCATCGCCCCTTATACCATTGAGGAAGCTTATGAGGTGCGGGCCGCCATCGCGGCGGGTGAGCCGGAGCAGTTGAAGGACGAACTGGGCGATTTGCTGTTTCAGGTGGTGTACCATGCCCGCATGGCCGAAGAACATGGCTGGTTCAAATTTGATGACGTGGCAGATGCGATCACCCAGAAAATGATCCGCCGCCATCCGCATGTGTTCGGAAACGAAGCCTCGCGCAGCACTGCGGCGCAAACCGCCGCCTGGGAGGCCCAAAAAGCCGCTGAGCGGGCCAATCTGGCCCAGCACGGCGCTCTGGATGGCGTGGCCGAGGCCCTGCCCGCCCTCAAGCGCGCCCAAAAACTTACTAACCGCGCCGCACGGGTGAAATTCGACTGGCCTAACGCCGAGGCCGTGCTGGACAAGCTGGCGGAGGAAATTGCCGAGCTGAGAGCCGAACTGGCCGAGGCCAAGCCTGACCGCCTTGCCGATGAGTTGGGGGACCTGCTGTTCGTGCTGGTGAATCTGGCCCGCAAGCTGGGGCAGGATGCTGAAACGTGCCTGGAAGGGGCAAATGAGAAATTCATCCGGCGGTTTTCGCGGGTGGAAGCGCTGCTGGCCGAACGCGGCCGCACCCCGAGCGATTCAACGCTGGACGAGATGGAAACATTATGGGCCACGGCCAAACAGGAGGGGCTATGAAAACATTGCTAGAAGGGTATGAGCGGTTCCGCAACAGCTATTGGCAGGAACATAAGGACCGCTATTCCAGCCTGGCACGGGACGGGCAAAGGCCCCCCGCCATGGTTATTGCCTGCGCGGATTCCCGCGTGGCGCCGGAGATGATTTTTGACTGCGCGCCGGGCGAGATTTTCGTGGTGCGTAACGTGAGCGCGCTAGTGCCGCCTTACGCACCAGATGATAAGCAGCACGGCACCTCGGCGGCGCTGGAATTCGCGGTGAATGAGCTGAATGTGCGCTCCATTGTAGTGCTGGGCCATAGCCGCTGCGGCGGGATTCAGGCGCTGATGAAAGGCCCCGGCAGCGGCACCCACGACTTCGTGGATTCCTGGATGGAAATTGCCAAAACCGCGCGACAGCGTGTGTGCGACGCCCCGAACGCCGCAGAAACGGACTTCGCCGCGCAATGCGAAGCCTGCGAGCATGAGGCGGTACGTGTCTCGCTCTCAAACCTGCTCACCTTCCCCTGGATTCAGGAACGGGTGATGGATGGCCGTCTGACGCTGGCCGGGCTGCATTTCAATGTGGAAACCGGGCATTTGCAGATGGTGTGAGGGGACCTAGGTGTTTAGTCCCGGCATTTCATGGAGCGGGTTTAGCTTGAATCTTTCTGGCTCGTTTGTCCAGGTTTTACAGATGAACTCGTAGGGCGTGAGACCTTCGAGGGTTTTGAGGCGTTTGGCGAAATTGTAAGCGGCGACGAAGCTGCTTCGTCGTCATCGACCTCAAGGTCGACGACTTCAAGCCCGAGTACGCTGGCAAGATGAACGAGAGTGTCCGCCCTTCTGTGTACGGTTGATTTGGTCCATGCTTCCTGAGAGGGGCATGAGAAATGACGATTTCGAACGAGTTGCTGGACGAGCTTTTGAAAGGCTGCAAGCGTCCTGAGGATCTGCTGGGCGAAGCCGGGCTGATGAAGGAGCTGAAGATCCGGCTGATGGAGCGGATGCTGGGCGCGGAATTGACGGCGCATCTCGGTTATGAGGTTGGTGCGCAACCGCCGGCTGATCAGCCCAACCGCCGCAATGGCGTGTCGACGAAGCGAGTGAAGGGGGCTGATGGCAAGGTGCCACTGGCCGTCCCCCGCGACCGAGACGGCAGTTTCGAGCCTGAGCTGGTGAAAAAAGGCCAGCCCCCATTGACGGGGTAGATGACAAGATTATCGGGCTTTGCAGCCGGGCTGTCGGTACGCGATATTCAGCCGCATCTGGAGGAGATCTGCGGGCTGCGCGTTTCCCCAGACCTGATCAGCCGGGTCACCGATGCGGTGCTGGACGAGGTCCGCGAGTGGCAGCACCGGGCGCTGGGGCGGATGTATCCGATCGTCATTTTCGATGCTCTGCGCGTGAAGATCCGCGATGCTGACAGCCGGATTGTCAAGAACAAGGCAGTCTACATCGCCCTGGGCGTCACCCGGGAGGGGGATCGCGAGGTTCTCGGCCTCTGGATCGCCGACAACGAGGGGGCTAAATTCTGGCTCTCGGTCATGAATGAGCTACGCAACCGGGGCGTCCAGGACTTCCTCATCGCCGTTGTGGACGGGCTGAAGGGCGCTGCCTCTCAAGGTTCCATCAAGCGCGGCTTGATGGAAAAGAGGCGGAGGTTTTCCAGAAGCCATCACCGCGGCGTTCCCGCAGACCACGGTTCAAACCTGCGTGGTGGGGTCGTTGAAAAACCTCCAGCCTTATGATTCAGTTGGCCCACGAAGTTTGGGAGGGATGCGTGCTGGAGCGCAAGGAGCGGGATCAACTGGAGCTGTTCATTTCAGGATCGCTGCGGCAGCTCATCCCTGATGATCACGTCCTGGCTCGGATAAGGCCAATCGTCTGAAATCAAACGATTACTCTATCTAATATAAAGGCTTTGTAACCACGCCCTTCCCCAAATTCCGTGTGCCTCACCAACAAGCTGCACACAGAATGTTCAAAAAATCATTTTGCCCCGTGATCCGGCGGCGTCCAGTGCTTGCAAAAAATGTAGCCTTGGCTACATTTCAAGGGCACGGCCTTGCTGTGCTTGAGGAGCATTGCCGAAATGGATGCCGAAACACGGGCAGGGTTGAGCCGCCGGACAGAAACTGAAATCCGCGCCGTACTGGCGGGGCGCCGCCGCGGCATTTCCACTTTGCTTCTGTTCGCGGGACCGGCACTAATTGCGTCTATCGCCTATATGGACCCCGGTAATTTCGCCACCAACATCCAGGCCGGGGCGCGCTATAATTACCAGCTATTGTGGGTGGTACTGCTGGCAAACCTGATCGCCATGCTGTTCCAAGCGCTTTCAGCCAAGCTCGGGCTGGCGACGGGGCGTAATCTGGCGGAGATGTGCCGCCTGCATCTCCCACGGCCTTTGGTTTACGGCATGTGGGGCGTGAGCGAAGTAGCGGCGATGGCCACCGATCTCGCAGAGTTTCTGGGTGGCGCCATCGCCCTTGCGCTTCTTTGCCATATCCCGCTGCTGGCCGGTATGGCGGTGACTGGTGTGCTGACTTACCTGATGCTTGTCTTGGGCGGGCGCGGCTTCCGGCCGATGGAATTGATGATCGGCGGGCTGATTCTGGTTATCGCGGTTTGTTATATTTTGGAGTTGTTTATCACGCCTGTGAATTGGGGCGCGGCGGCTGTTGGCACCGTGCTGCCGCGCCTGCCGGATGCCGAGGCGCTGACCATCGCGGTGGGAATTATCGGCGCCACGGTCATGCCCCATGCGCTTTATCTGCACTCCAGCCTCACCCAGCACCGCGTGGTGCCGCATAGCGAAGCGGAGCGCCGGACCTTGCTGCGGTTTTCAAACCGTGAGGTAGTGATTGCGCTCAGCATCGCGGGGTTGGTGAACATGGCGATGGTAATGACCGCCGCCGGCGCCTTCCATGCCGGGCATTCGGACGTGGCGGATATTGAGACCGCTTACCATACGCTCAGCCCGTTGCTTGGCCCTGCCGCGGCGGGCGTGTTTCTGGTGTCGCTGATGGCCTCGGGACTGTCCTCTTCCACCGTGGGCACCATGGCGGGGCAAGCGATTATGCAGGGCTTCGCCGGGTTCAGCATACCGGTGTGGATACGCCGGATGGTCACGATGATCCCGGCCTTTATCGTGGTGGCGCTGGGGGTGAACGCCACACATGCGCTCGTCATGAGCCAGGTTGTGCTGTCCTTCGCGTTGCCTGTGCCGATGGTGGCGCTGGTGGTGTTCACCCGGCGTCGGGATATTATGGGGCCGTTCGCCAACAGCCGGGCGATAAATATTGGCGCCATAAGCGGGGCGGGCGCCATTCTGGCGCTGAATATTGTGTTGCTGATACAGACGCTGGGCTGATATCGGCCTGTTTTGGTTGGCAGAACGCGGCTCTTGGGGTATTAACGTTGTTAACTTTTTTCCAAAATCAGGTTAACAGATGTCAGGCTTTCAATTTGAGCGTCGCCCGCCACGCATTGCCTTGTTGGAAGCAGGGCGGCAAATTCTCGCGGAGGAAGGGCTGGCGGGGCTTTCCCTGCGTGCCGTGACGCGGCGTGTAGGGGTTTCGGCCACCGCGGCGTATCGCCATTTCGCTGATCGTGAACATTTATTGGCCGCCATCGCCACTTCCGGCGTGTGGGATTTGACCACCGCGCTGGAGTCAGCCGACCGCATGGCCGTGGCGCCGCTTGCCGCCCAGGGCGAGGCTTATATACGCTTTGCCACCACCAACCCGGCGCTGTACCGGCTAATTTTTGGGCCAGAGCGGCTGGGACATTATCCTGAGCTGGAGAATGCGCTTGCCGCCGCTTATGGGGTACTGGCGACGCGTGTGGCAAAAACCGTATCTGCGGGTGAAGCGGCGGATAAAAGCCTAGCCTGCTGGTGCCTGCTGCATGGCCTCGCGGACTTGGCGATTGATGGCCGCCTGCCCGCTGATTCGGGGGCCACCGACATTCTGGCGGCACGTTTGACCATGGCCGTAGCCCCTGAACGTTAGCGGTTCTGGGTGATGCCCAGCCCGCGTAGCAATAACGGCATGGTCAGCCCCTGCACCACGACCGAGAAAACCACAACGCCGAATGTGGCGATAAGTACCTGATTACGCATCTCCAACGCCGATGGCAGAGAGAGCGCCAAAGCAAGCCCCAGCGCGCCGCGCAAACCGCCCCACCACAGCACATGCTGGAATTTGGTTGGAATGCTCCAGGGGGAACGGCGGAAGAGCATCGATAGCGGATAAACCGTGAGTGCCCGGCTGATTAGCACCACGATGATGTCAAAGCTCAACGCCTTGTCCCCCAGATCGTGAAACGGAATTTTCGCAACGGTGATGCCAATGAGCAGGAATACGAAGGAGTTTGCGATAAAGGCCAGGAAGTCCCACAGCGCCAGGGTGAATTCCCGCCCTTTATCCGTGACTGAGTGACCGTATTTGCTGACCGGGGCCAAGCCGAGATTGCCCATTAACAGCCCGGCAGTCACGGTGGCCAACACGCCGGAGCAGTTGAAGCGCTCCGCCAGCAGAAAGGAGCCATAAGCCAGGATGGTGGTGACTGTGCTTTCAACCAGATGGTCTGTTGTGCGGCGGATGAGCATGATGGCCAGCCCCGCGCAAACCGCGCCGGTCACAATGCCGCCACCAACGGTGACTGCGAGCAGCCCGGCAATCTGCCCCGTGCCGAGATGCGCCTGACCTGATGCCTGTACCCAGGCCAGAACTAGCGCGAACAGCACCGCCGCCACGCCGTCATTCAGCAGGCTCTCGCTTTCCACCAGCAGCCGCAGGCGGCCATGCACGCCGTTATCCTTGAACATGGCGATTACCGCGACAGGGTCCGTAGCGGCAATGAGAACGCCGAACATCATCGCCGGTTTCAGGGGCCAGCCCAGCAGGAAATGGAAGGCCAGCGTAACGGCGGCGGCGGCCAGTAAGGTGCCTACAATCGCGAGGGTGAGAATCGGCAGCGCGTCTTGCTGCAATTCTTTCCACTGAATGTTGATGGCCGCCTCAAACAGCAAGGGCGGCAAAATCAGCTCGAAAATGACGTTATGGGTTAACACCAGCCCCGGATTGATGGGGCTGAGCGCCAACCCAATGCCGGCTACAACAAGCCCGACCGTATAAGGCAGACGCAGGCGGCGTGCGACGAGCGCGACAGCGATGGCGACGATCATTAAATCGATCATCGAAGTCAGAAATTCATTCATGCCTGATAAATAGCTGGGCAGACCGGGTTAGGACACCCAACCTGATCTGAATCCTTGGAAAATTCTCAATGCTGCATCAGCACCGGCAGGTCGAGCAACTGGAGAATTTCAACCGTGGCCCCGCCGAAGAAAAACTCTCTGAGGCGGCTATGGCTGAAGGCACCCATCACCAACAAATCAGCCCCTACGGCGTGGGCCTCGGTCAACAAGGCCGTGCCGATATGCCGCCCGGCAATGGAGAAACGATGGATCTGCGGGGGCTTACCGGCATCTTGCAGGGTTTGCAGCACGTCATCCGGCGGTGTGCCGGCATGGGCAGCATCTGTGCCGATGAGAATGGTGCTGCGGCGCGCGGCCAGCAGCAAAGTGGGCAGAGCGGCAATGATTTTGCCAACCCGCTCACCGCTGCCTGACCAGGCTATGGCGATGTTCTGGCCAAAACCGTGCGGCATGACGGGGGGAACCAGTAGGACCGGCTTATGTGCATCAAACAACATATGTTCGAGCATGTTGCGGGCTTCAGGGTCGTTGTGCGGGGCGCCCAGAATGACGATGTCCGCCGCTTCACTGGCCTTGGCGGCCAGAGAGGTGGGACTGCCGCGCGTCTCGCGCAAGGGCGGCAGGCCCGCTTTGGCCCAGGCGGCTGCCTCAGCCTGCAAGGTGGCGCTGAGCTGGTTTTGTTCAGCTTCAAAACGCTGGCGGTGCGACGCTGTGTAAACTTCCTCTGTTGGAAGAAAATCCGGGTCGATGTCCGGGCGTGGGTGCAACAGTTCAATTGTCGCCGGACCGGTTTGGGCGGTGAAACATGCCGTGGCTGAAAGCACCGCGCCTGCGGTATGTGGGCTGGTCAGCAGCGCCAGGATGCGGGTCATAACGCGTCTCCTTACGAGGCTTCTTCTTCAACAACGGTCTGGGCGGCGCTTTGGCTAAGATTAGTCGGCGTAGCGCCCAGCTTTTGACCCAGAGTGTAACCGATAGCCACCGCCATAAGACAAAACCCCACGGAGAGGCCGATGTTCAGCAGCGCCCGGCCCAGGGCCCCGCCACGCAGCAGATCCAACGTTTGCAGGCTGAAGGAGGAGAACGTGGTGAACCCCCCGCATACGCCAACCAGAAAAAACAGGCGCAGCGGCTCCGGCACCGGAAAGCGGCCATGGCTGAGCGTCAATGCGCCGACAAAGCCGATGGCGAAAGATCCGATGATGTTGATGATAATGGTGCCGACGGGCAAGTTACGGCTGATGGAAGCGGCCGCGATGGCGAACCAATATCGCCCAACACTGCCGACAGCGCCCCCGAGCGCAACAGCCAAGGTTTGAAGCATGCAACCTATCTCCTTCTCAATACCACGGGGGCCAAGACGCGCGACTCCCGCAGTGCATAACGCCTGCAGGAGTCATCAGCTCCCCGAAGGAGCGGTTTTGGGGGACTCCATCCCCGTCTGCCTGCATTTAGCCAGACCAGGAAAGACTAGCAAGGACCGGATGGCTGACCTGAATCCTTTGCCGCCAGCGCGCCAATGGCGGACCAGTCCAGTTTTTCACCACCATTGGCGATGAGAGTTAGAAAGCGGTCGCGGAACAAGCTGGCCAGCGGCAGGGGTACATTTAATGCCTCGGCGGCGGCGAGGACGAGGCGGATATCTTTCTGCCCCAGCGGGGCGGCAAAGCCGGCCGGTTCGAATTTCTGCTCCAGCAAAATATTGCCGTAGGTTTTGTAAACCGGCGCGCTGAACAAAGTAGAAGTCAACAACTCAAGATACGCAGCTTTGTCCACCCCGCCTTTGCCGACCAGGGCCAGCGCTTCCCCCAGCGCCTCAATTACCGCGACGATAAGGAAATTTCCGCTCAGCTTCACCAGATTGGCGCGGGAGGGAATGTCTCCCATCACAAAGGTACGCTGGCCGATGGTGTCAAACAAAGGTTGGAGGCTGGCGAGATCCTCCCCTGCCCCAGCGGCGGCTATAAACAGCTTGGCGGTAGCAGCGGCATCCGGCCGGCCAAAGACCGGGGCGGAGACAAAACGCTGCCCGGCTGATGCGTGCAGCTTGGTCAACGTCTCCGCGAATTCAATGCTGATAGTGCTGCAAGAAACATGGATGGCGCCCGGCGGCAGATGCTCCAGAATGCCATCCGGCCCGTGCAACAGGGCGTCCAGCGCGGAATCGTGGGCGAGCATGGTGAACACCACCTCCTTACCGGCAACCGCCTGGCCGGGTGTGGCGGCAATCGGCGCGTCCAGTTCCGCAGCTTTTTCGCGTGTGCGGTTATAGAGCGTGACCTCGTGTCCGGCCTTGATCAAATTCGCGGCCATTCCATGGCCCATCTGGCCCAGCCCCAGAAAACCAATCTTCATGATAGCTCCTTTAACCGGGCGCGCCGGTTAGTCGTTGCGGAAATGGATGACGGCGCTGGCGACGCTGTCCGCCAGATGCTCTTTGGTGATGACGCCGATCACGTCCTGCCCGTGGGCGTCTTGCCCGGCGCCCCGGGTGACGACCGCCATAATGGCGCCACGCCGCCACATGCGGCCAATGACGGCGTGAGCGATATCAGTGTCGTGTACGACGACGAAACGCTTGCTGGCAATGTCTGCAAGAGTCAGGGAACGCTCAGCCTCCGCCAGCCCCTTGCGCAGGGCCATGTTGACCCGCAGCACGCCGGTTATCAGCCCGTCCTGGGTAATGACCGCATGGCGCATCCGGCCTGTTTCTTCCTCCGCGCTGATGAGTGCTTCAAACGGGGTGGAGCCAGGCAGGACGCGGATGTCTTCTTCCATGATGTCGGATGCCTGACGGACCAGGAACATATCCGCATGCAGAGCCTTGGGAATGAAATGGCCGCGCTTGACGAGTTTGATGGTGTAAATGCTTTCAGGCGCCAACAGGCGGCGCACGCCCACGGCCACGGCTACGGCGATGATCATGGGCATGACAATGCCGTAATCTCGCGTCATCTCGAAGATCATGGTCACTGCGGTCATGACCGCCCCGGTTCCGCCGCCGACCATCGCCGCCATGCCGACCATCGCGAAGCTGGTGATGTCCGCTGGGCCCGCAAGATGCATCATTTGCATGATAGCCGCGAAAGCCCCGCCAATGGAGGCGCCCATGAACAGGGAAGGTGAGAAAATGCCGCCGGACGAACCTGAACCAAGGCACATGCAGGTGGCAAACAGCTTGGCGATAAACAGTAGCACCAGCAAACCTGCAAAGAAGGCCAGGCTGGCACCGGGGGCAAGCTGGGCAGTAAGCAACGCCTGGATCATCGCGTAGCCCACGCCCTCAACAAAATAATGCCCTGTGAATACCAGGATGCCGTAGATCAGCAGGCCCATCAGCAACATGCCAATGATGTGCCGGACATAGGGATTTCTGATCCGCTCGAACACGACCTCGGAGACGTAAAGCCCCCGAATGAACCCGCCTGACGCCAGACCAGCCAGCCCGCCCAGTGCCGCGAACAGGAACAAATTACCAACTGCATGCAGGTTGGTGCCCAAAGCCGGCAAGGGCGGCACAAAGAATGCTGGCTGACTACCCAGCAGCGCGCGGCCTATGAAGGTTGCGGCACCCGTGGCCAATGCAACCGGCAGGAAGGAGGAGACGCTGATCTCCGGCAGCATGAGTTCGAGTGCGAACATGACCCCGCCAATCGGCGTATTGAAGGTGGCGGCGATGCCCGCCCCTGCACCGGCCGCGACCAGAATAATGCGCTGGAAGGGCGGCATGTCGATGACCTGGCCGAGCGTGGAACCAAAAGCGGAGCCAATTTGGATGATCGGCCCTTCACGCCCCACCGCGGCCCCGGTGCCAATGGCAATGGCTGAGGCCACAGATTTAACCGCCGCGACAACCGGGCGGATGATGCCGTCCTTATAGAAAATCGCATCCATGACTTCCGGCACGCCATGTCCACGGGCTTCGGGCGCGAAATTCACGACCAGGAAAGTCACTATGAGGCCGCCTATGATAGGCACCAGTATAATGCCCGCCCCCCAAGGCGACGGCCCGGTGAACAGGCTGGCATTATAATGAAACGACCAATGGCCGAGAAACGCGAAATTATGGATCAGCCCGATAAGAAGGCGGAACACGACAGCGCCGCCGCCGGTGAAAACACCAAGCCCAAGCGCCAAGGCCGCAAGAAAAGGAAGCGATAACGGTTTGGGTTCATCAAACAGGACATGCGGCGGAGATGGGTCGTTTTCAGGCTTCATTCTGACGTGTCTGCTCTCTCTGGTCTGCGTTATGCTTGTTCCTTATGTAAGGAAATGTCAGCAAACGGCAAACATGTTGACAGAAAAGCAGCGGAATCGCCAGTGGGACAGCCTGCGCCTAAATCTAAAAATATTTTGAAAACAAGGGATTTTAGTGGGAAGTCGGGGCTATTGAAAGCCCTACGAAAAATGGTCGGAGCGGCGGGATTCGAACCCACGACCCCCAGTCCCCCAGACTGATGCGCTACCAGGCTGCGCTACGCTCCGGCCGTGGCGCGAGCCTGTAGCAGCCCCAGGCCGCGCCGCCAAGAGGCAAGATGCATTTAACCGCCACAGAAAACAAAACCGCCGCCCCGTAAGAGCGACGGTGATGGAAAAAACTTTGGCGTTTGGCCAAGTCTAGCCCAGTGTACGGCGCATAGCCTCCAGCGCTGACAAGGTCTCAAATAATAGGCCCCGTAAGCGAATGATTTCATCTTCCAACGCGGTGGGCTGCTCTTCTGGCGCGGGACTCGCGGGCGCCTCTGATTCTCGCGCCGAGGCATCTTGCTGCGACTCGGCTTCGGCGGGCAGGTCTTGGAGCAAGGCTGGTTGTTCCGGAGCCGGGGATTGTTCCGGCTCGGCTTGCGGCGGGTCTGCGACCACCACCGCACTATCACGCAGTAGGCGCTGCACGCCCTTGATGGTATACCCCTGGGTGTATAGCAGGTCCGCGACCCGGCGCAGTAGCGCCACATCCTCGGGCCGGTAATACCGACGCCCGCCACCGCGCTTCAGTGGCCGCACTTGGGGGAATTTGGTCTCCCAAAAGCGCAGCACATGCTGGGGCACGTGCAGTTCATCAGCAACCTCGGAGATGGTGCGGAAAGCATCTGCCGCTTTACGGATACGCGGGCGGCCCACCTCGCCGCTCAACTCAGACGGCGAGCCGTCTTCTAGCTCCGCGTTGTACTCTTCATCCACCATCAGATCCTTCGCTTAGTCAGGCTTTGGGAGCGGGTGTGGTTTCGTCGGCATTTACCGCATCCCGCAGCATCTGGCTCGGCCGAAAAACCAGAACGCGGCGGGGAAGGATGGGAACCTCAACCCCGGTTTTGGGGTTGCGGCCAATGCGGCGGCCTTTCTGTCGGACAGAAAACGTACCAAAACCACTGATTTTAACGGATTTACCAGCTTCAAGCGCATCCGCTATGCGGTTAAGCACGTGTTCTAGCAGATCAGCCGATTCATGCCGCGACAGGCCGACGGTCGCGTAGATCGCCTCGGTAAGCTGTGCACGGGTCAATGTGTTCATTTTTCAAGATTAGCACGGGCGGCTTACGGGTCAACAAGTTACTTGACCGATTCGCTGCAAAATCACCGCGACTCGATGAGTCGCCCTGATTTTAAAAAGAATATCAACTATGACGCACTCATAGGCGCAGCAGTGCGGCCCCCCAGGTGAGACCGCCGCCCAGAGCCTCTAGCAGCAGAAGCTGACCGGGCTTGGTGCGGCCCTCCTCCATCGCGCAGGCAAGGGCCAACGGAATGGAGGCGGCGGAGGTGTTGGCGTGCTTATCCACGGTCACGACCACGCGCTCCGGCGGCAGGCCGAGCTTTTTACCCACGCCATCAATGATGCGGCGATTGGCTTGGTGGGGCACCAGCAGATCAATATCCGACGCGGCGAGATTATTCTCGGCCAGTGCCTCATTGACCGCCCCAGCCAGAAGGTTCACGGCGTGGCGAAAAACCTCACGCCCGTGCATAACCAGATGGCCCGGCTTGTCCTTCTGGCCGACGGCGCCATCCACATAAAGAATGTCAGCCAGAGTGCCGTCCGCGTGCAAATGGGTGGAGAGCAGGCCAGGGCCGGATTTTTCCACCTCACGGGCCTCCAGCAGCACCGCCCCTGCCCCATCGCCAAATAGCACACAGGTGCCACGGTCCTCGAAATTCAGGATGCGGGAATATACTTCTGAACCGATGACCAGAACACTTTTGACCTGCCCAGCCCGCAACACCGCATCTGCAACGGAGAGGCCGTAGATGAAGCCTGAACAGGCGGCGGCAAGATCAAACCCAAAGGCAGACTTGGCCCCCAGCGCTGCCTGGATATGCACAGCTGTGGAGGGAAAAGCCTGATCCGGGGTGGAGGTGGCGACAATAATCGCACCCAGCGCCTCCGGGGCCAGTCCGGCCTGTTCCAACGCCTTGCGCCCAGCTTCTGCGCCCATATAGGCGGCGGTTTCGTGCGAGGCGGCGAAATGGCGCTGCTTGATGCCAGTGCGCTCGGTGATCCATTCATCCGAGGTGTCGACACGCTTGGCCATATCCTCGTTGGTAAGAATTTGCGCGGGCAAATAGGCGCCGATGCCTGTCAGCACGGCTCGTTTGAGGGTCGGCTGATCAGCCATGGCTATGATGCACCGGATCTTCAGAGAGAATGGCGCGGTCCATTTCAGTCAGGGCTTCGGCGATTCTGATGTTGAAATCGTACGTGACCATGTCGGCCGCAACATCCAAGGCGTGCGCGAAGCCTTCGGCATCCGCACCACCATGGGATTTCACCACCACGCCATTTAACCCCAGCAGCACCGCGCCATTATAGCGGCGGGGGTCTAATGTTTCCTTCAGGCGCTTGAGCGCACCACGGGCAAAAAGATAGCCCATTTTAGCGAAAGGCCCCGCGGAAAAAACCTGACGGAGCAGATCCCCAACCAGCTTGAGCGCGCCTTCGCCGGTTTTAAGCGCCACATTGCCCGTGAAACCGTCTGTCACCACCACATCCACCGTACCGGCGGCAATGTCGTGACCTTCCACAAAACCATGGAATTGCGGGGCGATGGGGCTTTCACGCAAGGTGGCGGCGGCGCTGCGCAGCGTGTCGTCGCCCTTACCTTCCTCGGAACCAATATTCAGAAGCCCAAAGCTCGGCGCGGGCAAACCCAGTACGATTCGCGCGAAGATTGTGCCCATGAGGGCGAATTCAACGAGGTTGCGGGCATCGTAAACAACGTTCAGCCCCAGATCGAGCATCACCACATCGCCCTTGGCAGACGGGGTGATGGCGGCCATCGCTGGGCGGTCGATGCCTTTCAGAGTTTTAAGGACAATTTTGGAGAGGGCCAGCAGTGCGCCGGTATTCCCCGCCGAGACCACACCCTGGGCCTCCCCCACGAGGACGGCGTCTATAGCGCGACGCATTGAGGAGTCGCGCAAACGCAATCCCACCGTCGGCTTCATGTCGCCGGTGACGACTTCCGTGCAATGTCGCAACTCATAGCGCCCAATCAACCGCTTGGAAGCAGCCAGGAGCGGCTGGAGACGAGATTCGTCCCCAAAGACCAGAAAGAAGGTACGCGGCTGGCGTTCCGCGGCAATGTTGAGCCCCGCAATAATTGCGTCCGGCGCGTGGTCACCACCCATGGCATCCACTGCCAGTTTACTGCTCTGGCTCATTTCATCCCTATTTTGGGTTTCTCATCACCGCTTTGCGCCAGCCGCCAACGCGGATTTAGACGCGAACGACGCCCTTGGCTTCCTTGCCGGCACCGACAACTTCACGGCCGTCATAATGGCCGCAATGCGCGCACACATGGTGGGGGCGCTTCAGTTCGCCGCAGTTCGAGCACTCGGCGTGCGCGTTGGCGGTGAGCGCATGATGGCTCCGGCGCATGCCCGCACGCGACGGAGAGGTTTTCTTCTTAGGAACGGCCATGACAAAACGCCTTACACAAACAGACTAAGTAAATGGAAGGCGCCGCGTAGCAGAGCCGGGGGTGCATCGCAAGTCATAGCTGCCAATTAGGACATAAAACAGCGTGATAGGCGAAGATATTATGACTTCTTGCCAATGCGCGCCCCCAGCGCGGCAAAGGGGTTGGCGCTGTTGTCCGAAGCGGCTTCGGGCAGGCTGGCGCCGGGTTTGCGCGGATATGGGTCCAACGCCAGGGCAAGTTGCTCGGCCAGGGCGGCGCCGAGGTCTATAATATCGTTCGCATACGGGATCTCATCCGGCGAATCGAGAGACTCGGGGGTGATATCTTCTTCATCCTCGGTTTCGCCGGGAACGTGACGCATTAAGGCCCCGGGCACAAAACGCAACACGGTCTCCTCACGGATTTTGGCATCGAAAGCCTCCAGCGTGACCACGCAGGTTTGGGTCAGCGTCGCGCGCATGGCAAGCTCGGCTCCGATAATGCCAGAGCGTTCATGCTTGAGCTTGAAATGCCCTTCCAACCGGGCCAGGCTAACTAGGCCGAAGCGTTGAGCCAGGGCGTCGCGCTCGGCTTCATTCGCCGCGAGGCGGAATTCCTGCGGTTGAGTCTTTATTTGTCCGGCCTTTACCGGGTGGCTGAATTCTTCGGTCATTCGTGCAATATAGAGCTTGCACATTGACACGTAAGCCCCTGCCATGAGACCCAACCCCGCGAGAGATCGCCTGCAACCCGAGGATTGACGCGTGCGCCTGACCAAGCTGCCCAAAAGCCTGCTGTTCTGTGCCATTTTGGCCTTGCCCGGCTGCGCCGTATTCTCGGACTCGCCGCATTATCGCGGCATCGCCGTGACTGCCAGCGAATTGAAGCAGCTGACCCCCGGCGTTTCGCAACAGGCTGACGTGCAGTCTTTGCTTGGCCCGCCGACCTTTGTGGAGCAGTTCAACCCGAATAACTGGGTTTATGTCGCCCAGGTCACGAGGATGCGCATTGCCCGGACGGAAGGGGTGAGCAGCCAGGACGTGGTTGTGGTGAGCTTTAACAGCAACGGCACCTATAAGTCTTATACCGAGAATACGCTGGCCAACGCCCTGCCCGTAAAGATGGACGGCAAAGAGACACCGGTGCCGGGTGGGACAGCCGGGTTCTTCCAGCAGCTTATTGGCGGCGTGGGCAGCTATAACCCGCTGGGCGTCACCGGCAATAATAGCGCGCTGGGCGGCACCAGCGGCAATATCGGCAGCGGCGGCAGCGGTAGCGGGTTCTGAACCATGCGCCGCCGCCCTCTCCTGCTTAGCGGTCTGGCCGCTTTAACGGCGGGTGGGGCCAAGGCGCAGTCCGTATATGCTGGGCCAAGCAATATTCAGAAACCCGCGTTGGACGACAAAATCGGTGCCGGGTTTTCCCGGCGCGTTATCGCCCGCTGGGGCGGGCTGTTGCAGCCCAATGCACCGCCCTTTACCCCCAACGCGCTGACAGTCAGCCAGGCCAGCAATCAATTTCCCTACGACGCGGTGATCGCCGCGCTTTTGTCTCCGCCTCAAGCGCAAGATGGGATTCCGCGTCTCGTGCTTGTAACCGCCAACCCCACCGCCCCCGCGCGCATGTTGTTTCCCGCTGGAACCGATAATGCCGCCGTGGCCGGGCGCGAGCAGGGCGTGACTGTGGTAAATTTGCAGTATCTCTCAGGACGCTGGGTTACCGTGGTGGGCGGTTACCAGACACGCCGCTTGTCTGACGGCACGCTCTGCCAGCTCTCCGGTCCAGCGGTCGGCCAGGTGGGCAGTACCGTGCAGGGTGTGCTGGCGGTGAATGGCGGCAGCCCTACCCCGTGGGGCAGCGTGTTGCTGGCGGAGGGTGATGCGTCGCACTGGCTTGCGCGCCTTGCCGATCTGGAGTTTGGCTACAGCGCCCCGGAAAACGCTTCCCGCTTTGGCTGGGTGGTGGAGTTCGACCCGCTGGATCCGCTTTCCATCCCCGTGAAGCACACCGCGCTAGGGCGCATTGCCCGCGCCGATGTGCTGGCCACCACCACAAAGGACGGCAGGGCAGTGGTGTTCTTTACCCAGGATAGCAAGGCGGGCATGATGTTTCGCTTTGTCGCGGACGGTACCGCTCTAGATTCTGGCACTATTTCCGTAGCGGTTCTTGGCGGTGATGGGATTGATTGGGTCTCGCTATCAAACGATGTGCCTAGCCTTGTAGGACTGGAAAATACTGGGGTAACGGTTGGGGGCGAGATATTCGACGCGCCGGGCGGGCTGGCGCTGAGTGAAGATGGCGGTAAGCTTTACTTGGCCTGCGGCGGCAATGCCGCCCGCACGGTCACGGATACGTTGAACCCCCGCACGGGGAGTGATGACGGGCATGTGGTGCAATTCACCCTGCCCGGCAGTGACCCTGCGGCGGAGCATTTTCCGGCCAGTCTGGTGCTGATTGCGGGAGACCCAGTCACGGCGCGGGGCACGCAATATGGCCCCGGCAGCCAGGCTTGGCTGCGCAAGCCGCGCAGGCTGGCGATCGATCCCGCTGGCAATCTTTGGATCGGCACCGACCAGCATGGCGACACCACGAAGACGGCGGACGGATTGTTCATGATGCAGACCAGCGGCCCGGCGCAAGGCGCGTTGGCTTATGCGTATCTCGCGCCGATTGGGGCTGCCGCGGGTGGCGCAGCGTTTGATGCCAACACCAAAACCGCCTTTGGGGCGGTGCGGCACCCTGGCGCAACACCAGAGGCGAGCTTTGCCAATCCCGCGACGCGCTGGCCGACCTTACGGCCAGACATGCCGCCGCAGACCACGATTATCAGCCTCACGACATAATCATGATCACGTTGATCCGCGCCGTGCATGGCTCGCCTGAACTGACTGCCTGTTTTGCCATCCGCATGGCCGTGTTTGTGGATGAGCAGAAAGTGCCGGCGGAGGAGGAAATGGACGCGCTGGATGCCGGTGCCTTGCATCTTCTGGCCATATGGAATGGCTCACCCGCCGGTACCGCGCGGGCGGTGGAAAAAACCCCGGGCATTTGGAAAATTGGCCGGGTGGCGGTTGCGGCGGGGTTCCGCGGGCACGGGATTGGCGTGGCACTGATGCGAGGCATCGAAGCAGCGTGCGCTGGCGATGTATTTGTGCTGGATGCACAAACACATGCTGTCGGGTTTTACGAAAAGCTCGGCTATGCGGCGGAAGGGCCGAAATTTCTGGATGCGGGAATTCCGCATTTGTTTATGCGCAAGGACGGGTCAGCCGGATAAGCACCGTGCGAGCAGCATCTGGCAGGGGGGCTGGGCGTTTGTCGAGCCCCAGATGCACCAGTACGGTTTCTGCCTTGGCTACGAGCGTTTCACCCTGGAAAACGGCTTGCTCCAGCCGGATGGAGCTGTTGCCTAGTTTCAGAACGGCAGTGCCGATCTCAACCCGGCCGGGCCAGAGAATTTCAGCGATGAAATCCAGCTCTTGCCTGACGATGACGATGGAACTGCCAGCCTTCCGCCAGCTAGCGCCAAAACCATTTTCCAGAAGCTCGCAACGGCCGGTTTCCAGAAACGTACCGAACACGGCGTTATTGATATGGCCCTGCCGGTCCGTGTCGCCATAGCGCAACTTGTCATACGCATGAACGGGAAAATCTGTGAGCTTCATCACGACTCCGGGATGGTTTTGCCTGGGTTAAGGCGGCCTTCAGGGTCAAGCGCTTGCTTGACCGCGCGCATCAAAGCAAGGTCAGTCTGGGACTTGTGCGCGGCCATGCCAAGCAGGCGAAGCTGGCCGATGCCATGTTCGGCAGAGAAGCTGCCTTGCATCGATATTGCGAGTGATTCGACATCACGGGTGATCGCGGCTTTGTGGTTTGCGATGTCTGCCATGGTCTGGCCCGCAGGCGGGCGGATGTTCACATGAAGATTGCCGTCCCCCACATGGCCAAAGATGTTGGGCCGGAGGCTGGGGTATGTGCGGGCCACCAGATCCTCAACCGCGCGCACCAAGGCGGGAAGACGGCTGAGGGAAACAGCGATGTCGTGCTTGACCGCACCGCCTTCACGTAACTCTCCTTCGGAAATAGCCTCGCGTAGGGCCAGGAAATCCAGCCGCTCACGCTCCGATTGGGCTATGGCTGCGTCCAGCACCCTGCCCTTCTCCAAAGCCTCCATCAGTACGGTTTCGAGCATTTCCCGTGGGTCGCGGGCACCTTCCAGGGCGGAGATTTCCAGCAGCAGATAGGCGGGGGCGATAAAGGGCAAACGGCCATTGGGGGTATGGGCTGCGCCCAGGGACAAAGCGGGCTGGGTGCAGAACTCGCAAAGCGTGAGCGCATTACCTGCCGCGTGCCGTATGGACGTGAAAATCCCAAGCCCTTGTTCAATATTTTCGATGCCCACAAGCGCTGAAGCCCGAGTGGCAACGGGCGGGTAGAGACGCAGCGTGGCGGCGGTGACGAGTCCCAGAGTGCCCTCCGAGCCGATGAAAAGCTGCTTGAGATCGTAGCCGGTATTGTCCTTCCGCAAGCCGGAAAGCCCATGCCAGATGGTGCCGTCTGCCAGCACGACCTCCAGCCCCAGCACCTGGGCGCGCATGTTGCCGTAAGAGAGGACTTGCAGCCCACCTGCATTGGTGGAGATGACACCTCCGATTTCAGCCGTGCCCTCAGCGGCGAGGCTAACGGGGAAAAAACGGTTCGCTTTCACAGCCTCTTGCTGAACGGTGGCGAGGGTTAGCCCGGCCTCAACGGTTATGGTGTCTGACAGCAGATCGACATCCCGTACCGCGCGCAGTCGGGAAAACGAGAGAATGACCTGATCCGGTCCTAAGATTGGCACCGCACCAGCCACCAAGCCGGTATTGCCCCCTTGCGGGACGATGCGCGCGCCATGGGCGGCACACAGCTTCACGGCCTCGGCCACCTGGGCAGTGGTTTTTGGCAAAATCACGGCCAGAGACGGGTTGTTCACCAGACCTCGCCAATCTTGCTCATAACGGGCGCGGTCAGCTTGTTGGGTGAGCACCGCGTTTTCACCAAGCGCAGATTGCAGGGCGTGGATCAGGCTCATTTACGGCAGCCTATTAAAAATCAAGATCGGTGTAGTGCGGCGGCGGAGTCATGCCATTAACGCGGTCAGCGAGAATTGCGCGGAAGCAGGGGCGGGACTTGATCCGGGCGTACCAGTCCTTGGCGGCGGGAGAGACGGACCAGTCGACATCGCCCATGAAATCCAGCGTGGAGAGCATGGCTGCGGCGGTGAAATCCGCGACTGAAAGCGTGGAACCCGCCAGCCAACGGCGATGTTCCGCCAGCCAACCGATATAAAGCAGATGCTGTTTGAGATTGGCATAACCAGCGCGCAAAGCGTTGCCATCCGGGGAGCCAAGCCGGAAGGATTGCTTCAGCGTCTTTTCCCAATACAGGTTACGCACGACCTCATTGTAAAATTTCTCATCGAACCAGGCGACGAGGCGGCGTGTCTCCACACGCTCCGGCTGAGCGCGGCTGAGCAGCGAGGTGTCGGGGTAGGATTCCTCCAGATATTCGCAGATGACCCGCGAATCGGGAATGACGAGACCATTATCCTCGATCAGGGTGGGAACGGTGCAGGCGGGGTTCAGCTCAAGATAGCTATCCTGACGGTCCCAGATTCTTTCTATTCGTAATTCGAAAGGAAGTCGCTTTTCGGCAAGGACCAAGCGGACTTTGCGCGCATAGGGGGAAAGCGGCAGATGATAGAGGATTCGCATGGCCGTGATTATGACATTCAAAAATGGCGGCAAAAAGATACTGCATTTTTGCGGGCAGCCACGCGTTCTGTAAAGCCACCCGCGAAACTTTACGAAAAGCAGCACAAAAATTTACCCCTGGGTTTGTGAACCCAGGGGCGGTTAGGATTAGGCTGATTGTGCTTCCACCGCGTCGTCCAGCGGCACGGCTAGGTACTTCATGTATTCCTTCGGCACGACCTGCCAGAAATGCGGAGCTTCGCGTTCCCAGTCATTCAGCAGCGTGGCAGCGTAAACGCTTTCCGTCTCGGCCACGTGGCGTTCAACCAGATTACGCAGCACCCCCGCCCAATAGGCCGAGTTGACGCGCTGCCAATACAGAGTTTCCTTGTTCATCCGCATCTCGAACTTCTGTGCGCGGTCGTACACAAAAGCCATGCCGCCAGTGAAGCCCGCGCCGAAATTGTCGCCAACTTCACCCAGAACAACCACCGTACCGCCAGTCATATATTCGCAGCCGTTGGAGCCGATACCTTCAACCACTGCGACCGCTCCGGAATTACGGACAGCGAAGCGCTCACCGGCCAAACCGGCTGCAAACAGGGCGCCGGAGGTGGCGCCGTACAGCACTGTGTTGCCGATGATCGCGTTCTCGTTGGTTTTGAGCTTCGAAGACGGCGCGGTGCGCACCACGATGGTGCCGCCTGACAGCCCTTTGCCCACATAGTCGTTGGCATCGCCAAAAACTTCGAGCTTCAGCCCGTTCACGGCAAAGGCACCGAGCGACTGGCCCGCGGAACCGCGCAGGCGCACGGTGACATGGTCCGGCTGCAGCTTCACCTTGCGGTATTTCGCCACGATCTGCGAGCTGAACTTGGTCCCGATGGCGCGGTGCGTGTTGCGGACATTGTACTGCAACTGCATGCGCTCGCCGTTCTTGAAAAAGGGATCGGCATCTTCAATCATTTGCGCGTCCAGGGTTTCGGGAACCTCGTTACGGCCATCACGGGTGCAATAGCGAGCATAGGGGCCAGGGTCGGCCTGGGCGAGAAGTGGGTTGAGATCAAGATCGTCAAGATAATCCGCGCCGCGAGACACCTGATGCAGCAGATCAGTGCGGCCGATAACCTCGTTGAGCGAGCGGAAGCCCAGGGAAGCGAGGATTTCACGCACTTCCTCAGCCACGAAGGAGAACAGGTTGATCACCTTCTCCGGTGTACCGTCAAACTTCTGGCGCAGCGCTTCATCCTGCGTGCACACGCCCACCGGGCAAGTGTTGGAGTGGCATTGTCGGACCATGATGCAACCCATGGCAACCAGGGACGCGGTACCGATGCCGAATTCCTCAGCGCCCAGCATGGCCGCGATGACGACGTCACGGCCGGTCTTCAAACCGCCATCGGTCCGCAACACCACCTGATGACGCAGGCGATTGAGCATGAGCACCTGATGCGATTCGGTAAGCCCCATCTCCCATGGCATGCCCGCATATTTCACCGAACTTTGCGGCGACGCTCCGGTGCCGCCGACATGGCCGGAGATCAGGATCGCATCAGCCTTCGCCTTGGCGACGCCCGCCGCGATGGTGCCGATGCCAGAGCGCGCCACCAACTTCACGCACACCGTGGCGCGCGGGTTGATCTGCTTGAGGTCATAGATGAGCTGCGCCAGATCCTCGATGGAGTAGATATCGTGATGCGGCGGCGGGGAGATCAGTGTGACACCAGGGGTGGAATGACGCAGCTTGGCGATGAGTTCCGTGACCTTGAAGCCAGGAAGCTGACCGCCCTCGCCAGGCTTGGCGCCCTGTGCGACCTTGATCTCGATTTCCTTACAATCATTCAAATATTCTGCCGTGACGCCAAAGCGGCCGGAGGCGATCTGCTTGATCGCGGAGGAGGCGTTGTCACCATTTGGGCGCGGCTCGGAACGTGCCGGGTCTTCACCGCCCTCACCCGAATCAGACCGTGCGCCGATGCGGTTCATGGCGATAGAGAGTGTTTCGTGCGCTTCCGGGCTCAGCGCGCCTAGAGAGATGCCCGGCGCCAGCAAGCGCTTGCGGATCGAGGTGATGCTCTCTACCTCGTCCACCGAGATCGGCTCCAGCCCCTTGGTGCGGAAATCCAGAAGGTCGCGCAGGGCGATCGGCTTCTGCTTGCGCACCATCTCGGAATATTTTTTGAACATCTTATAGGAGCCGGTGCCCACCGCTGTTTGCAGCAGGTGGATGGCATTGTTGTCGAAGGCATGTGCTTCGCCGCTGCGGCGCAGACGGTATAATCCGCCGACATCCAGCGGCACGGCATTGCCGTCCCAGGCTTTCTGATGCAGCTCCAGCACCTTATGCGCGATGCCAGGCAGGCCGATACCGGAAATGCGCGAAGGCATGCCGGGGAAGAACTCACCAACCAGCGCGCGGGACAGGCCGATGGCCTCGAAATTATACCCACCGCGATAGGAGGAGATGACGGAGATGCCGAGCTTGGACATCACCTTGAGCAGCCCCTTATCCACCGCCTTCTTGTAGCGGGCGACGCAATCTTTCAGTGACAGATTGCCGAACAGGCCGCGGGCGTGACGGTCAGCGATAGATTCCTGTGCCAAATAGGCGTTCACCGTTGTGGCGCCGACACCGACCAGCACTGCGAAATAATGCACGTCGAGACACTCGGAGGAACGGACGTTCAGCGAGGTGAAGGTCCGCAGAGACTGGCGCACGAGATGCGTATGAACGGCCCCGGTGGCGAGGATCATGGGGATCGGCGCGCGCTCGGGCGACATGGCTTCATCGGTGAGGATGACATGGGTGCAGCCAGCGCGCACACCCTCCTCAGCCTCACGGCGGATACGCTCAATAGCGCGGCGTAGACCACCCTCCCCGTTCGTGACCTTAAAGGTGGCGTCCACCACGCAGGCGGAAGCCCCCATGGTGCGGCGCATGGCCTCGAACTCAGCGGTAGATAGCACCGGGGATTCGAGCTGAAGCAGGTCACACTGCTCCTCGTTCTCATCGAGCACGTTACCAAGATTGCCAAGACGGGTCTTGAGCGACATCACCCGGGTTTCACGCAGGGAGTCGATGGCCGGGTTGGTGACCTGGCTGAAGCTCTGACGGAAATAATGATGCAGGCCGCGATAACGGTCGGACAGAACCGCGATCGGCGTATCATCGCCCATCGAGCCGGTGGCTTCCTGGGAGCCTTCCACCATCGGGTGCAGGATCAGTTCCATATCCTCAAGCGAGAAGCCAACCGCAAGCTGGTGACGGCGCAGCGCCTCGACATCGAAGCGCACGGGCTCCGGCGCGTCGGTTTTCACGATATGGTCGATGACGGTGATGCGCTTGGTCCAGGCGGCAAAATCCTGCCGGGCGGCCAGCATATCCTTTACTTCGCCGTCATGGTAGAATTTGGCTTCATCGAGATCGACCGCGATGGTCTGGCCTGGGCCAACAGCGCCCTTCTCGACGATGTCTTCTTCCTCAAACTTCACCATGCCGGTTTCGGAGCCGACCACCAGCATCTTGTGCTTGGTGATGGTATAGCGCAGCGGACGCAAGCCGTTACGGTCCAGCCCGGCGATTACGAAGCGGCCATCTGTGGCGGCCACAGCAGCCGGACCGTCCCAGGGTTCCATTACAGCGTTGCAGTACAGAAACAAGTCCTTATGGGCCTGCGGCATCGTCGCGTCATTAGCGATGGAGGGCGGGATCATCAGCGCCTTGGCCATCGGCGCGTCGCGCCCGGCGCGCACCAACAGCTCGAACACATTGTCCAGCGCCGCCGTATCGGACCCGGAGGCTTGCACCACCGGCTTCACATAATCCAGGAACTCATCCAGCCCCTCGGCACCCAGGCGGGTTTCGTGGCTCTGCATCCAGTTAATGTTACCCGCGACGGTGTTGATTTCACCGTTATGGGCCAACATGCGGAACGGCTGTGCAAGCTTCCAGGTAGGGAAGGTGTTGGTGGAATAACGCTGGTGATAAATGGCAAAGCGCGACACAAAGCGCTCATCCAGCAGATCCGGGTAGAATTCCGTCAGGCTCTCGGCCAGGAACATGCCCTTATAAACGATAGACCGGCAGGACAGCGAGCAGAGATAAAGCTCACCCACCTGGGCTTCTATGGCGGCCTTCTCAATCTTGCGGCGGATGATGTAGAGTTCACGCTCGAACTCATCCTCGGAGATGCCGCGCGCGTTCCAGAGCATGATCTGCTCGATCTCGGGACGGGTAGCGTTGGCTTTTTCACCAATGCAATCGACATTGATGGGCACCTGGCGCCAGCCATAGATGCGATAGCCGAAGTTCAAAATCTCGGTTTCGACGATCTGGCGGCAACGCTCCTGCGCGCTAAGGTCAGTCTTGGGCAAGAATACCATGCCCACCGCAATCGGCCCTTCACGCAGACGATCGCCGCCGCGTTTGACCTCCTCCGCGAAGAAATCCTGCGGGATTTCGATGTGAATCCCAGCACCGTCGCCGGTCTTGCCGTCGGCATCCACGGCTCCGCGATGCCAAACAGCCTTCAGCGCGTCGATACCAGCCTGCACCACATCGCGGCGACGCTTGCCATCCAGCGCCGCGACGAGGCCGACGCCGCAGGAATCATGCTCTTGGTCGCGGCTATAAGTGTCACGCAGGGCCTGCGTGTTGGCGTCCCAGGCGGAGAGAAATTCGGGGGCGGTTTCGTTGTTCATCATTGATTACTCCGCGGCCTGCGCCGGACGGGCGGCCTGAAATTGACGATGGATGGCGGCGGCGGCATCGCGTCCGTCGCGGATGGCCCAGACGACGAGGGAGGCGCCGCGCACAATGTCACCCGCGGCGTACACGCCGGACAGAGAGGTTTCAAAGCTGCGAGGATTCACCTTCAACGTACCCCAACCTGTGAGGGTGAGTTCCGGCTCGTTAAAGGCGGTGGGTAGGTCTTCAGGATCATAGCCCAGCGCCTTGATCACGAGATCCGCCTTGAGCGTGAAGGCTGACCCCTCGATCGGTTCGACGGACTGGCGGCCTGAGGCATCTGGCAGGCCCAGATGCATACGAACGGCGCGCACGCCGGTTACGTGCTCATCCCCCAGGAACGACTCAGGCGCGGAAAGCCAAGTGAAGGTGACGCCCTCTTCCTCAGCGTTCTTCACCTCACGCAGGGAGCCCGGCATGTTCTGCTTGTCACGGCGATAAAGGCAGGTAACGGATTTCGCATCCTGGCGGATGGCGGTGCGAACACAATCCATAGCGGTGTCCCCGCCGCCGATGACCACCACATCCTTGCCCGACGCATTCAGAAGGCCTGAATCATAGTCCGGCACCACATCGCCCAAGCTCCTGCGGTTCGAGGTGATGAGGAAATCCAGCGCCTTGACGATACCCGGCAGCCCGGAGCCCGGCCCTCCAATGTCACGCGCATTGTAAACGCCAGTGGCGATCAGCACCGCGTTATGTTTTTCACGCAGCGCGGAGAACGACGTCTCGCCGCCAATATCCGCGCCCAGGACGAACTTCACACCGCCCTCTTCCAGCCACTTCCAGCGGCGCAGCACAATCTCTTTCTCCAGCTTGAAGCCAGGAATGCCATAAATGAGCAGCCCGCCGACGCGGTCATGCCGGTCATAAACCGTTACCTGATAGCCAAAGCTGCGCAGCTTCTCAGCCGCCGCCAAGCCCGCTGGGCCGGCACCGATGATGCCAACGCTCTCAGAGCGCGCCGCGAGCGGGGCGATGGGTTTGACCCAGCCATTCTCGAAAGCAGTGTCCGTGATATAGCGCTCAACCGCGCCGATCGTGACGGACTCAAAACCCTTCTCGATCACGCAATTGCCTTCACACAGCCGGTCCTGCGGGCAGATGCGGCCGCAAATCTCGGGAAATGTGTTGGTTGCGGAGGACAGCTCATACGCTTCCTCAAGTCGCCCCTCGGCTGTGAGCTTCAGCCAGTCCGGGATATTGTTGGAGAGCGGGCAGTGCACCGAGCAGAACGGGATGCCGCATTGCGAGCAGCGGCTGGCTTGCGCGACGGCGGCCTCCGGCACGAAGGATTCATAAATCTCGTCAAAATCCTTCCGGCGCTCCTCGGCCGTGCGCTTTTGGGGCATTTGCTGGGGCAGGGAAATGAATTTCAGCATGCGCTCGGCCATATTTTTCGCCTCGTTCGTAAAGAAGACGCGGAACCGCAAGCGGAACCGCGTACCGGGAGATCACGGATGGGTGTCTTACAGAAATTTTTGGCGGTTGGCCAAGGTTTTTTTTGCAATAGGAATCAAAACGATACCTATTTTATCAAAACCCGTTCCAGAGGCTGAGGTTTATCATCCAATTTTTCCTATAATTAGGTCCGATTTTAATCCTATTCGATAAAAATGTCTGCTTGGCGGCGGCCCGAGATACGATAGCGCGCGAGATATTCCGGCAGCACAAGATCAAGCCGCGTGGGGGCGATGCCCAGCTCCTCCAGCCCCGGCATGCCCGGCGAGACGATATTGTCGGATTCCAGCAAAATGATCTGATCCGCCGTTAGGCCGGAAAAAGGGATCGCTGCCACCAACCGCGCCAGCCCGACCGGCATATCCCAGATGCAGGATTTACGTTCGATGATGGCGAGCATTTGCTCGATCAACGCCTTGAAGCTCTTTTGCTCCGGCCCGCCTAGCTCAAAGATCTTCCCCGCCGCATCAGGCTTCAGCGCCGCCAGGACGGCATCCGCAACGTTCGCGACCCAAACCGGCTGGAACTTGGTCCCGCCATAAACGATGGGCAGAATTGGCATAAGAGACGCCATGCTGGCGAAGCGGTTAAAGAACTGGTCTTCACGCCCAAAGATGATCGAGGGGCGGAGAATCGCCGCTTCAGGGTGCGCGCTTTTAACAGCTCGCTCCCCCTCACCCTTGCTGCGCGCATAAGAAGATGCGCTGGCCGGATTGGCGCCAATGGCCGAGACATGCACAAAACGCGCATGAGCTGCTCGCGCCAGCCTCGCCACCCTACCGGCCCCTTCAGCATGGGTGGCAGCAAAGGCGCCTTTCTGGGATTCCGTAAGAATTCCCGCGAGATTGATGACGATTTCAGCACCTTCAACGGCTCGCGCCACAAGCGCTTCCTCAGAAACCGGCGCGTAAAGCAGAACCACCTGCCCGACCGCGCCCATGGGCTTGAGGAATTTGGCCGATTCTGTGTCCCGCACGGCGGCACGGACAATGTACCCCCGGTCAGCGAGACGCTGCACAACATACCGTCCTAAAAATCCAGAAGCCCCGAAAACTGTAGCAATTCTGCGCTCGAACAGCATGCGATACCCTCTCTTTGTTTCGGTTCAGTTGTACGGCGCAAAAAAAACACGCTCAAGCCATGTTGACGTCCTGTGACGACATCGTTAAACGCCCGTCCACGATGCTTCAGCACCGTGACGGCAGCCCAGACGAAATTCTGGACAGCCCGAAAAAATGGTTAAGCCCAGGTGGCGGAATTGGTAGACGCACTAGCTTCAGGTGCTAGCGCTCGCAAGGGCGTGGAGGTTCGAGTCCTCTCCTGGGCACCATTTTTAATCTTACATGAAAATCAGGCATCACGATGAACCAGATTGAGCTTCATAAGCACGATCTGCCATCGGGTCTCGACTTTGGCCCGGTTGTGGCGGTGGACACCGAAACCATGGGGCTCAACCCGCACCGGGACAGGCTGTGCGTGGTTCAGCTTTCCTCAGGCAATGGGACTGCGCATTTGGTGCAGATCATCCCCGAATCCCTCGGCGGCCAAGGCCGAAATTGCCCAAACCTCAAGGCTTTGCTTGCGAACCCCGACATCACCAAACTGTTTCATTATGCTCGGTTTGACCTCGCGACTCTTTATAACGCGCTGGACGTGGTCACGGCTCCGGTTATCTGCACGAAAATCGCCTCCAAGTTGGTGCGGACCTATACGGACCGGCACGGGCTGAAAGAGCTTTGTCGCGACCTAGCCGGGGTGGAAATTTCAAAGCAGCAGCAGACAAGTGACTGGGGCGCGTTGACGTTAACGCAGGAGCAACTGAATTACGCCGCATCGGACGTGCTGTATCTGCACCGGATCTGGGACAAGTTGTGCACGCTTCTGGAACGCGAGGGACGCATGGAGATTGCTCAGGCTGCTTATGCTTTTTTACCCACACGCGCGAAGCTCGATTTACTTGGCTACGGGGACCCCGACCTTTTTAGCCATTAAAAACAGGTTACATAGGGTTGCGCATATCGTGTTGACCGGCGCTGCGACGCTGTTCATAGGATAAGCTATGATTCGCGCCAATGGACATCATCTCCACGGGCGGTTGTTGGCCTGGCCGGTTTCCGGCTGCCCTGCTCCCGCCTTAATTTCGTGGCAGGAGCACGCCATGGGCTTTCATCTGCTTTTTTCCATGACGCCGTGCGAGGCGTTTGCATGAATCACATGAATCGCGCCCCTCGCCAGTCAGTCCTCGATTCGATCCGTCGCCAGCGGCAGGATGCGCCGGCCGAGCTCGCCCGCCGGAGCCTTCGAGTCACGCTGCTGAAGCGCGCTTTGCCGGTGGCGGCGGTGGCGTTGCTGGTAGCACTAGCGTTGGCCCCCTCATGGCAGAACGGACCGGACGCGAACCGCGTGACCTATCATCTCAGCAAGAGCTCCGGCAGCGAAACCTCTCGCATGCAAGGCGCCACCTATCATGGCCGCGACCAGCAGGGGCAGCCTTATACGTTGACCGCGCAAAGTGCGGTACAGAAAGACGCGAATAATGTTGCCCTCATCGCACCCCAGGGCGATATCACGCTCAAATCCGGCGCGTGGCTGATGCTGAAATCAGCTAACGGCGATTACCACCAGAAAAGTGATAAGCTCGACCTTTCAGGCGGCGTCACGCTTTACCGTAATGACGGCGTGATCGTGACCACCAAGCAGGCATCGGTGGATCTGCATGCTGGGGATGCCTCCAGCACCAATCCCGTACAGGTTACCGGTCCGTTCGGCACCTTGAGCGCACAAAATGGCTTCACCTTGACCGGCCGGGGCAGCCAGATCACTTTCCACGGTCCGGCCACCATGACTTTGACCCAGGTTCAATGAAACTCTTCTTTATTCTGCCGGTCATGCTGTGCGCCGCCGCCCCCGCTTATGCCCAGAGTTTAAACCTTGGCGGCAAGCCAGGAGCTGCGCCTGAGCCGATCCAGATTACCGCCTCGCAAGGCATTAGCTGGTCTCAGGAAGCGCAAACAGTCACTGCCACCGGCAATGCGAAGGCCGTGCGTGGTGATGTAACCGTCACCGCCAACCAGCTTGTGGCACATTATGTGAAAAAAGCCGGAAGCGGGACGCAGACAGGTAAGGACAATGAGAGTTCCAATCCGCTGGACCAAGGCAATGCGCAGCTAACCGAGTTGGATGCCATTGGAAATGTTCATATCTACACCGCCACGGACAATGGCTGGGGTGACCATGCTGTTTACGATGTGGGCAAGCAGGTTTTGGTGCTGACCGGTAAGAACTTGAAGCTCACCACGCCTAAGGACACGGTCACCGCCAAGACATCCATCGAATATTATGCGGGGCAGCATAAAGCCATCGCGCGCGGGGATGCATTGATTGTGGCCAATGATGGGCGTTCCATCGCCGCGGATGTCATTACTGGCTATTTCGCGGACACCAACCAGAATCAAAATACGCCGGACCAGGGCGGTAATCTGAAAAAAGTCGAGGCTGTGGGACATGTGATCATCAAAACCACGACCGACACGGCTACCGGCGACCGGGGCGTTTATCTCCCCGGCACCGGGCAGGCCCGGCTGGGTGGCAATGTGCATATTATTCATGGGCCTAACGAACTGGCGGGTTCCGATGCGCTGGTGAATATGAAAACAGGCGTAGCGACTCTGCTAGCGGGTGCGGGCAAACAGGTTTCCGGCGTCATTCTGCCCGGATCAGGAAAGGCACAATGAGCGCTGTCATGGAAAAAAACACCTCCACGCCAACGCTGGAACAAGGCAGCGGGCTTGTGGCCAAGGGGCTTGGCAAACGCTTCAAGAAGCGCCCGGTGGTGAGAAACGTGTCGCTTTCCGTGCGGCGCGGCGAGGCGGTAGGGCTTCTGGGGCCGAATGGCGCTGGTAAAACCACAACCTTTTACATGATTGTTGGGCTAATCGGGCCTGATTCCGGAACGATTGAACTGGATGGGGTAGAAATTTCCAACCTGCCGATGTACCGGCGCGCACGGCTTGGGATTGGATATCTGCCGCAGGAAGCCAGCGTATTCCGAGGGCTGAACGTTGAGCAGAACATCATGGCGGCGCTGGATATGGTGGAAACCGACCGCGACAAGCGGGAGGAGATGCTGACCGAGTTGCTGGCGGAGTTCGGCATCTCTCATCTGCGCCGCACCCCTGCCCTCGCGCTTTCAGGCGGTGAGCGACGGCGTGTGGAAATTGCCCGCGCCTTGGCGACTGGGCCTAATTATATCCTGCTCGATGAGCCGTTGGCGGGCATTGACCCCATTGCCGTGGGGGAAATTCGCGATCTAGTGGCGCATCTGAAGCATCGTGGTCTGGGAGTGCTGATTACGGATCATAATGTCCGTGAGACGCTGGAGATCATCGACCGGGCGTATATTTTGTATGACGGTCAGGTGCTGATGGAAGGCAACCCGGAAGAAGTGGTCGCACATGAGGATGTACGCCGGGTTTATTTGGGCGAAAAGTTCAGCCTGTAACCAAACAAGCCCACTGCTGCAAAGCACTATGCAGTTTTCGCGCCAAAGCTCTTGGAGCCGGGTAAAAACCGCGCTAGCATTCTGGCATGGCTTTTGCTCCGTCTTACGCGCCGCGTTTGGATCTTCGCCAGTCTCAATCACTGGTGATGACCCCGCAACTGCGTCAGGCGATACAGCTTCTGCAATTCTCCAATATTGAAGCCAGCGCGTTCATTGAAGAAGAATTGCTTAAAAATCCGCTGCTTGAGCAGGATAGCGGCAGCGAAATCGTAACCCCCGTTGAAGAACCGCGGAATGCAGCCGAAACCGCGTTGCCGGAAGATCCGGTCAGCCTCGCGGCGGCGGGAATGCTGCCGGATGCTGCTTCAACCCCACTCGATATAGATACCAGCAATGTCTATGACGCAGGGACAGGGGCGGATGGATATGGCGCTTCTGGTCTTTCAGGTGATTCCGATGATGACTGGAATCCGCTTGAACGGCTGGGGGCTGAGCGCCCCTCTCTGCGTGAACATCTGGAGCAGCAGGCCCGGCTAGCTTTCCCTGAACGGACGGATTTGCTGATCGCCACTGCGATGATCGCGGCGCTTGAACCGTCTGGCCGTTTGGGGGACAGCGCTGAATGCCTCGCGGAGGCGCTGGGCGTGGAATTGTCCCGTGTCGAGGCGGTGCGCGCCATTATGATGCGCTTCGACCCGGTGGGAGTGTTTGCCATCTCCCTTGCGGAATGTCTAGGAGTGCAACTGGCCGAACAAAACCGGCTGGACCCAGCGATGCGGGCGCTGCTGGACCATCTGGAGATGCTTGGCCGCCGCGAAATGCGGGCCTTGCAGGATATTTGTGGGGTGGATGCCGAGGACTTGGCCGATATGATAGCCGAGTTGAAGCGGCTGGACCCGAAACCGGGGGCGCGTTTTGATTCCGAACCTCTGCGCCCGCTGATCCCGGATGTGTTGATGCGCCCTGCCCCGGTTAAGGAAGATGGCGGCAGCGACTGGCTTTTGGAGATTAACCCGGAAACGATGCCGCGCCTGCTGATCCGGCGTGGCTTCCATGCCCGTATACTGGCATCCGCTAACAAGGAAACACGCAGTTTTCTGTCTGAACAACTGCAAGGCGCGACGTGGCTGGTTAAAGCACTTGAATCCCGTGCCCAGACAATTTTGCGCGTCTCAGCCGAGATTGTACGGCGGCAGGATGGATTTTTCCGTCATGGCATCTCGCATCTGCGGCCTTTGACGCTCCGTGACATCGCCGCCGAGGTGGAGTTACACGAGAGCACGGTGAGCCGCGTGACCTCTAACAAATCCATCGCTACGCCAAGAGGGATCTTCGAGCTCAAATTCTTTTTTACCACTGCCTTGGCAGGGGCAAATGGGGAGACGCACTCCGCGGAAATGGTCCGCCACCGGGTGGGTCAGATCATCGCGGCGGAAAATCCGAAAAAAATCCTCTCGGATGATGCAATAGCCGCATTATTACAGAACGAAGGCATAGACATAGCACGGCGGACCGTGGCCAAATACAGAGAAGCGCTGCGCATTCCCGGCTCGGCGCAGCGTAAGCGGGAAAAAATGCCCGCCTAGGAGCAAGCGAATGGAGTGGCTTGATCCAACTGACAAAGTGAGCCGGTTTGTTCGGGAGAAGACCATGCAGTTAACGGTCTCAGGTAAGCAAGTTGAACTGTCCGACGCCCTGCGGGTGCATGTGGATACGCAGCTTGGCAATATCACGGCAAAGTATTTTGACCACGCGCTGGAGGCGCAAGTCACCTTCGGTCGAGCACGTAGTTTCTTCACCTGCGACATCAATCTTCATGCCGGGCGGGGGATTACCGTCCGTGGTGAAGGCGAAGCGGCTGATGCCCGGACCGCGTTCGAGGATGCAGCGGAACATATCGCCAAGCGTCTGCGCCGCTATCGCCGCCGTGTGTCTGCGCATCAGCGGGACCTGAATAAGATCAAGCCGGAAATGGCACGTGCCTATATTCTCGCGCCTGAGTCGGAAGAAGAGGAGCACGCCACCCCGAACGGCGTTGATACGGCAACGCAGGAATTCCACGCGACAGTCATTGCCGAGGATATGACGGCGATTGAGACACTTACCGTGCGGGATGCCGTCATGAAAATGGACCTAGCGTTTCAGCCCGTGAAGATGTTCCGTAATTCCAAAACCGGCGGGCTGAATGTTGTGTACCGCCGGACAGATGGCCATGTAGGCTGGATTGACCCAGAGGCATAACAGTTAGAGGTTAAAAATAGCCGCCTTTCCAAAAGAAAGGCGGCTATTAATTATTCGTAAGGCGGCTGCGTGTAGCCTTTGGGCGAAATCGTGAAGATTTCCACGCCCGTGTCCGTCACGCCGACCATATGCTCGAATTGCGAGGATAGAGAGCGGTCACGGGTTACGGCTGTCCACCCATCATCCAGAATTTTCACATCCGGCTTGCCCGCGTTCACCATAGGCTCAATGGTGAAGAACATTCCTGGCTTTAGCACTGCCCCTTCTCCGCGACGACCGAAATGCAGCACGTTAGGGGGCTCGTGGAAGCGCTGGCCGATACCGTGACCGCAGAAATCCCGCACCACGGAAAAGCGCTGCGATTCCACATATTTCTGAATGGCGTAGCCGATATCACCAAAGGTGGCGCCGGGCTTAACGGCCGCGATGCCGTGCATAAGCGATTCGTAGGTGACGTCAATCAGCCGACGCGCGCGGGTATTGGACGTGCCCGCTACATACATACGGCTGGAATCACCATACCAGCCATCCAGGATCACGGTAACGTCGATATTCAGGATATCTCCGTCCAACAATTTCCGGTCGCCGGGAATGCCGTGGCACACAACGTGGTTGATGGATGTGCAGATGGATTTCGGAAAGCCGCGATAATTTAACGGCGCCGGCACGGCGCCATGGGCCGTGATAAAGTCGTGGCACAATTCATTTAGGCGCTCGGTAGTGATGCCGGGCTTCACATGCTCGGTGATCATGTCCAGCGTTTCAGCCGCCAGGCGTCCCGCCGCGCGCATCGGCGCGAAATCTTCCGGTTTATAAATCACGATCCGGCGTGAATCAGCACCGCCATCCATCAGCTATCTTCCTCAAATAAACAGGCCCAGCCTAATAGCACACGCATCGCCCAGGCGGCAAAGCAGGACAGCTAAACGGCGAGCGGCCCCGTCATGGCCTGGGGTTTTACCCATTCATCAAACTGCGTCTGTGTGAGTATGCCGCTCTCCAGGGCCGCTTGCCGCAGAGTTAGCCCCTCACGATGCGCTTTGAGGGCGATTTCAGCTGATTTGGAGTAGCCGATATGCGGGTTAAGCGCCGTGACGAGCATGAGATTCCGGGCAAGGTTTTCCTCGATCCTGTCCAATGCGGGCTGGATGCCAGCGGCGCAATGGAGGCGGAAACTGTCCAGCGCATCGGCCAGAATATACACGGAATCCAGGTAGTTGCTCAGCATCACGGGTTTGAACACGTTGAGCTGGAAGTTGCCCTGCGAGCCGCCGAACGCAACCGCATGGTCATTGCCGAAAACCTGCACGACCACCATGGTCAAAGCCTCACACTGGGTGGGATTGATTTTGCCGGGCATGATTGAGGAGCCCGGCTCGTTCTCAGGAATATGGAGCTCTCCGATGCCGGTACGCGGGCCTGAGGCATACCAGCGCACATCATTGGCGATTTTCATCGCCGCACCCGCCAGCACGCGCAACGCTCCCGAGGCGGAAACCAGCGCGTCATGCGCGGAAAGAGCAGCAAATTTATTTGGCGCCGAGATGAATGGATGCCCTGTCTCCTCCGCCACGAAAGCCGCGACCGTGGCGCCGAAATTCGGGTGAGCGTTAAGCCCCGTGCCCACGGCTGTGCCGCCGATGGCCAGTTCATAAAGCCCGCCCAGAGAGGTCCTGATCAGATCCGCCGCATGCTCAAGCTGCGACTGCCAGCCGGACATCACCTGACCAAGCGTGACGGGCGTGGCGTCCTGAAGATGGGTGCGGCCAGTCATCACCACACCGCCGTACACTAGGCTTTTTGCTTTAAACACATCGGCCAGACGCTCAATGGCGGGGAGCAGCTTGTCTGCCACCGCTTCAACCGCTGCAATGTGCATCACGGTGGGGAATGTGTCGTTGGAGGATTGGCTATGATTCACGTCGTCATTCGGGTGAATGGGCTTTTTGCTGCCGACAACGCCACCCAACATTTGAATGGCACGGTTGGAGATGACCTCGTTTGCGTTCATGTTGCTCTGGGTGCCGGAGCCGGTTTGGAACACCACCAGGGGAAATTCATCATCCCATTGACCATCAATCACCTCCTGCGCGGCGGCGGCGATGGGCTTGGCTTTCTCCTCCGGGAGCTGTCCCAGCGCCTGATTGGCCAGGGCGCAGGCTTTTTTGAGGATGCCGAAGCCTCGGATGACATCGCGCCCCCAGACATAGCGATCCCGGCCAATACGAAAATTCTCCAGGCTGCGTTGCGTCTGCGCGCCCCATAAGCGCTTGGCGGGGACCTCGACATCGCCCAGTGCGTCATGTTCAATCCGTTTGTCTGACATTACCAATTCCCGTGCAAAAAGCCCAAGGCCGGTAGAGGTTTCCACCGCCGGGGCAGGTCCGTGCGGCGGATCGGCCTTATCATGTAACGTGGGGCTGGCTGGTCGGTTCTTTCAAGGAAGGTCGCGTATGCGTTGACCTGGGCTTCGCGCCACGCTTGGTCTTTCAGGGCCAAGGCGCGGCTGGGGAACACTTCCGCGATGCGGATGACCCGGCCGATAACGGCAACCACGGCCCAAAGGGAATCATCACTTCCACGGCGGCGTTCAGGGGCCACAAAATCCAAAACTTGTCTCCGCGTTGGATGAAACGGCGCTTTGTATCGTTATCCGCCGGAATGGCCCCAAATGAAAGGATTTTGTGCCAATGAAGCGAACACAACACGCTGGACGTGCCAAAAATAGCGGGACGCCGGGCAGCAAGGCGTGGGCCAGGTGCTCCTGCGTGGACGAACCATCGGCGATGAACGTGAACGCGGCCTTCGCCGTAAGAGCGAAATAAATAAAGGATCACCGCCTCCATGGCGACCGGCAATAGCAGAAAGAAATGCTCATGCTCCGCCTCAACCAAACGCGCGAACCATCCTAACGCCAACTCCACCTCCGATTGTTGGCGATCGTTAACCGCTTCCACCCGCTGGCACAACGCGCCGCAAGAGAGTAACAGGCGGACCATGAAAGTTCGTACCCGTTTCGCCCCTTCCCCCACCGGGTTGCTGCATATTGGCGGCGCCCGAACTGCGCTCTTCAACTATCTCTTTGCCCGGCATTATGGCGGTGAGTTCGTGTTGCGTATCGAGGACACGGACCGGGCACGCTCCACCTGGGAAGCCGTGCAGGTGATTCTGGACGGTATGGACTGGCTGGGGCTGAAATCTGACGAGCCGCCTGTGTTCCAGACCTCCCGTGAGGCCCGCCATGTGGAAGTGGCGAAGCTACTGCTGGACCAAGGTAAGGCGTATTATTGCTATTGCACGCCAGAAGATCTGACGGCGATGCGCGAACTGGCCATGAAAGAAAAACGGCCGCCGCGTTATGATGGGCGCTGGCGCGACCGTGACCTGTCGGAAGCGCCTGCTGGCGTAAAGCCGGCCATACGGCTGAAAGCCCCGCGCGAAGGCGATGTCGTGATCAATGATCTCGTGCAGGGCGAAGTACGGGTGAAAAATGCCGAGATGGATGACATGATCATCCTGCGTTCAGACGGCACGCCGACCTATCTCCACGCTGTAGTGTGCGATGATCATGACATGGGCATCACTCATGTCATCCGTGGGGACGATCACCTCACCAACACCTTCCGCCAGAGCCAGATATATGACGCGATGGGGTGGGAGAAACCGGAATTCGCGCATATTCCGCTGATCCACGGCGCGGATGGGGCGAAGCTTTCGAAGCGCCATGGCGCGGTGAGCATTCTGGAATTCCGCGAACAGGGCTTCCTGCCGGAAGCGTTGTGCAACTACCTTCTGCGTCTGGGCTGGGGCCATGGCGATGCGGAGTTCCTGACCCGGGACGAGCAAATTCAGCTTTTCACGCTCGAAGGTGTGGGCCGCGCGGCAAGCCGCATGGATTATGCCAAGCTGACGCATCTAAACGGCATGTGGTTGCGCCAAACCGATGACACACGGCTGCGCGACGAGGTGGTGGAGCGCTTGGCAAAGGCGGAAATCACCGTTGGAACCGCCGCGATGCAGCGGATTTTGCATCTGATGCCGGGCCTCAAAGAGCGAGCGAAGACCGTGGAGGAACTAACAAACGCTGCCGCCTTCCTGGCACGCGAGTTGCCCCTGCCCTTCGAACCGAAGGCCGAAGCGCTGCTAACTCTTGAAAACAAGGAAATGCTGGCGCGTCTGACAAAGATTCTCGAAGACACAGATTTTGAGGCAACGGCGATTGACGCGACGTTGCGGGCTTTCGCGGAGGCTGAAGGGCGCAAGCTCGGTCAGGTGGCGCAGCCACTCCGCGCGGCACTGACGGGCAGCACAATGAGCCCCGGGATTGACGCCACGCTAATTGCGCTGGGCAAGGATGAAGCGTTGAAACGCATTCACGCCGTGGCCGCTTAACACAAAAAATCCGGGTAAATCCGCTGGCTTTCCCGGGTTTTTTAAGGGTTACGCAGGGCGGATCAGAAATCCGCCACTGTGCAGGCAAAACCAGCGGCTGAGACTTCACTGCAGAACTGCGCGGCATCGAGCGTGTTTTCAAAACCATCCACGCGCAAGCGGTAAAAGTTCTGCCCCTTGACATCAGCCTCGATAATGTCCGGCGACTTGTCTTTGAACAGCTTGGGCGCAGCGGCGGAGATCTTGTTCCATTCACGTTGCGCCGCCGCCAGACTGTTGAGTGCGCCAAGCTGTATGGCGCTCCCGCCTGACTTGCTGGTTGGCACCGGTGCCGCCGAGACAGAAAGGGTTGGCTTTGGGATGGTTTGAGCAGCGAACGCAACCGGTCCAGGCGTGGAAGACGAGATGGCGCCAGGAATAGGTGATGGCCCTGCGTAAGCGGCATTCGGGTTGCTGCTGACCGGCGCATTCATGGTTGCGGGCTTGGCCGGGGCAAGCGTCGTGGGGGCTGGCGTAAAAACTGAGGTAGTAGCAACCGGCGGAGTAACAACGGTCGGCTGGGTAGGCGCCGGCGGTTTGGGCGGCGGCGGGTTTTGGATGGAACTGGAGATGAGCTGAGAAAACCCATCCATGGCTTTCTGCACCTGGTCTGGCGGGAGATCAATCTCCAACACCTGCCGGGCTTCAGCATCGCGCCCAGCGGCGATCAGGGCCGCTGCATAATTTTCACGGATTTTAGGTGTGGCGTATTTGCCGGTGGCAAGCGGTCCGAGATATTGCAGCGCTTCCTGCCCATGGCTGGAAAGCGCCAGAGATAGCCCCAAATTCACCTCGGTCGCGATACTGCCAGGGTTTATGCTCAGGGACTTCTGATAAGGCTCGACTGCATCCCTGAATTTGCCTTGCAGGTCACGCGAGATGCCAAGGTCGCTCCAGGCGGCGGCGTTGCCGGGGTCAGCCGCCACGGCAGCGGCAAAAGCCTGCTCAGCGGCGGCAGGGTCTGTTTTAAGCAAGCAACGCCCCAGACCTGTTTCCGCTGGGCTGGATTTGGAATCATATTTAATCGCATTTTGGTAAGCAGCCTCGGCAGGCAGGCAGCGGTTCAAGGCGTAATACGCATCTCCCTCATGCACCAACGCATCCACATTATTCGGGTCATCCTTGAGGATGGATTGGGAGATGGAGAGCGCCATGTTTGGGTCCCCGCCTGCGATGGCGGCGTCCGCCACGTTTAGCGTGTTTGGTCCCACAGCGCCCGAAGGCGCATTTGCCTGCGTGAAGGTTTCAGGACGCTGAGCACAGGCGGCAAGCGCCAGAACCAGCGCGGCGGAAACCAACTGGCGTGGCGCGCGGCGCAGGTTGGAAACTGACAGGACGGCGGAAACGTTCATAAGGTCACTTCTTCTGTCAAATATTTGATCATCAATGGTGATGACTCAGCGTGGCGAGAACATTGATGATAGCGGGGCCACCCACAATCAGGAACACGCAAGGCAGGATGAAAACGATCATGGGCAGCGTCATCAGCGTCGGCAATTTACCTGCTTTTTCTTCAAATCTGACCAATGCTTCCGCACGAAGTTCAGCCGATAGGCTGCGCAGCGCCTGAGTCAAAGGCGTGCCGAATTGCAAAGACTGCGTTAGTGTGGTGGCTAAACGCTTCAAGACCTCAAGATCCGTCCGCTGACCCAGCGAGGACAGCACGCTCCGCATATCCGCGCCGATCTGCAATTCACGCGAGGTTTGCAGCAATTCCTGCGCGAGGTCTGGATTGAGCATCTGGATTTCCTGCGCCACGCGCGCAATGCCTGCTTCCAACGCCAACCCAGCATCAGCGCAGATCACAAGCATATCCAGCGCATCGGGTACACCGCGCTCCACCTGCTCAAGATGGCGCTTGCGGATGTTAGTGGCGATGATTTCTGGCAACAACATCCCAAACACAGCACCGCCGCCAAGCTTGACGATCAGTCCCAGCCTGCCGGGCAAAAAACCATGCAGCAGCGCCAGCAACAGTAACGGCATGAGGAATAGCAGCAGGATCTTGGCTCCGACAAACAAGCCAAGCCCCTTGCCACCTCGAAACCCTGCAGATTCCAGCGTGGCAGTCATTTCCTCCAGCGTTTTACGGGAGAGCAGGCCCGAGCGTGCGATGAACATACCGAACGCCGAAACTGCGCGCAGCACAGGCGAGCCTGCAGGTTTCACGTCCTCTAGCTCGGCGGCTTTGCGGCCATGGATGGCGAGCTCCAAACGCCTGTTCATCCTTTGCGTGCGTCTGATGTCAGCTGCGAGCGCAAAGCCAATGGCCACGAGCGCAAGCAAGGCGGCCAGGAGGCCCACAAAAATATAAGCACTACTTGAGAACATTGCTGATCATGAACTGAATAAGGCCCATACCAATCACCATCAACAAGGCGGCAGCCCCCAGAATGGACTCGCCCGCCGAGCTTGTGAATAGAACCTTGATGTAAGACGGCTGCATCCAGAACAGACCGCCGCCAGCAACAAAGGGCAGCAGCGTGAGAATCATTGAGCTCATGCGGGCCTCAGCCGTTAGCGCATATCCCCGCGACTTAAGCGCAACACGCTTACGGATGACCTCCGCCAATGTTTCCAGCGTTTGGGTAATGCCGCCGCCGGACCGCGCCTGCAATGTAATGGCGGTAGCAAAAAACTGATACTCCGTGAGCTTCACACGATCCGACAATTCGCGCAGTGCTATATCGAGTGGAATCCCAATGCTTACCTTATCCGCCAAGATGATGAACTCGCGCTTTGTCGGCTCCATTGAATCGTTGGCAACAGTCCGCAACGCCTCAGCCATGGGAATGCCGACACGCACGCTGCGGACGATCATGTTCAGCGCATCAGGAAACTGCTCCACGAGCTGTGTGTTGCGGCGGTTTTTGAACCAGTTGAAAATAAACCGATCAACCAAATACCAAATTACCGGCGAACCAATATATTTAACAACAAACCACAGTTTGGCGTGATGACCCAGCGGGTGCGAAGCAAGCCACATGAGCACCAACGTAACCAGAAAAGCCAAAGGTGGCACCAGCCACCATTTGATTGGATAGGTTTCCGCCTGCTGCAAATCAACGCCGATCAAGGCGCTGGCGCGGTCTTTCAAAATATCCCAGCGCGATGCGGCACGGACGAGGCTCAGTTCCTCATCAACCGTGCTAATAGACTGAACTTTTGACGCCGTAATTTGGTTGATTCGGTAGACAAGCTTTTCCGCGCGATTGAGCTCGGAGAAAAAGCGAATCATCGCGAACATCGCCACCAACCAGATGAGCAAGGCACCGCCAAGAAGCGCGTAAAGTGTCATCCGCCCTCCTCTAATGCTGTCATCCAGGCACGGTCTAGCCCGTAATATTGTAAACGCTCCTGGAAGGAGGAGCGAATACGGCTCACCTCATAACGACCAACCAAACGGCCATTTGGTGTTTCACCTGTGATTTCAAGCTTGAAGATGTCGTTGAGGAGTTGCGTTTCACCTTCGATACCAGCCAGTTCCGTCACCTGCACCACACGGCGGCCGCCATCGCGCTGGCGTTCCACCTGGATGATGAGATTAACCGCCGCGCAAACCTGCTGACGGATGGCACGCGGCGTGAGGCCCATTGAGGACATCTGCACCATATTCTCAATACGCGAGAGCGCATCACGCGTGTTATTGGCATGGATCGTTGACATCGAACCATCATGGCCCGTGTTCATGGCCTGCAGCATATCGAATGCCTCAGCCCCACGCGTTTCACCGATGATAATTCGGTCAGGACGCATACGCAGTGCGTTTCTTACCAGGTCACGGGCTGTAACTTCGCCTTTCCCCTCCAGGCTTGGCGGGCGTGTTTCCAAACGCACCACATGCGGCTGCTGTAATTGCAGTTCGGCCGCGTCCTCAACCGTCACAATACGCTCAGTCGCATCGATAAAGCGCGACAATGCGTTCATCATCGTCGTCTTGCCGGAGCCGGTACCGCCAGAGACGATGATGTTCAGCCTGCAACGTGCCGCAATCTCCAGGACACGGGCAATTGGGGGCGTCATGGCGCCGAATTCAATAAGTTTTTTGAAATCAATTGGTTTTTTAGAAAATTTTCGGATCGAGATGGAGGGACCGTCAATCGCCAGAGGTGGCAGAACGATATTCACGCGCGAACCGTCTTTCAGCCGCGCATCGCACATGGGGCTTGATTCATCGACACGGCGCCCGACCGAAGCCGCGATGCGCTGACAAATATTGGTCAGGTGCGTCCAGTCCCGAAAACGTACCGAGACCTGCTGCAGCTTGCCACCACGTTCCACAAACACATGATCAGGACCGTTCACCATGATGTCGTTGATTGAATCATCAAGCAACAACGGCTCCAACGGACCGAGGCCCAGCATGTCATCAACCAGCTCAGTCGCCAGGGCGCGTTGTTCACGGGCATTTAACTGAACACGTTTGTCGGTGGCGATATCGGAGATCAGCCGCTCAACCTCGATCAACAACCGTTCAGCAGGCAGCGCAGCGACAGCGGTTGCGTCCATACGGGCTAGACACATATTGCGCAGTTCAGCGATTTCAGCCCGGACGGACGCACCCGTTTGCAGTGGAATCCGCGTGACGTCAGCAGGCTGAACCGGAACGGACGATGTTTCCGGCACTGGACGCGATGTTGAAGCGCCTTCGAATTCCTCACGCCGGCGGCGCCCGAAAACTGGCATAATATCAGACATTTCGGCTTATCCCTTCCGTAAGCCCAGAACTTTGAAGACCCCACCAAGAGACCCGCTTTGTATCAGAGCGCTGGCGCCTTCTTCATCACGCGTGGCAACAAAACCAATTTCACGCGCCAACTCGGTAACGGCCTGCCGGAAAGGCCCTTTTGCAATGACCGCCGGCTCACCAAAGCTGGCGCTCTCATTCAGCTGTTTCGGCATATCCGGAACACAGATGTCGATTTTGACCTTTAGCGCATCTTCAATCTGCTTACGGGTCAAGCCACCCGGGCGTCCTTGGCGGTTAAGCACAACTGTTGGGCTTTGTGGCTGCCAGGGACCGTTGGGCAAACTAAGCAACCGCAACGTATCACGTACCGAGGCCAGAGACGGATCCATAACAATGACGCGGTGATGCGCGAACTCAATAAGCTCACGATTGCAGTCAAGCGGCAAAAAAGGCACATCCATCACAATAAAATTATAACGAACCCGCAGCGCCTCCAGCAGCCGCCGCGCCGCGCCGGGCGCGTAAACCATCGGCTCTGTCAGCTTTTCTTCAGAGGACAGCACGTTTAGCCGTTCAGTTACAGGCTGCGCCGCACGTTCAACAAAAAGCGGGTCGATACGGTCTGGCATCTCCAACGCCATACGCAGACCCGGCCCGCTTTTGCCGCCAAGCAGCAACGCGCCAGAGCCCATGTGAATATCGGATTCCAAAAATACCGTATGGCGTTTTGCGATAACTCCCAGCATCCAAGCCAAATTACCAGCGAGCGTCGTAGCCCCCACGCCCCCACGCGCCCCCATAATTACGACCACACGCCCGCCACGCGCTGCATCCAGGCCGATGGTTTTACGGGTGATCAGCGGTGAAAAATGGCGTGCGACGGCTTCCCGCGTGAGGGGTTTGAACAGATATTCCATCACGCCCATGCCGCGCGTAATGTGCCGGTAGAAATCAACCTCCTGATTGTCACCAACAACCAGCACACGGACACCTGGCTCAACAACGTCAGACAGTTCGCCCAGTGCTTGTAAGGGTTGTTCCTCTCCGGCGATATCGACGATCAGCACTTCAGGCGTTTGCATCTTAGCCATGGCGGCAATCGCCGTGCGGACCGTGCCGCGCTTTATATCGACGCCGCCCGCTGTCGCTTCGCTCAGACTGTCACGTAAAACCTGCTCGCTAGCAGGATCGTTGATAAAGGCAAGGACAGTTAGGCGGTCTGGCCGGCTGGCCATTGCGCCACCATCAGAGAACCCGCCTACCGCACCCCGGCTGCTCATGTCCCCCCCTTTATTACCAAATGCCACAAGGCGCCCATTAGTTTCCTCCGCTAATGGAAGTTGCCACGGCGGTTGTTGTTAAGGTTTTCTGGATACCCGCGGCCGTGCCATTGGTGGTGGCTTGCTCAATACCTCCTACCGCGAACACGCCATTGCTACCCGGTTCCGACTGCCCCTGAATCAGATCGGACTTGTTTGCAACCTGCTGTGCCAAAGCCTCATTAGCCGCTCCCGTCTCAGACCAGTCACCTGGACGGTTAAAGGGGTTGAAAGCCCCTTGGCACCCCGCCAACGCCACCAAGGCGAGGAAGGCGCAGAGAGTTAGGCTGTTTTTCATGGCACATCCTTCCTTCATTGAACGATGAACCCGGCATCACCAGGGATGCTGCCCTTTGCGACGTTGGTGCCGTTGTTACGCAAAAGCAGAATCCTCTGCAGGTCGTTCGGCGGCGACCAGCCATCATCTGGCGATGCAATGCTGTTGGGGTTATTGACTGGGTTCACGATGTAAGGCGTAACGGTGATAACCAACTCTTGCTGCTCGCGCTGGAAGGCATTTCCACGGAACAAGGCGCCAAGGATGGGGATTTCAGACAGGCCAGGCACGCCGTTGCTGACTTGGTTCGTGGTATCCTCCAGCAATCCGGCAATCGCCATGCCCTGTCCTGAGCCCAGAACCACGGTTGAAGTAGCGGCGGTAACAGTTAAAGACGGTACAGAAAAGCTTTCGGAACTGGCGCCGGAGCTGATTAACGCGGAATTAGAACTGTCGATCGTGCTGATCTGCGGCGAAACCTTCAAGGCGATCCGGCCATCCGAAAAGACGGTTGGGATGAAGGACAGCAGCACACCGTAATTCTTGAATGAGACCGTGGTCGATGACCCGCTGCTGGTGCCACTGGACACCGGAACAGGAAACTGCCCGCCAACCTGAAAGCTCGCTTGTGTGCCAGAAAGGGTGGTCAGTGTCGGTTCAGCGAGGATGTGGGCGAGGTTGTCCGTGGCCAGAGCGTCAATGACGCCCTCAAACGTGCCACCGGGAAAGGTGACGCCGATGCTGCCGGGCGTGGCTGAGGACAAAGAACTTGCCGCTGAAGCAGTTGTACCCGTGACAAGGAACTTCCCAATGGAGATTCCCGACGTGCCAACAGAGCTCCAATTAATCCCAAGCTCACGCGTCACCTGCCGGGACATTTGCGCAATGCGGACTTTTAATTCCACCTGAATGGGCTGCTGTACGGTTAGGTCATTGGTCACCTTACCATTAGGCGAGATCAGCTTGGCTTGATTGACAACTCGTTGGGCATCTTCCGCAGAATTCACAGTCCCACGAATGATCATGCCACCCGGTTCGGACTCGGCCGAGACGGCACCGCCGGGCGCCGTAGCATGAGACTGACTATCCACTCTGTCATCGCTATATTGCGACGGGTTCACGGTAATCGTGTATTGCGCGATCCGGTTACCCGCCGCATCGGTTGCCACCACATCCGTCTCGCCGGCTTTTTTGCCGAAGACGAACATCGTACTGGGGCTGGCAGGCCGGACAGAAGCGACGCTTTCATCCGCAACGAATAGGTTTGCGACCGGCCGGGGCAACTTGACCAGCTTTCCCCGCCCTTCGGAGATTTGCAAGGTACCGTAATGAGCGGGCGGAATAACCTGTGCACTCGCGTCGGCTTGTGTTGTTGGGGCTGAGTGACTGGCGCTACCGTCCATATTGGCGGTCTGCGCGAACGCGCTGGAGATACCTGTAAATAGCGTCAGGACCGACGCGGTGAAAAGGCCACGCATCAGAACTTAAACTCCCCAGAAGTGCCAGCGGAAATGACCTTCACCGTTGTAACTGGCTGTTCAGTCGGCTGTGTCGCGGATAAGGCTGGCGAAACCTGCCCCGCCCAGACAGGCGGCGGCGGCGCGGTGCTTACTTTCGCCTGAAGGCTCTGCGCTGAATGAACAATTAGTGATAGTTTACCCAGATTAACCGCCACCAGACAGCGGGCAGCCTGCTCTTGCGTAACCTCCAGCGTAACAGTTGAGGCAGACTGATTGTTATTATTGCCATTATTGCCTGGGCTTTTAATCAGCTCAGTTCCGGTGGCGATGACCCGTACATTGCTGAGCACAACCTCAGCCGCGATGCTCTTTGATTCAGGTGCGCCGGAGATGTTCTGTGTTAACAGCACGTCCACCCTGTCACCTGGCCAAATCAGCCCATCCGCACCGGTTACGTTATCAACAGCAACCGTGACCGCGCGCATGCCGGGCGACAAAACGGCAGCCAAAAAGCCATGATCTCCGGGCCGAATGATGCTAGCATTGGTGATTACCGCGCCCTGCGCGAGCGACGATTTGACCATAGCGCCCGTTATGGAGGTTCTGTTTTGTGGTGTATCCTGTATGGCGTCGGCCGGAACCTTGGCCACCAGGACAGTCGAGGTTGAAATATTATTGGGCTGGATCAGCGCCCCGCCGGAAAGTGGCGCGGCGGCAACGAGAATTTGCTCCGTCGGCGGCGGGGCAACGGTGGCACGCTGTGCCCGATGCCCTTGATCAAGAATGGAATAGCCGAACACGACCACCGCGGCCAGCGCGGCTATTAAAACGACGAATATGCCGAGACGAAAGACCATGTGCGACCTATGTTTGGAAAATTCGCGGAAACAACACCGTACAAACCCCACCCGCTATGGCGCAGGCATAAGGCAGCGCGGCGCGACGGCTGATCCGCCACCTTTCAACCCTTAGAAAACGCCTAAAACATGAGCCCGCACGGGAAGCCGCTGGGCTAGGCACCACAAAGGACATTAAAATATAAACAACCGCTAAAAAGCCGCCTATGAACAAGGTATTTGCGACAAAAAAGAGCATTGTCTGCCAAGACGGAGGAACCAAAAAGGCCGAGGCAGCCCATAACTTGACGTCGCCTCCACCCATAAGGCCAGCCAACCACACGCCAAACAGGAACAAAAACAACACCAAAACCGCGGTCAGGGAGGTGAGCAGGCTATGGTCAGCCATGCGAAGCCCAACACCTGAGAGCAAAATCAGTCCGGAAATCCAATTAGGAACAGTTCTCACAGCAACGTCATGCACGGCAGCATAAACAAGCAGCAACACCGCCAAAGCCACCAAAAACACGCTCACATCAGCCACGTTGTTCCGCGCCCCACCTCTGCTGCTTTAAGCAATCTTGAGATATTCCTTTGTACTTTCCGCTCCTGGAGCACAAAATACTCGAAGGACCGGTCCGTCAGCATGCTTACAATCACTTTGTGTAATATCAAAACAACGTGATGTAAAAGCTTAATTTCTATATGAAGACAAAACGCGTTAGTGCAGAGACAATAACGTTTCAGCAGAAAAACAACACAATAAGGCCGCCCGAAAAATCGGGCAGCCAACCCATTCCAACGAGGAACAAACGCGATTAAAGCTCAGACGCAACAGAATTGAAGGTGTTGGAAACACCCTTACCCAAGCTGGTTACGGCAGCAATAATCACCACGGCGATCAAAGCGGCAATAAGAGCATATTCAATGGCAGTGACGGCGCGCTTATCAACGTTAAATTGAGCCGCTTTATGAGCGACAGCGGTACGGATAAAGTTTACGAGCACAGCAGAAACCTTTCGAATGTTTAACAAACGACACACCCAGACGGCATTGAGAGCACAGAAAGTGGACACCAGATTACACTGCGTCCCCCTTCCTCTTTCAAGGCATATTTATAATACATGAAAATCAGTTGGTTCTGTCAAATATAGATTGACCACTAATCAACAATAAACCGTGATTTTATTGAAGATTTATTAAAAAATATCTAAGTTTTTTGTGGACATCGGAAAAAATATATCTTTTTTAATTTTTTTGGCAGCCATCCGCTTCCCTAAGAATGCACGTTAGACGCGCAAAAGAGCCGGCATCATCCGCCAAGAAAATTGTACAATAATGTTGTCTTTAAAGTTCGGAGGCTATCTGATTTAAGGGCGCCGCCACTTCACCGCCGATACGGGTAATTCCCCCGACAATGGCCAGTACAATAATCAGTGCGATGACCGCATATTCAATCGACGTTACACCACGGCGATCGCGAATAAATACGTGCAGGCTGTCCATAACTGCCTTAAATAAGCTCAAAGCCCGCATGGCTGCCCCTTTTGCCCAATCCTTAAAGCCTTACCCTGGTAAAGAGATTGATATACCGCCGGTCTGGTCCCTAACGCATCCTCCTGTATCCAGCCTAGTGCTGTAACACAAATGTGTTTCTTGTTAGTTTTCAGCCAAGTCCGTCCATGGTTCTTGCAGTTTCTTCTGTGCATGATATGACCGGCGCGGCTTACGCCCCCGTTGGCTAACTGGATAAGCTCCGATCCTTCTAAGTTCGTTTATGCAGGTTCGAGTCCTGCCGGGGGCGCCATTTTAAAAGTTAGCCTTATAAATCAACGTCTTACAAGAACCTCCCTAACACCGCATGTTCCTGGCCGTTACAGGTCTGCCGTTACAGTTTTGTCTTGCTTATGATATGGTTTGGCCATGGCGAATCTGATCCGACGCGGCCTCACTTGGTCAGCCCGACTACATATCCCAGAGGCACGATGGCACGACGTAGGGCGCGCGTTAGGCACCCGTTCCGGGGTTTGTCGTGAACTGGTCCGCTCACTCGGCACTAGAGACCACCGCGAGGCCACGCAACGCCGGGACACCATGCTTGCCGCCATGCGCTCTGAGATAGACGCAGCGCTCCGCAAAGCTGGCCTACGCCCGCTGACCGACTGGACCGCCGATCCCATGGCAAAAGCCTTACAGCGCCGCGCCGAGATGCAGGCCGGGCGGCACCGCATCATTGACTATGAGACCCGAGACTATGAGGAGCCCATACCCATATTCGAGTCGGACATAACCCGAGAGTTTATCGAACGAGAGGCCGATGAGGTGGCGGCAAGGCAAGGCGAAGCGGCGCGATTGCGCTATCTGAATGCCGCCCTGGGTGACGGAATGACCATAGCTGACGCTGCGCGGCGGTGGTTGAAGGATAAGACAGAGATCAAGGCCAAAACTGCCCAGGGTTACGAGGCCGTATTCCGGCTATTTGACGCCTACCTGAAAGACGAAACTGCCCTGGGTGGGTCTGAGGTGGCGGCATTATCCCAAGTCACCCGGCAGATTGCGTCAGGCTTCCTTGATAAGCGCCAAGAAAGCGTGTCCGCCGCCGCGATAAGTCGAGAATTCCCCGCCGTATCCGGTTTATGGCGCTGGGCCATCCGCAAAGGCCACACCGAGGCTAATCCCTGGTCTGACATGCGGGCCGACATAAAGCGCGCCAAGCCCGGCCATGTTGAGGATACCAAGCGCGCCTTCACCTCCGCCGAACTAGTTGCACTCATCAGGGCCGATGCCACCCAACTAGCCCCACGGCAGGGCGGCTATGGGCCTGCTATGTTCGATCTGATCCGTATCCTTTTACTCACCGGGGCGCGTCCGCTCTCAATAATGAGTCTGACGTGCGGGGACGTATTCAAGGCCGATGACGGCGCTATGGCCTTGGTCATACGCAGCGATAAGACGCCAGCCGGGCAGCGCATTATCCCATTGCACCCGTTCGCTGCCCAGGTGGTGACGCAACGCCTTGCCGCGCTGCCTGACACTGCCTCAAGCGCGCCGCTATGGCCAGAAGTCCCAGCTCAAGGAGCCGATAAGGATCGCGCTAAGACCATATCCTCCCGGTTCATACCGCTCCGCCGCCGCATACTGGGTGATATAGACGCAGTAGAACTCTATTCATTCCGTAGAACATTCGCCACCGCAGCGGATACGGCGCGCATGAAGGGTGGCCAAATAGACACCGAGATGACCAAACTGCTCATGGGGCATGAACGCGGCGCGCTGGCCTATGATGTTTATTCGGACTGGGGCAAGATGACCGCCCCTGCCCTACGCGCCACCGTGGCAACCCGTCTGGCACCGCTCAGGACAGCGCTGGATGACGTGGTGCGGCTGGGTCTGGATGAGGAGGTATTAACCGCCCTGGCGGAGACGGCAAACAGTAGGCCGCCGATGGCCCGCTTTGAGCCATCACAGCGACGGCGTAGGAGTGGATGAGCAATCCGCGATGCTATCACCGGCCACGCCAGGAAGACCACAGGACGGCAATACGGGATACGCGGTGAAGACCTGCGTCGGCTGTCAGATGCCATCAACAGCATTCCGGTGCCGGATTGTGTGGGTAGCGGAGAGAACTAACGATAGAAAGCCGATGGTATGCTTTGCCCGGGCACAAAGAAGGCGTTGAAAATGATCGCCAAAATAGAGAGAAAGCAGACTGCTTGCCTCAAAGTTAAATGCCGTAAAATCAGACAGACCGCACCCGCTCATAGTCAGCGCTAGCCGACTGGCCAAGTTTCAGTCTAAAATCCTAGAAGTTTCACTGTTGGCGTTTTAGATGATCCTTGAATCTAAGCAGGTTGCCGAAAATGTAGCTGGGCTACTCAACAGCTATGCCGAAGGTAAGAACGCCTCCACAGAGGTCGTCAAGTCACAGGTGATGGCACTTATTTTTTCGAATGTCCCTTCGCTTGACCAGGCCGTCGCCTCATATAGGATTAACTGCGACGATTTTCTGGCAAAAACTATTGCCGTGAAGGGCATGCCAACAAGAACAATTATCGGAGGGAGCACTGGTGAGATTGTAAGTTCTAGCGGAAGATCGGTTGCGGATAATTTCCAAAAACTACTCCCCTTGATTAAGAAATGCCACGCATCGTGCATTGAAAATTATAGAACGCAGGCAAAAATATGTTTTGAAAAATACGTTTCCGACATTAACCAACTGATTGATCAGTTTCTTGCGGAAGTTCCCCGCACTGCTAAAGAACGCGCGCCCTATATTGCCAGGATAAAAAGAGAAATTAGATATTTCTCAAAGTGGAACCAGCTGTTTTACACGCATAAGGCAATGAGTTTCCCGAGTGAGGTTGAATATATTTTTATTATGAGCGGAGAGCCTCTTGCCGCCGTGTGGGAATACTCATCGCTGGATGAGGAATGCGAATTTCCTCCAGACATGGATCACAAGCAACGAGATGGGCGTGTCTATGCTGTTCGCCGAAACTGGGCTGAGGCTAAAAGTCTAATGGTCGTTGGCTCGGATGGATACATCGACGAGATCGACCGGCCGCACCAAGAGACAGGTTGTATGTGTCATCTTCATTGGCTTTACTCCATTTCTGACCTGCCTGAGGAAATGCTGACTGCCAAGGGGAAAGCCTCTCTTGAAAAAAGCACCACCACGCAGGTGGGTGCTTCGACACCACCACGAGCAACAAAGAAGCCTTCCGCGCCAGTCGCAAGGAAAAGTTGGTTGTCGAGATTGTTTAGTAAATCATGACCCTGCCTGACTTTTAGGTCTAAGAATTCTAAAATCGGCATCGAAATATACAAACTAACCAATGACTGCTACGTTAAGAATAGGTGGTTGTCTAAAATGTTTAATTTTAAATGCTTCGCCAACAAGTAGGTCGTGTGCTACACGTTGGAGAGCAACAAGCATAGCTTCAAGGGCGTAAGTATCACTCTTGAACTCCCGGATGGCTCTTGATGCATCATAGGAAGTTCGTTCCCTAGGTTTCATCACCGGACGGACAGAGCGATCAAAGTGTGGGCGGTGTGACATTTTGTTCCGGATGCTTATTCCCTTCTCGATGAGTAGAACATATTCGTCGACAAGTGGCTTGGCTTCCATACGACGTTCCAATTCCTCGCGCAGCCAATCCATCCGCGACACCTTATGGTGGCGCGGAGGCTTCCTTCCACAGCTTTTGCATATAGCAGGCTCAGCTTCGCAGTCTGGTGGAACGCCAATAAGCTCCTCGATGAGAATTATCATATGCTGCAAGCCCCAATATCGACCATAGAGGGGATCAAGACGACGTGGGCTTGGTGGCTGCGAAACAAACCATTCGATCGCAGACCGCATCCTTGGAGATAGATCCAGGAATGCCTGATACAGGTCTGCGTACGATCTCGCAGGCAATCCCTCAGGTTTCCCGGCATGTGAACCTACAAGAAACGCAACCACATCGGAATAGTCTACGGCATTGCGCACATTGCAGTCATCGTCTGGGTTGTCGATGACTTCAAAGACATGACGATTATCATCATAGTGTGCCGCCCCGTGACTGTTCATCATTACAAAGCAATCAAATATCAACCAGTCCCTAAACTGTTTCATTACAACATCATCTGGACAATCCGACTGTGCAACGAAATGCGAGCGTGACATCCAATGGGACGCGCCACCATGCATTGGAAGCATGAGCCCTCCCGACGGGACCACAACAATGCCGCCTGCTATGGCGTAAGGTTCGGTCGGCTTAAATGGGCTGAAGTAGAGCACGCCTCTGCGCCCGTTGAAACTGGATATCATAGCTGGAGCATCCTGGAATAGCGAGCCTTTCAGAACAATCTGGATTGTGTCAGCGCAATTTTTACTGCGTCAGCTAACGGGAAGCAGAAACTGACCTGTTATGTCCAGGACGGGTCCGCCTAAGACATAGGGCGTCTTGATCTTAAAATTTCACCCCTCCGGCGCTGAACGCCCGAAAAACCCAGGCAAACCGCCATTATTTCGAATTTCAGCCCTATATAGAGATGAAATCTGAAACTGTTACACTGCTTGGACACCCTATTGGATGCCCAAGCCCGTATCGTGATGCTAATCCTGCTTAGAAGTCAGCACTGTCATCTTCAGCCTCCTCTGCGGCAACCTTCATGCACTCATTCCACGCAGCCCTCGAAATCAGTCCGCCTTTTATGGCTTTGTCTTTAAGGCGCGTGACCTCGACAGGGCTCAACTTCAGAGCCTCACCCAGAGCCTTTTGTGTTCGATAGCGCCCTGACTGCACTGCTTCCACCACGTTCATCATTACGGTGCTCGCGGCGGCCTTAACGCTCCACTTAACGCGCTGCTCTGCGCCCTCCCCGCTATCTAGCCGCATCTCAGCGTTTCTCGTGGCAGCGTTTGGCTTCCCTCGGTACTTCGTCCATTCCACCTCAAAGGCCGCTCCATGGTCCACCTCGTGCCCCTCAAGGCGCTTCAGACCAATGATGACCTCGAAGGTGGTGGCCAGCTTGCTGCTACCCCGATAGGACTCACCGCTTTTCCCGGAGTGATGCACCAGGATACACGCCACCCCCGCCTGTTTCAGCCGCATTAGAAATGTCAGAATGGGGTTCATGGCCGCCGCTTCGTTCTCATCAGCCACCTCAGCGAGCGTGCTGAAGTTATCCAGGATGACCAGCTCCGCGCCCGTCTCCCGGATTCTCCCCATAATACCCTCCTGTCCCGCCTCGTCGGCCAAATTAGGAAACTTAGTGTCTGGCCCCTGGTCCTGCCGGGAGAGGATGACGAGATTGCTCCTCGCCGCCTCCATGTCGATACCCTCCACGGCATCACCCAGCAGCACCATGCGATCCTTCAGGTCTTCAATGTGCATCTCGCCGTCCACCAGCAGCACCTTACGGGGCTTGTCGGCTTCCCATCCGGCCACCTTACCGCCGCCCGCTACGGCCAGCGCCAGGGTGTTCACCAGCATGGTCTTACCTACCCCGGTCGGAGCCCAAAGCAGAACGCTCTCCCCGGAACGCAGCCAAGGCGATACCAGCACTTCACGGGGAGGAAACTCGCGGTCCAAAAGGGAGGCGAGCGTAGTCATACGCAGGTTATCCGCCTGCGTGGTTTTCTTTGTCATATTATGTCTCTGAAAATAGAAAGAGCCCCGCAGCGTGTCCGCCCGGGGCTCCATGTCAGTCTTGGATTATTATCGGTGGCAGTACGCCGCGTGGCTCAGCCTTGCGGCCCGTTAGGACCGTACACCACGTGACGGGCGAACATCTCCGCCACCACCCGCCACCAGCGCCGTTCCGCTTCATCATCACAATTCAGCAGGCGCTGGAGTATTGCTGCGGTAAACTGAACGGCGAACAACTCTGCGTCACAGGGCAACAACTTGCTAGTCGCCTCCGGTGGAAGTACGCTGCGCATAACCTCGGCAATGGCCAAAAGCTCCCGCTCTCCGTTCCACACCGAGGCATAATTCGTCTGATATTTCATTTTACTCTCTCGAATATTTGTTTTGCTAAGAGAAAGTCGTTTCTCTAGGCGAGAGCGTACTTTTAGAGTTACGGAAAGCTTCCTTATCCCGCCTTCGTTTTCACAAGAAAACCGCCTTTACGTACGGCATCAGAACGATATCTCGTCGGCGTCAAATCGGTCACACGCAGCGCCACCAAAGGCTTCGCCTATGTCTCTTTACGCCGCATATAGACTCGCTCAGGCGGGTCTGCATGTCTCGCGGCGGGATTGCCGCAGCGATGGCACAAGGGCCTTGTACGGCATCCTAAATGGCTCTGTTTACTTGGTCAGTATTTTAAAACTTAGGCCACGCCTCGCCGCTCTGCTTTGCCGCGCGGGGAAAACGTGACGCCAGTCATAGAGTTGTACGCGCGTTTTTCTTTCAAAGACACGACAAACATAAACCAACAAATCCGGCTTAATTAGAATCTGTCTCTGTTTTTGAGACAACCCATTCTGCCCGCTCAGCCTCCTTTCCGTCACCGTGCGGCGGCCTAATGCCCGCGTTTGGTTGTCTTTACGGTCAGCACTACGGCCAGAACTGCAACTAAGGCCACCACCACAATGCCCAAGGCCAGCTTAAGACGGCGCATCACGCCACCGCCTCGCCGCCTTGAGTTTGCCGGTCCAGAACACGCTTGACGCTCATTGCAGCCCATGTTCCGCCCCGCGCCGTGCGTATCTGGCGGGCATTAAGCTGCTCAGCGATGGCGGCGAAGCTGAGACCCTGGGCGCGCATGGTCCCGATTATCGGCCCTACCCTGGCTGCGAACTCATCCGCCTTGCGTACCAGCGCCTTTGTTCCCTGGGCGTGATCCACCTTCGCACCACCACGGAAACCGCCCAGCACCGTTCCGCGTTCCTTCGCCGCCGCCAGGGCTGATTTAGTACGGGCCGAGATCATCCGCCGTTCCTCGTCAGCAACCACCGCCATAATACCGATGGTCAGCCGATTAGCGTGGGGCATATCCACGGCCACGAACTCCACCCCAGCCTTTTCCAGACCGAGGAGAAACCCAGCGTCCCGGCTGAGTCTATCCAGCTTGGCAATCAACAGCTTTGCTCCAGTCAGACGGCAAGCCTCAAACGCCGCCGCCAGCTTGGGCCGCTCGCTGTTCTTGCCGCTCTCCACCTCCACGAACTCCTCCAGCAGCGTCCAAGCGCCACCATTGAGATACCCAGCGATAGCGCGGCGCTGCGCCTCTAAGCCGAGACCGCTCTGCCCCTGTTTGGCCGTCGAAACCCGTAAGTATGAGATGAAATTCCCGTCTGCCATAACGCCTCACAACTGAGTCACCGTTCGTTGACTGGTTTGTGACACGGCAGACTCGGCTTTACCCGAGTCGATTAGGAATCGGTGGGATTCCGGGAACGCATAGCATGGGAACGCATAGTGGTGGACTTACGGCTAACCATGGCGACATCGCGCCGTTGTCCGCTGTTCACCAGCAACCAGTCATACAGCGCATGACAACGCACTGTTTTCATTCGTCAAACGCATTAAGCGCCAATTGATCGCGCAAAGTTGACACAAGAAAAACGTGCGGTCATGCGGTATGGGGTGGGGGTAGTTTTCGAGGACTTCAAGAAGTCGCCATTTGGTTGTTCTTATTATTGTTCTACGCGCCGGGTTTCTTCTCACTGCGTCTTCTGCATTATTTGAACCAAATTGATGACTGCATCCAGAATCTGGTAGTTAGAATGCTTCTCGCAGAAATTAGCGATATATGCCTTTTGGGCACTCTCAGGGAACGATGCCGGGTATAGGTCGAGTGGGCTTTTGTTGAGCATATTCACGCGAACATCGTTCCAAGCCGCCATGTAACCCTGCGTCCACGGCATGATAATGGTCCATGCCGAACGCGCCTTATCCGGCCCATCGTTCAAAAACTGCGAAAACTCTGAGCACTTAGTTGCACCTATCGCTGACACAAACTCCGGTTGAGCGTCCTGGGAATCAGCTAAGGCGGGGGAACATGACAATAAGCTCAAAGTAGTCACTGCGGACAGAAGACACAAACGCATGAAGACTCCAAATCGTTGCGTCTCTGCTCATAGCCGAAGAACTTTATTCCGCCAAATCAATGGCATGGCGGTTCTCACTAAGACAAATACCTTCCTATTCCTACCATGTGTAACGGGCGGTAAAATAACTAGCCGTTACAGGTTTGACGCAAAATAATCAATATATTTCAGATGTTTATGACACAAAAAGCAATACAACGCTCCCCTCCTGCCGGGGGCGCCATTTCCCTAGACTGTTGCCTCTTGACGCCCCGCCCAGCATCCGCGACGGGTGCGCCATGACACCCGCCGGACAGCTAGCCGCAGCCATTGACCTTCTCGGCCTCATTGAAGCCGATTCCCGCCCCGCTGACGCGGTGGCCAACCATTTTTTTCGCACCCGCCGTTTTATTGGCGGTGGAGACAGGCGGGCTATCTCCAGCTTGGTCTGGGGCGTGCTGCGCACTAGGCGGCATCTTGGCTGGTGGCTGGATTATTGCCGCGCCCCGCATACGCCACGTTTGCTGCTGGCTCTCCAGGCGCTTTTTTCCGGTCAAACGCCCAATAAAATCGCCACCGCCTTCCTCTCCGGCCGCTACGGCCCTACTCCGCTGGAGGCCGCGGAAATGACGGTGCTGGAAAAGCTTTCCACCCGCACTCTGGAACACCCAGACATGCCTGAAGCGGTGAAGTTCGAAATTCCAGATTGGATACTGCCCAAACTGCGCGCCCAATATGGCTCCGCCCTTGCCGCTGAAATGCAGGCGATGAACGAGCCCGCCCCGCTGGACCTACGCGTGAACCTGTTGAAGACGGACCGTGAAAGCGCCCTGCGCGCACTTGCGGCGGAGCGGCTGACCGCTGAGCCTACAGCATATTCGCCTTGGGGCCTGCGCCTGCGGAACCGCCAAACCATCACCACTGGCAAAGCTTTCCAAGAAGGGCTGGTGGAAATCCAGGATGAGGGCAGCCAGCTCATCGCTCTGGCGCTCGATGCCCAGCCCGGCATGCGCGTGGCGGATTTCTGCGCCGGCGCGGGCGGAAAGACGCTCGCCATTGCCATGGGCATGGGCAATAAGGGCCATATCGTTGCGTGTGACGTATCAGAGCCACGGCTGGAAGGCGCCATCAAGCGCCTGCGCCGCGCAGGTGTGCATAATGCCGAGCGCCATTTACTGGAGCCGGGTGATAAATGGTTGAAGCGCCAGGAGAAAAAGTTTGACCGCGTGCTGGTGGACGCCCCTTGTACGGGCACCGGAACCTGGCGCCGCAACCCGGATGCCCGGCTACGCCTCACCGAACAGGACCTGGCTGAACTCGCTGTAAAACAGGCGGAAATCCTCGACCGGGCGCAAAAATTGGTGAAGCCCGGCGGGAAGCTTGTTTACGCCACATGCTCCGTGCTGCAAGATGAGAACGAGGCACAGACGGAGGCTTTCATGGCACGTCACCCTGACTTCACTCCACTGCCCTTGGAGGCGCCGGAGGCGCTGCGCGGGAGCCTCAACCTAAGGCTTTCTCCCGCCCAGCATGGCACGGACGGTTTCTTTGCCGCCGTGATGGTGCGGGCGCGTTGATCTCTATCCGCCGCGCCCGATTGTCCGACGCCAGCGGCATTGCCGCCGTGCATGTCGCGACTTGGCGCAGCACTTATGCAAACGTGTTGCCTGATGATTTTCTGGCGAACCTCTCCGTGACCCGTCTTGCCAGATATTACGAACATAGTATCCGGCTGGGGTTGGGGCTGCATGTTGCGTCCTGTTACGGGGAGCGCGGCGCGCCCCCGATTCTCGGCTTCTCCTCCGCTGTGCGGTGCCGAGACCCGCAACTTGGCGAGGGCGAGGTCGAAACGCTTTATGTGCTGGATGATTATCGCGACCGCGGCCTTGGCGGCTTATTGCTGCGCGCTTCCGCCAAGCATCTTGCCCAGCTTGGCTGCCGCTCCGCCTTTGCCTGGGTCTTGAGCGAAAACCCCTCCCGCTATTTCTATCAGCACCTTGGCGGCAAGCAGATCGCGCGCGGCACCACCTGGGTTGGCGGTATGGATATTCCGCAAACCGCCTTCTCCTGGGACCCGATCGAGACATTACTCGACGTGAATGCCTGAACTCCGCCTGGACTCTGTTGCAAAAGCGGGGCCGCCGCTCTAGTTGGGCGCATGAACCAGCAAAAAATTCTGATCCTGGATTTCGGCAGCCAGGTCACCCAGTTGATCGCCCGGCGCGTGCGCGAGAGCGGGGTCTATTGCGAGATTCTCCCTTTCAACGCGGATGTGCAACGTATGCGCGATTTCGGTGCCGCCGGCATCATCCTCTCCGGCGGTCCAGCCAGCGTTTCTGAGGAAGGCAGCCCCCGCGCGCCAGACTGGGTATTCGAATCCGGCCTGCCGGTTCTGGGCATCTGCTACGGCCAGATGTGCATGTGCGTACAGCTGGGCGGCGAAGCCAAGGGCGCTGAGATTCGCGAATTTGGCCGCGCCCATGTGGATGTGGTGGCCGATTGCGAGCTGTTTGAAGGCACCTGGAGCGTTGGCGCGCGTGAGCAAGTCTGGATGTCCCATGGCGATCACATCTCCGCCCCACCGCCAGGCTTTAAGACCGTCGCTGTGTCTGAAGGGGCTCCTTATGCCCTCATCGCCAATGACGAGCGCAAATATTACGGCATGATGTTCCACCCGGAGGTGGTGCATACTCCTCACGGCGCCCGACTGATCAAAAACTTCACCCACAAGGTCTGCGGCCTAACCGGGGACTGGACGATGGCGAGCTTCCGCCAAGCCGAGATCGAGAAGATCCGTGCCCATGTGGGCAAGGGCAAGGTGATTTGCGGCCTTTCCGGCGGTGTTGATTCCTCCGTCGCCGCGGCGCTGATCCATGAGGCGATCGGCGACCAGCTTACCTGTATCTTCGTGGATCACGGCCTGCTGCGTTCCGGTGAGGCGGACGAGGTAGTCAAGGTTTTCCGTGACCGCTTCAACATCAAGCTGGTTCACCGCGACGCCTCCGATTTGTTCCTGGGTGAACTGAAAGGCGTCACTGACCCAGAGAAGAAACGTAAGATCATCGGCAAGCTGTTCATCGACGTGTTTGACGAGGAAGCGGCGAAGATCGGCGGGGCGGAATTCCTGGCTCAGGGCACACTCTACCCAGATGTGATTGAATCCGTCTCGGCGCTTGGCGGGCCTTCGGTTACCATCAAGTCGCACCATAATGTGGGTGGCCTGCCGGATTATATGAAGCTCAAGCTGGTTGAACCGCTGCGTGAACTGTTCAAGGACGAGGTCCGCGAACTGGGCCGTGAGTTGGGCCTGCCCGAGACCATCGTCGGCCGCCACCCCTTCCCTGGCCCTGGCCTTGCCATCCGCGTACTGGGCGAGGTGACGCGGGAAGCCGTGGCGGTACTGCAAAAGGCCGACGCGATCTATCTGGAAGAAATCCGCAATGCCGGGCTTTATAACGCTATCTGGCAGGCCTTCGCCGTGCTGCTGCCGGTGAAGTCCGTAGGCGTGATGGGAGATGGCCGCACCTACGACCAAGTCTGCGCGCTGCGTGCCGTGACCAGCACGGATGGCATGACGGCGGATGTCTATCCGTTCGACGTTGCTTTTTTAAGCCGCGTTGCAGGGCGGATCGTAAATGAAGTACGCGGCATCAACCGTGTCACCTACGACATCACGAGCAAGCCCCCCGGCACCATCGAGTGGGAATGATTTTTGCCCATCCGGGCATATCCAAAACCACGCTAACGTACGATCTAACTCACTGATAAAAATAAATATTCCTGTCGACATTTATCGATGCCTATCGGTGGGCAGAGATCGCGGCCGTCGGCCCCGCTGACGGGCCTCGGCCATATTGATCACGACGAAATTTGAAAGTACCGTCAAGGGAGATGAGGCTCCTGACGGTACTTTTTTGACGCTAAGCTGCTGACAATACGCAGACTTTTCCGGCGAGAGCCCCCCAAAACCGCGCGACGGTACTTTTTTGGAGGTGGCATAGCATGTTGACGGATGCAGCGATCAAAGCGCTGAAACCCAAAGAGAAAATGTACAAGGTGACGGACCGTGACGGCATGTATGTGCGCGTCGCGCCATCTGGCGCGCTCTCGTTCAGGCTGGACTATCGGCTCAATGGACGACGCGAGACGGTCTACCTGGGCAAATACGGGCGAGATGGAATCTCGTTGGCGCGAGCCCGGGAGCTCTGTCTGGATGCCAAGCGAACGATCAGCGAGGGCCGATCGCCAGCCATTGAGAAGCAGCGCGAAAAGCGTCGTATCAAGGAGGCCAAGAGCTTCGGTGAGTTCGGCGAGAAATGGCTGGTGAACGCGCCCATGGCCGACAGCACCCGCGCGATGCGTCGTTCTATCTTTGAACGTGAGCTATTGCCGATTTGGCGCAACCGCCTACTGACGGAGATCACGCCAGATGACCTTCGCGCCCAATGCGGAAAGATCGTCGATCGCGGCGCTCCGGCGACGGCGATCCATGTCCGGGACATACTGAAGCAGATTTACGGCTTCGCGATCCTGCATGGCGAGAAGGTGGCCAACCCGGCCGATGACGTCGGACCGGCATCGATCGCGACTTTCACGCCAAAAGATCGAGCTCTGTCGCCCGCCGAAATTCGAGTAATGCTGAAAGAGCTTGAAAAGGTGGCCACACTACCGACGATCCGTCTCGGGATGCGGCTTTTCTTGTTGACGATGGTGCGCAAGAGCGAGCTGCAGGACGCGGTATGGGATGAAGTTGACTTCGAGAACGCCGTTTGGACGATTCCCAAGGAGCGAATGAAGCGGTCGAAGGCGCATAACGTCTATCTGTGTCGCCAAACACTGGATATCATGATCGCGCTCAAGACGTGCGCCGGTAACTCACGTTATTTACTGCCTTCGCGGTACGACGCCGATGCTCCAATGTCCCGTGCGACGTTCAACCGTGTCACCTATTCGGTTGTGGAGCAGGCCAAACAGGATGGACTGCCGCTCGAACCATTCACGGTTCACGATCTGCGGCGGACTGGATCGACCCTGCTGAATGAGTTGGGCTTCAACCGTGATTGGATCGAGAAATGCTTAGCGCATGAAGACGGCCGATCGTCGCGCGGCGTCTACAACAAAGCGGAGTACGAAGTTCAGCGTCGTCATATGATGCAGGAGTGGGCGGACATGATCGACGCGTGGATTGATGGCCGGAAGCATGTCCCCACTCTCTTGCCGCCGGCTATGTCGCTGGTCGCGCTTGATCCCGCTCTTTGATCGGACGCGACTTCCGTTTTGATACGTCGGGATGTTTTGCGCGGCGGATTGGAGCGGCCCGCCGCGCCATCAGCCAGGCTTCCACCTCCGCCAAGTCCCAGACGATACAGCGCGGAGATAGGGCAAACCGTCGCGGGAATTCGCCACGTTGCTCCATCTCATAGATGGTGCTGTCGGCAAGCGGAACCATCTCGCGCAGTTGTTGGCGTCGGATTGTCCGGCGAATTTTCAGGTGTTCGATTCGAGTCATCTATTTCTCCTTTCTCGCTGACGCGATTGAGGGCGATAGATGTCGATACTGGAAGTCCCCTTGAAGCGCCGTGCGGTCCTTTCGGGCTATGGCGTACACATCGGCGGGTTTTCTTGTGGCATATCCCCTCGTCAGACCATTCCCATTCCATGCTTGATCGGGAGACTGAATGAGCATCTGGGCCACGGACGATCGACGGAAAGTGCATATTTCTACCCGGGCGTAATTGACAATAAATTTTATCCGGGTATTAATCTGGCGATCCATAAGTGAGCACCCCATGTCCGATCCTACTCTCAAGACCTGCACGGCATTTGTCCGGGATCGATTGCTCCTCTCAGGCCCCCTTCCTGACGTGGCCCTGGCCGTTCGGCAATCGACCGGCGTGGCGGACATGGTTCTCGTTTTCGACGACGCAACGGGTCGCATTGTCGATCTCGATCTGCGTGGCAGTGACGCCGACATTCTTGAACGGATTTCCCAGCCCCCGACGACCTATGCTGGGCGCTATCGCCCCAAAATAGATGCGGTGTCGGCCCTGCAGGGATCGGACGAAGCCCCGAGCCAGAAAACCCGAGGCCGGCCGAAGTTGGGCGTCGTCGCCCGCGAGGTGACCTTGCTGCCCCGGCAGTGGGAATGGCTGACGGACCAGCCCGGCGGAGCGTCCGCGACGCTGAGGCGTCTCGTGGACGAGGCGCGCAAAGCGGCGAACCCGCGCCAGCAGAGGCGAGCCGCTCAAGACGCCGCGTACCAGTTCATGCAGGCCATTGCGGGAGATCTGCCCGGTTACGAAGACGCGACCCGGGCCCTCTTCGCCGACGACCGGTCCTCATTGGAACAAAGGATCGCTGCGTGGCCTGAAGACATCCGCACCTATGCGCTGCGTCTCGCCTTCGGCGCTGGCGAGAACCAAAGCGCTTAACCCGCCATTCAACGGAACACCGATGACCAGAACCGACCCCATTTCCTACCTGAAACCGACACAGGAAGCCGGCCGCACGTTCGTTCAGCGCGATCTTGCCGGCCCCGTCGTGATGCTCAACCTGCTGCGCTTCAGGGCTGTCGCCGATTATTCGGGCCACCCTGAGCTGGCACCTGCCAGGCCGATCAGCGGTGCTGAGGCTTTCAATCTCTATGTCGAGCACACGCTGCCCTTCTTACGAGAAACCGGCGGCGATCTCCTCTTTTTCGGCCATGGCGGTCCCTTCCTGATCGGCCCGGCCGATGAACATTGGGATCTGGCGATGATGATCAGGCAGGCCAGTGCTGCGTCCTTCCTCTCCTTCGCCAGCCATAAGGGCTATCTCGCTGGACTTGGTCACCGCACAGCGGCGGTGATGGATTCTCGACTTCTGCCATTGTCCGAAATGGCGCTACCCGTCGCAGGAGCGAGGCCATGAATATTGCAAAGGCCAATGGCATCGAGCTCGCGTGGGACAGTTTCGGCCATGCCGATGCGGAATCGGTACTGCTGATTTCGGGGCTTGGAACGCAGATGATCCGCTGGTCCGAGCCTTTCTGTACGGGGCTGGCTGCACGAGGCTATCGCGTGATCCGTTTCGACAACCGCGATGCGGGCCACTCGACGCATTTCAGCGCTTCGCCCGCGCCGGATTTCGGCGCGCTCGCAACTGCCCTGATGGCCGGGCGCAGACCTGATGTGCCGTATACGCTTGACGACATGGCAGCGGATGCGATCGGCCTGCTTGATACGCTCGGGATTGCCAAGGCCCATGTCGTCGGGCGCTCAATGGGTGGAATGATCGCGCAGGTTCTCGCGAGCGAACATGCGGATCGGGTCCTTTCGCTGACGTCGATCATGTCGAGCACCGGCAATCCGGTCCTGCCGCAGGCGGCACCCGATGTCATGGCGATGATGATGCGCCCTGCGCCTGATCCTATGATCGATCCGGAAGGCTTTCTCGCGGTGCGCCTCGCGTTCGCGCGCAGAATCGCCGGGACGGGTTATCCCTTCGATGAAGAGGCCCATCGCGCCATTCTCCTTGATGAAGTAAGGCGTAGCTACGATCCGGGAGGCACTGCGCGGCAGATCGCTGCCATGGCGGTGGCTGGAGACCGGCGAGCACGCCTCGCAAACATCACGGTCCCGACACTCGTCATCCACGGCGTCGATGATCCATTGATCCCGCCCGCCTGCGGTCAGGACACGGCGCGCTCCATACCGAACGCGGTCTACCTGCCCATCGAGGGCATGGGTCATGATTTGCCACGAGACGTTGAAGAACGGACCATCGACGCGATCCGCAAGGTGATGGCAGGCCAATCGTCGGCTGAAGGCACCTGACCATGTCACAGGGAATGGAAGGATGACGCCGGGCGTCACCTTCCATTCCCTGTGACTGTAGACTCTACGAGGTCACAACCGGGCCAACAATGGCCTGGCCAAATGTTTCGCAGACGGACTGGACGTCGTTGAGGTCATGCGGAACCGGCAGAGCATCCATGGCCTGGAAAAAGCGGTCATGGCGTGCGGGTGTCGATACCAACATCACGCGCGCCACGCCTCCCATCGCGGAAAAGCCATGGGTGACGCCCTTCGCAACGAAGAGCCGATCTCCCGCCTTTACCTCAATCTTCTGCGCGCCGATCAGGAACAGCAACCGCCCTTCGCTGATGCAGAAGACCTTATCCTCCTCAAACGAAATGTGCGCCGGTGCGCCCTGATCCGGTTGGACCGTCATCGCCATGACGGTCATGGGAGCTGCTTCACCACCGAGCAGGATTTCGGCATCGATACCCGAGAAGCGTGCGGTTGCGTGAGAGGAGAGTACGCCGCTTGCAGGCGCAGCGGGATGCGGGGTGATGTCCATGATGTGGTCTCCTTATGATCCGGACCCACGGTACCTCATCAGAGCAAGAACGATTATCTGGCAAGTTCTGCCATCATCATCTATTATTCTGGACAATGATGAAGCTTGATCCGATCCAGACCTTTGTAGAAGTGGTTCGTGCTGGCGGGTTTACCGCAGCGGCCCGGCGCACGGGCACGCCGCGTTCGACGGTGAGCCTTCAGGTCAGGGCGCTCGAAGAAACGTTAGGGGTTCGGTTGCTCAAGCGCTCGACCCGTTCTTTTGCCCTAACGGACGAGGGACAGCGCCTCTATGACAAGGCGTCGGGTCCGGTAGATGTTCTCGTCCGGGCGCTTGATGACCTGCAAGCGGGAGATGGCGTACTGGGCGGTCTGATCAGGCTGACCGTCCCGGCGGATTTCCCCACCGCGTTGCTGGCGAGCGCAATCACCAGCTTCACGCAGGCCCACAGGGCAGTCCGCTTCCAGATCATGTCGACAAATACCGTGATGGACCTTGTCGAGGACAACATCGACATTGCGGTCAGAGTCGGCGCGAACCCTGCCCAGACTGCAATCGAACGACGCTTACTCGACATCGAATGGGCTTTCTATGCGAGCGCATCGTGGCTGAAGCGAAAGGGGCGGCCGGAAAATATCAGCGAGGTGGAGGATTTCATCTCCCCGCAACCAATCTTACGCGCCTACTTGGAGAAGCATGTGCTTGGTGGTGTTTCCCTACCTACCGGTGCGATCGAGGTTGATAGCCATGCCATGGCCCGGGATCTGATGTTGAACGGCTTTGGTGTTGCTCTGTTGCCGCAAGGCTTGTGCCAGGATGCCGTTATGACCGGCAACGCCGAACCGCTCCTCCCGCACGCAGGGCTCCGCCCGACGCGGCTCAATCTAACGTTTCCAAATCGAGCGGACATGGTGCCAAGGGTGCGAGCCTTCGCTGATCACATATGCGCCCACTTTCGTTGAACAGATGTGTACCGCGGCCGGCGTTCATTGCAATTCAGGAGCGCATTATTGGGGCAACACACCGACTTTCCCGACCTGATGCCCGACCCCGAACCATTGAGGCAAGGGAACAGAAGGTCCGGAGAATAGTGAGACAACAGCGGCATAGCCGGGATATGAGCGACCTGGCCTCCTGCCTCGTCTCAGTCGTAAAAGTCCGGCGCGAGCCTAAACTGCGACCACATCTCCGGGTCATGGCCTGGGACAAGAGTGGCTCCGACCTGCTCGGCCAGCATTCGCAATTTTCCCACCGAGCGCACGGTATCCACGGCAGAGGCGAGGAAGCCGGGCAGTGCCCTCTCGTGCCAGTGGTCCATCGTACACACCGCGTCGGCGGCCAGCAGGATGGAGCCATTGTTGGGAAGGGTCACGAGGATGGATTGGTGACCAAGCGTATGTCCCGGGGTGAAAACCGTCTGAAGGACACCGTCGCCGAATAGGTCATAATGGTCGCTCGCTTCACCTTCCAGGAATTGCCAGCTCAGACCGGGGCGGTCGAAGTCCTTGCGCGCATACGCACCGGCAGCGAACCAATCGGGCGTGAAGGCATACTCATATTCCCGTCGCTGAACGATGTGCTTTGCGCGGGGAAAGCGTCCAATTGCGCCGGTGTGATCCGAATGAAGATGAGAAAGCACGACAAAGCTGACGTCCTCAGGCATTAACCCGAGCGTCGCCAATTGCGAGACGCAACCCTGGCTTTCGGCCATGACGGGTTTGTAGGAATCGACGGAGGCGCCCCAGTAGCCGCGCGGATCGGCCAGTCCCTCGGCCGCCAGGCCGCCGTCTATGACGACGTTGCCCTTGGGATGAACGAGGAGAAACCAGGGGACCGGTATTTCGTAATCGGCACCGTTGCCCCGGTTCATCTTGATATCGTGCACCTTGCATTGCTGAGTGCCCGACTGAAACATGTAAAGCTTGATGTTGCTCATGAGCCTGCCATCCCGTGATCGGTTGAAGTTGCAGAGCGCAATTTGCATGATGGAAGGCCCGATCGGTAGGTAGCTCAATCTGCTTTCATTTATCGGATAATCCGATAAAATATCGATCATGGATTATCTGGCGGCAATGCGGGTTTATGTGCGGGTAGTAGAGCGCGGCAGCATGTCTGCAGCCGCTCGCGATCTCGGTATCGGCCAGCCTGTTGATTTCCACTGAGAAGTGACCCGGGAATTCCATCGAGATTTGGCTCTGACTCACTTTTGCTGCTGTTTAGGTGATATTGTTTGGCCGCGTCATTGGGAGTATCCGCCATGCACGGTCGATTTCAGCGCGCAAACCTCGCACCTGACGGCTTCGTTGTTGTCTCAGTCCAGAATGTCGGCGAGAGTGTCGAAATCCTGCTGCGCGCACGGCATGGCTCTGGGACTTGTCCCGATTGCGGGCGGCGAAGTCACCGGATTCAGAGCAGATATATCCGTCGACCATTGGACCTCCCTCTGGGTGGTCGCCGCGCCGTTCTTGCGATCATGGCGCGCCGGTTCTGGTGTGACACGGCTGTTTG
>NZ_FQVJ01000063.1 GCF_900129125.1 Acidocella aminolytica 101 = DSM 11237 | reverse complement strand
AATAGAGCGGATCAAGAAGAGTAGCGACCGAATGCCAATCGATCAGCTAGCTAAGCTCGTCGAGCGATGATGCGGGCCGTGTGCGCCCAGAGAAGGCAAACCGCTCCTTGACCTATCGAACGATGCGCCACGTCCAGCTCTCCTCTGCAGAAAACCCATAGAATCAGCAATCAAAGCCAACGTCTACAACAACCCTCGCACAAGTCTCATATTATCTTTTTAGATAGCCTCTAAAGCCCGCCGTCCGGGTTATCGCTGGTCCAGCTGCCGCGCGACCACCGCATTCGCCTCTCTTATCGCTCGGCCCTCATCCCCGGTTCGGGCCAGCGCCTCATTCGCCACTTTGGCCCACAGCTCCTGCAGGCTGCGAGTATTGGCCTTGTGCGTGTGGCTATAGGCATCCTCCGCTTTCCAGGGCATATCACGCTCTCCTTCAACCGCCATGCTTGCCGGGCGGTATAAAATACGGCCTTTGGACGGCATGACCAAAGCGCCCACCGTGACCCACCGAGCCATTCTCGCCGTCGCCGTGCCAATGATGTTTGCTTATCTCAGCACGGCGTTGGAAGGCAGCGTTGCTACCGCCGCCATTGGACATCTGGGCGTGGCGGCCCTTTCGGCGGGAATCGCCATTGCTGCAATCTTGTTTGATATTTTACTCGTCAGCCTGAATTTCCTGCGCAGCACCGCCCTCGGCCTGTCGGCTATCGCACTGGGCGCGGGCAAGCCGGATACGGCACGAGCCGTTATCCAACGTTCCTTGGTTTTGGCTGTTTTGCTTGGGTTGCTCATCGCCCTTCTGCGCGGGTCGGAAGCACATTACGGCCTCCGCTGGCTGGGTGGACGGGGGGCGGTGTTGCAGGCGGCGGTTAGCTATACGCTCATCCGCGCGCTCTCCGCGCCGTTCGCGCTGGGGAATTATGCCATTCTTGGCGCGCTGCTTGGCCATGGCAAAGCGGTGGCCGGACTGGTGCTGCAATTATTGCTCAATACTGTGAACATCACCTTCTGCCTGAACGCCGTGCTTGTTTTGCATTGGGGCATAGAGGGGGCGGCATGGGCTGCTGTCGCCGGTGAGGCGAGCGCGTTTCTGGCGGGGTTTATCTGGCTGCATCACCTCGCGGGGCCACTGCATAAAGGGCTCGCAGAGGCTTTGCGGCATGGGCAGGGCTGGCGACTGATGGGCAAACTGAACCGCGACACACTGATCCGTACCTTGGCGCTACTGTTCTCCTTCGCCTTCTTCACCCGCCAGGGCGCCACTTTGGGTACGGCGATGCTGGCGGCCAATGCCATTCATCTGCAATTCTTCGCCCTGGCCTCAAATGGGCTGGATGGCTTTGCGGCCGCCGCCGAGCAGTTTGCCGGGCGGATGCTGGGTGCGGGCAATGCCTCGGGATTCGCCCGCGTGGTCCGGCTGACGCTGGGCTGGAGCCTTGCCATGGGAGCCGCGCTGACCCTGGCTTATTTGGTCTTTGGCCAGGAGTTCATCGCTTTGCTTTCGGAAGTGCGACATGTACGCGCAGACGCTGCCGCCAGCTTGCTCTGGGCGGCTCTGGTGCCACTGGTTGCCGCGCCGGCCTTCCAACTGGACGGCGTGTTTATCGGCGCCACATGGTCACGGGATATGCGGAACATGATGCTGCTCTCGCTGGCCATTTTCCTGGTGAGCTGGCTTCTGCTGATGCCGCGCTTTGGCAATGCCGGACTGTGGGGGGCATTTCTGATCTTTCTCGGCGCGCGGGGGGTCACGCTGGGCGCGGTGCTGCCCGCCCGGCTACGGCTGAATTTTCAAACCCTCAGCGCATAAAAAACCCGGAGCGCCTGAAGGCACTCCGGGTGCATATCCCGTGAAGGGGCAGGATCACTGCAACAGCGTAGGCTGCTGGAAGGTGGTGGTGATCAGCATGGTGCGATGATCCAGAGACTGGAACATCCACACGGTCAGACCAACCGTGATGATGAACAGAGGCACGGTCAGGATGAGCGAGACGCTCTTCCAGATCTGAGCCTTGGAGATATCCAGCCCATAATAAAGTACCGCCTGGGAGAGCAGCGCCAGGAAGGCCAACCCGCCCACCAACTCCACATAGGACTGGTAGGCCATGTCATGACGCATGGTTACGATGAGGGCCGCCCCCATCAGCGCCACGGTGCTGATGAAACCAGCGATGTAGCGCAGCGCGCCACCCATCCGGACTTCAGGATGCGCCAGCGGATCGGAATGAGAACCGGCCATCTTCAGGCTCCAATCATATAAACATAAATGTACACGCAGACCCAGACGGTGGCCTGAAACTGCCAGAACATACGCAAGTTAAGCAGACGGGCCACCACCATTTCGTTAAAACCATAGCGCGGGATCTGCACCAGCATCACCAGCATCCAGAGGGCGCCAAAGATCATGTGCAGCGCATGGGTGAGGATCAGCACGAAATAGGCGGAAAGATAACCCGAACGATCCATGCCATTGCCCTGAGCCGCGAGGGAGGCGAGGTCGTTGAACCCGAAAGCCACGAACGCCGCCCCCAGCACGAGAGCCACGACAATACCCAGCATCGTGCCGCTGCGATTGCCGTTTTTCATGGCGACAGTGGCAAGACTGTAGGAGGTCACTGAGGCCAGGATGATGATGGTCTGCCAAAACCCTTCCACCGGGTTGACGATCTGGGAGGCGATGGGCCCCCCAGCCGCGTTCATGGGCGTATCAAGCACCGCATAAGCGGCGAAGAGTGCCGTGAACAGCAGCGCATCGCTGAGCATATACAGCCAAAACCCCAGCGTACGAGCCGAAATCTGGCTATGCCCCTCATAGCCAGGATGGAACAGGCGCGTATTGGCGCCAGGAGCAGCTTGGTGAGCCATTAATGCGCCTCCGCGTGGATAGCATTGTTGTGAGAACGGTCAGGCTGCTCGGACGTGATCATGCCTGTGGCAAGGTCACGTTCCATCGCCTCGATCTCACCGGGCTGCAGGTGATAGCCCTCGTTCTTGTCAAAGGAGCGGATAATCACACACACGATGATCGCCAGGATGGAGATGGCGGCGAGCCACCAGATGCGCCAGATCATCGCAAAGCCCCATACTGCGGACAATCCACCGATGATCACCGGGAGGCCGGAATTGCTCGGCATATGGATTGCCTCGTAATGGTCCGGCTTGGCGTTTTCCAGGCCGTGCTTGCGGCGCCATGCCAACTCGTCACGGGTGTTCACCTGCGGGGTCATAGCGAAGTTATAGAACGGCACCGGAGACGGGGTGAGCCATTCCAGCGTGCGCGAGGTACCCCAAGGGTCTGCGCCGGCACGGTTCTTGGCGCGGTCACGGATGGACACAACCAGCATGATCGCGAAGGCCGCCAGGGACAAGCAGTACAACAGCATGCCGAATTCCTCGACCAGCAGCATCGGCATCCAGGCCGTGTTGTAGGTCCAGTCCAGACGACGAGTTTCACCCTGAAAGCCCAGCGCGAACATAGCTGCAAAAACAACCACCGTGCCCGAGGAGAACAGCCAGAAGAACACTTTGCCCCATGCTTCGCTCAGCTTGAAGCCGAACAGTTTGGGGAACCAGTAGGTAACGCCGGCGAACGCCGCCGCAACAACCAGAAGCACCATGCAATGGAAGTGCGCGATGACGAATACGGAGTCGTGCACCGTATAGTTCACGGCCGGGATGGCCAGCATCATGCCGGTCAAACCACCCGCCAGCAGCAGGAACAGGCCGAACATCGCCCACATCATTGGCACCGTGTAGGTGATGCGAGCGCGGTACATGGTGAAGGCCCAGTTGAAGACCTTCACGCCCGTTGGGATACCCACAAGCATGGTGGCGATGGAAAAGAAGCCGTTAATATCAGGCCCGGCACCCATGGTGAAGAAGTGATGCAGCCACACCAGCCAGGAGACACCGGCGATGGCGAAGGTGGCAGCCACCATGGTGACGTAACCGAACAGCGGCTTTTCGCAGAAGGTCGGCACCACCTCGGACAGGATACCGAACACCGGTAGGATGAGGAAATACACCTCGGGGTGGCCCCAGATCCAGAACAGGTTGGTGTAAAGCATCAGGTTGCCGCCCATGCCTGCGGTGAAGAAATGCGTGCCCAGGTAACGGTCCGCGCCCAGCAGCGCCAGCGCCACACCCAAAACCGGGAATGCGGTGAGACCGATGATGTTGGTGGAGAGCGTGGTCCAGCTGAAGATCGGCAGGCGGAACCAAGTCATGCCCGGCGCGCGCATTTTCACGATGGTCACGATCATGTTGATCGCGTTCAGCGTGGTGCCGATGGAGGAGATCTGAATGGCCCACATCCAGTAGTCCACTCCCACACCCGGGGAATAAGGCAGCTCGGTAAGCGGGATAAGACCAACCCAGCCAGCGGCGGAGAAGTCACCCACGAACAGAGAGATCATCACCAGCACTGCACCCGCCGTGGTGAGCCACAGACTCAGCGCGTTCATGTACGGGAAGGCCATGTCGCGCGCACCGATCTGCAGCGGCACCACGATGTTTTGGAAACCGGTGAGGATGGGGGTCGCGGCGAACAGGATCATAATGGTCCCGTGCGCGGAGTAGACTTGGTCGAAGTGGTAAGGCGGCAGGAAGCCGTGCATGGAACCGAGCACACCTGAGGCATGGGGACCATTGGCCATAACCTGCTGGGTACGCATCATCAGCCCGTCCACAAAGCCGCGGAACAGCATTACGAGGCCGATGACGATATACATGACGCCGATCTTCTTATGATCAACGCTGGTCAGCCACTCGCGCCAGAAATAACCGACTTTCTTGAAGTACAGCACGCTGCCGACCACAAGCAAGGCAATGACGGCTGCGCCGACAAATGTGCCCTGAAGAATGGGATTCGTGTACGGAATCGCATTCAGCGTCAGGCGGCCAAGGAGCGGTGACCAAGGCCCTGGAAATTGTAAATGCATGATCTAACCTTCCTTCGCTCTATTTCTCATCCGAGGCGATGCTCTTGGTCAGCGCGTCCGACACCGGATAGACTACGCCCGCTTGCGCGGCGGCGATCACTTTGTGGAAGAGCTGCGGGTCGGGATTGGAGAAATAGGAAATTTTCGCGCCCATATTTACTTGGGGCTGCGCCACCTTCTGGAACGCGGCATAGCTCAATTCGTTGGGGCTGGAGGCAACCTTCTGCACCCAATCCTGGAACTGGGCGGGGGTGACGATCTTGGTGGCAAACTGCATCCAGGAGAAGCCGGCACCGGAGAAGTCAGCGCCAAAACCAGTATAGCTGCCGACATCAGGCGTATCGAACGTGTCTATCGTGCGCATTCCCGGCATCACGGCGATCATCGGAAGAAGCTGCGGCACATAGATATCGTTGGAGACGGAGGTGGAGGTCAAATGAAGCTTCACCACGCTGCCCTTGGGTACAACCAGATCGTCGATCGTGGCGATCTTCTGGTCCGGATACACGAACACCCACTGCCAGTCCGTGGCGATAACGTCCACGTTCACAACGCTTTGCGGGTCGGCGGCGACCTGCTTCTGGAACAGACCGGGATTATACGGCTCCACCGCGTAGATCGTCTTGATGGAGTAGATGCCCAACGCCGCAACCACAAGGAAAGGCACGCCCCAGACGAGCAGTTCCAGCAGGGTGTTGTGGGACCACTCGGGGTCATGTGCCGCATTAGCGCCCTTACGATACCGCCATGCAAACAGGGCGATCATGAAAAGCACCGGCAGGATGATCAGCAACATCACAACCGTATCAACGATTGTGGCGTGCCACTCCTGGGCGGCGATCAGGTTGGCTGGATGAAAAAGCCGGTAGTCTCCGCTTGAACAGGCGCCAAGCGCCAGCACCGGTAGCAGAGCGAGATAGGATTTCAGTCTCAAAGCTGCCTCGCGTCAAAATATCCGGCGCCCAAGCGCGGCCAACGACCGGCCTCGGCACCATACACTCCAATGCCAACCACACGGCACAATTGCGCCACATGGTTGGCTCTGAAATGCCTTTATAAGGTTTATGCGGGGACCGAAAGCCATTGTCACATTTTGACATGACATGGCAGCAATCTATTAGGTCAGTGTTACACTCGTTATTTTGCCAAAAAGCCCCAAAACCCTTGAAAAATCAAGCCGTGGCAACAAGCCGCCGGTAAAGGTGCCAGCTTGCATGACCTAGCACCGGGATAGTGACGGCCAGCCCCAGAAGCCCAGGCGCGGCCCCGATTACCAGACCCGCCACGATCACGCCGCCCCAAACCAGGGCGAGAAACGGATTCGCTAAGGCTACTTTGAGCGAGAAGGATATGGCGGTACCCGCACTTACCTCGCGATCGAGAGCAAGCGGGAAAGCCACCAGGCCAACAAACAGCGCCACCAAGGCAAACACGGCGCCCACCAAAATACCGATGACAATCATCTCATGCCCGCCGGCAGTGGTGAAAACATTGCTCAGAAATGTTCCGCTGTCTGAGGCGTTGCCCATGGTGCTGGCATATATAAAGCCCGCAGCGGCGATCCAGAGCGCGAAAAGCCCCAAGAGCAGAACCGCCAGGCGCTTGATTGTTTGCAGGCGTGACGATTCAAAAATGGCGGCAGCGGCTTCGCTGGTTGCCACGCCATCCAGTTCCCGCTGGCGGCTAAGGGCGGAGAACCAGATGGTCGCCAAAGGGCCAATCAGCGCCACACCGGCGCAAATCGGAAAGACAAACGGCAACAACGCATCATTGATGATCACCCCAATCAGCAAAAGTGCGGCCAGGGGATAGAGAACGGCCAGAACCAACACGTCCGTCCGGCAAGCCAGCCAGTCTTGCACACCGCTTACCAGAACCTCGCCTATGGTGCTCAGCCCGGGATGCTGGATCCTCATTGGCCCGGACGCAGCTTCAGGATGCATGATTTGGGGATAAATTTCTCCGCCTGGATAGTTGCGGGCGGACTCACTAAGCAGAGTGGTCACTGTTTTTCTCCCACCTTATGGCCCCGTTTCTTCGGGCGTCTTATCGTATTTCTATAAATTAAACGCGATTTCCGGTTTTCAACTAGAAAAATCGGTGCATGGCTGGACTGTTACATCGCCAAAAATTGAATAGCCCAAGTTCTCTTCTTGTTCTTACGAAGGCTCTGCTTAAATATATGCATCGATAATAAGCCTATAGAGGTTACAGGAGCGCCCTATGCGCGGTTCTTTTCTTCTCTTTCCCCTGCTGGCAATGGCCTTGGGCGGGATGGCGCAAGCCTCACCCGTCGTGCCGCCACCCGCCTACAACCCGGCGGTTGAGGCGCCGCATGAGACCGCGATTCTCTCAGGCGGCTGCTTCTGGGGCGTTCAAGGGGTTTTTGAGCACGTAAAAGGGGTTGAGCAGGCGCTTTCAGGCTATATTGGCGGCACAGCAGCCACGGCGCATTATGAGATGGTCAGCACCGGCACGACCGGACAGGCCGAGTCGGTGAAGGTAACCTTCGACCCACGCCTGGTCTCTTTTGGTCAGATCCTGCAAATCTACTTTGCCGTGACGGCCAACCCCACGGAGCTGAACTATCAAGGCCCGGATCATGGCACACAATATCGTGGTGAGATTTGGTTTGAGACACCGCGACAAAAAGAAATTGCCACGCGTTACATTGCCCAGCTGACGGCGGCGCATGTGTTCCGTGCCCCCATTGTCACGCAGGTGGCACCCGCCATGGCGTTTTATCCGGCTGAGACCTATCACCAGGATTTTTTGGTTCGGCACCCGGATAATCCTTATATCGTTTACAACGACTTACCGAAAATCCAGGCTTTGCACGTCCAATTCCCCGCCTTGTATCGGGCTGATCCTGTCACTGTTCTCAAAGGTTCGTCATGATCAACCGGCGTCACTTGCTGGTAAGTGCCAGCGTTTTTGCCATTGCGGCGCGCGGACATGCTGCCACACTCTATAAAGTGACACATACGGCCGCGGAATGGCGGAAGCTGCTGACGCCCGCGCAGTATAACATATTAAGACAGGCGGGCACGGAACCGCCTTTCTCCTCGCCTTTGCTGAATGAGCATCGCAAAGGAATTTTTCATTGCGCGGGCTGTAACCTGAAGCTGTTTTCATCGGCCGCGAAATTTGACAGCGGGACCGGCTGGCCGAGCTTTTATGCCCCCCTGCCCCACGCCATTGACGAGCAGGAGGATGACTCCTTCGGCATGAAGCGGACCGAGGTGCATTGCAGCCAATGTGGCGGGCATCTGGGGCACGTCTTTCCAGACGGCCCACCCCCAACGGGGCTGCGCTACTGCATTAACGGGCTGGCTATGACCTTCATGCCCGCCTGAGGCTGGCGCTCAGGGACACCAGTAGATTTTGGGGTTGTAACGCAGCACGGCGCGGATTGGCATGGCTTCGTCCGGGCCATGGGACAAGGCTTGGTCCAAAATCTCCTGCTTCCGCGCGCCTTCAATATGCAGGGCCAGGAAGTCTGACGCGGCCAGAACCGGCAGCGTAAATGTGATTCGTGGCTCTCCGGCGCCGGGTGCGTGCATTGTTTCCAGCTTTTGCTCCGGCGTGGGTGCCAGAGCTGATGCCAAATTGTCCCCGCCTGGGAAGAAAGAGGCTGTGTGACCATCCTCTCCCATGCCCAATATCGCCGCCGCGAAAGGCAGGTGCAGGGCTGCCACTGCTGCTTCCAGAGCGGGGCGCCCAGCCTCGGGTGTATCCGCGCCATTATAAAGCGGCAGGAAGCGCGCGGAAGCGGCTTTGTTAATGAGCAGATGCTGACGTACCAGCGCGGCGTTGCTGCGGGGCGAATCTTCGTCCAGCCAGCGTTCATCCACCAGCGTGACCGTGACGCGCGCCCAGTCCAGGCTGATTTTGCTCAACGCCTCGAAAAAGAGTTTGGGTGTGCTGCCGCCTGAAACTGCCAAGGATGCGGCACTTTGCGCGTCCAGGCCGGATTTGAGGGCGGCGGCGACATCCCGCGCCAACGCCGACGCGAGGGCGGCGCGGTCTTCAAAGCGTTGAATCATGGCGCGCCATCGGCCCATGTGCGGCCGTCGCGTTCAATGAGGGCGATGGCGGCACTAGGCCCCCAGGTACCGGCGGTGTAGGGCTTGGGTGGTTCCGGCGCTTGGCTCCAGGCTTCCAGAATCGGGTCGATCCAGGCCCAGGCAGCTTCAACCTCGTCACGGCGCATGAACAGGGTTTGGTTGCCGCGCACAACGTCCAGCACCAGACGCTCGTAAGCGTCAGGATTACGGGCGTTAAAGGCCGCGGCGAAGCTCATATCCAGCGGGACGGGGCGCAGGCGCATACCGCCCGGGCCGGGGTCTTTGATCATCAGCCAGAGCTTCACGCCTTCATCCGGCTGCAGGCGGATGACCAGCCGATTTGGTTGGATTGGCCCAGCACCCTCGCCAAACACGGAATGCGGCACCGGACGGAAGGTGATGACGATTTCCGAAACACGCTCTGCCAAGCGCTTACCGGTACGCAGATAGAAGGGCACGCCCGCCCAACGCCAATTTCCGATTTCCGCTTTCAAGGCAACAAATGTTTCGGTCTGACTTTCCGGGGCGCCCAGCTCGTCCAGATAGCCGGGCACGGGGCCTCCGGCGGACGCGCCCGCGCGATATTGGCCACGGACCCAGCTATGTTCCTGCGCCGGTTGCAGCGCGCGCAGCACTTTCAGCTTTTCATCACGCACGGCGTCCGCCGCCAGATGGGCCGGTGGTTCCATGGCCACAAGACAGAGCAACTGGAGGATATGGTTCTGCACCATGTCCCGCAACGCACCGGCGGTGTCGTAATATCCGGCGCGGCCTTCCACCCCGAGCGATTCGGCGACGGTGATCTGCACATGGTCGATATGGGCGGCATTCCACAGCGGTTCGAACAAACCGTTCGCAAAACGCAGCGCCATCAGGTTCTGCACGGTTTCCTTGCCGAGATAATGGTCGATACGATAGACGCGGTCTTCAGGGAATACGCGGCTGATCGCCTCGTTCACCGCGTGGGCGGATTCACCGTCCTTCCCGACTGGTTTTTCTACAACTACGCGCGCATCACCATCAGCAAGGCCGAAGCGGCCAAGGCGTTCACAGATGGGACCAAACAAAGCCGGACCCGTGGCAAGATAAAAGACAACAACGCGGTCTTTGAAAGGCTTGAGCTGCTCAGCCAACTCCGCCCAACCACCGTCGCCGGTAGCATCGGCCGCAACATAATGCAGGCGTTTCAGAAAACGCTCCACCAAGAGGGCGGGACGTTCAGCCTGGGGTACATGCTCCTCAACCGCCGCCTTCGCCTGCGCCACGAATTCAGCATGATCGAGCTTGCTGCGGGAAACACCGAAAATTTCGGCACCTTCAGGCAGTTGACCTGCCGCGTCGCGCTGGAACATTGCCGGGATCAATTTGCGGCGGGACAAATCCCCCGTCGCGCCAAAAACAACCAAAACAAACGGCTCAACAGGAATTACCCGGCTTGTCATCCAACACCCCTCCAGCAGGCGGCTTTTCGCACTCAGTTATTCGAGACTATAATTACAGGATCAGCAGGCAATACGAAAGGGCGTCAGGCCACGGTGCGCGCGCGCAAGGCCGTGGCGGGAGGCTCTTCCAGAAAATGCCGCAATGCAATAGCAATTCCGCCCATAGGGACAGCGTAATCACCTAAAGTAGAGACGGTGATGGCAACATCACGCCTGATTTCCTTCAGCGCATTTGTTTCAAAAACCGGACGCGCCGCGGGCAGCAGAAAATCCGCCAGCACTGCCATCGCGCCGCCAAGAATAATGCTGCTCGGCGCAAAGATATTCGCCAAATTCGCCAAACCGAGCCCAAGATGTCGTCCTGATTCCGCCAATACCTCCAGAACCGCGGGAGTTCCGCGCAAGGCAGCTTCGTACACCTCCGCGACATCGTGGAATTGCAAACAGGATTCGCGCAGGCAGGAGAAAATAGCGCGTTCAGAAACGTAAGCCTCGAAACAGCCAAAGGCACCGCAGGCGCACGGGCGGCCATTAGGGACGAGCTTCATGTGCCCCACCTCACCCGCCATGCCGAGCGGACCGCGATAGATGTTGCCGCTGAGATGCAGCCCGCCGCCAACACCGGAGCGGCCTGAGATATAAATAAAATCTGCATCATGCGCGCCGCTGCCGAACAAATGCTCTGCATTGGCGGCAGCCTTGACGTCGTTTTCCAGTTGCACAGGAACATTAAGCGCAGAGGACAAAGCCGCGCCAAAATCCACGTCATGCCAATCCAGCGCAGGGGCAAGGGCGAGTCGGCCATCCAGTCCCACCAGACCCGGCATACCAACGCCAACCCCGGCCAGCGCCTTGCGTGGATAACCAACCTGTTTAAGGAGCGCGAAAACGCCGGATTTGATCGCTCCCGCCGCGCGTGTCTGCTCAACGCTGCCTTCCACACGCAAGCTTGCCAGCCTTGTGCCCGCGAAGCTTGAAAGCACGATGTGAATTTCCTCCAGATCCACCGCCACGCCGACGAGCACGCCGCTCTTTTCATTGATACTAAGCTGGCTGTTTGGCCTGCCGGAACGTCCCGTGCGGGCACCCACGGTACGGACGATCAACTCTTCTTGCTCTAATGTAGAAAGAATAATGGAAATGGTGGCCAGGTCGATTCCCGTTGCCTTGGACAGATCTTGCGGTGAAGTGCCTGGCGATTTGCGAATGCCGTGAAAAACACGCGCTACATTTATCTTGCGGATAATATTAGAATTAATGCGACGTGTGTTCATGGCGCAACAGCCTTAGCCCAAGTGCATCTGATCGGCAATTTTTATTTGACACTGACACAGCTGCTTCATAATCATATTTATTAGAGGATAAAATAATTATCCTATCCGACGGCCAAGAAAAGGGTAAAACAGAAATGTACGACTAAATGCCCCAGCAAAAAAGCTGGATGCAGACTAACCAGCTTGTGGTGTGGTTTTATCCATTGATAACTTTTTTTGTATCAGACCCTGCATACAATATTAGTTTTCTCATTAGCGAAAACCAAATACAAGCCAAGCAGGCTACCCCTGCCTATTGAGGGGTTTCCCTGCTTATATAAACAACAACAGGAGGACAAACATGTCCAGGCTCAAACACACTCTTCATAAAATGAAAACATCCTGCAGCAAGGCGGCATTTGTTGCGGCTGGCATGCTGCCGCTTGCGGGCCTTGCCACCCCGGCGCACGCGCAAAGCCTGCAGGACGCGCTGAAGCAGACCACCATCACCGGCAATGCTGGCGTTTATGACTTCACCTATGCCAATCAAGCGCATACAGGTGACACCAAGAACGCCTTTGCCGTAGGCGGTGACCTTATTATCCACAGCGGTGCGTTTGAAGGGTTTAGCGCCGGGCTGGGTGGCTATACCGGACAGTCCCTCGGTCTGTACTCCAAGAATCCTGCGCATGATGGCAGCTCCGAGCTGACCAGCCACACGCACAGCATGCAGTCCATGCGTGAAGCGTATCTCCAGTACGAGAATAGTTGGCTGGAAGCACGCGGCGGCCGGCAGATGATCAATACACCTTTCGCCAACCAGGATTTGTATACGTTTAATCCGCGTGCGTTCATGGGCTTCTCGGGCGTTGTCAACGTGATTGGCGGCCAGAACACGAACTATGCTGACGCGGCACCAATGAGCCTGAACGACAGCAAGGCCACATTGTCCGTGTTTGCGGCCCGTATGTTCAACTATGATTCACGTTACAGCAGCAGCTTCACCAGCGGCAACCGTTATGAGAGCCAGTCT
>NZ_FQVJ01000023.1 GCF_900129125.1 Acidocella aminolytica 101 = DSM 11237 | reverse complement strand
ACCTCCCCCAACACCTCCGGAGCCCTCCGGAGTACCCTCTCAACTACTGTGTCGTCGTCCATGAAAACCGCCGTTCAGTTCAAACGGCCAGATTCAGGATCAGGGAAATCACCGCAAGGCGGGCAACAGCTTACGCTTACGCAATTTGCACCGACCTTCCTTTCGCTACATTACTTGTTATCTCGACCTTTGTCGCCCAGCTGCCTGGCTCAACTTCGAGAATTCCGATGTGAGAGCGCGACATATGTGGAACGGCCCTTTCTGATTGGTCTTTGAGCAACCTCATTATGGGACAGTCGATGCCTTGGGCCGTTCCACCCCAACGATCGAACAGACGTTCGCTATCCTCAAACGCAAGCCTCAGTTCTCCAGACAGGAGGCGGGAGAGCTTATATCGCTCCAACCTTAAATGAAACGACTATATGTTGAATTTTTCGTTTCGATTTATTCTCTGCGTGCAAATTGCATTGTAGTTCCATCCTTCACCTTCGGCTCGACCATTTGCGGTGAATTCACGTTCGCACGATGTTTGACTTGGCGATCGATCGCAAGTTGCGCTGGTACGATTTGGTAAGAATCAAGATCGGCGCCCTTGTTAGCGGTGACCGATTCGACCACGATCAATCGCGGTTGAAGAAAATTCGACGGCCATTATCGTACAGCTTTATTCCGCTTGGTAGCTTTGATGGAATGCCAAGGGAGTTGGCCCCGATGTCCACCATGCTGGCGGAGCCCCCGTAATAGTCCACGATCGGGAAATCCGGCGACATGGCGAAGGGGGCAGTTCAATCGGCTTGAGGTGCAAACTATCTGACCAAATGAGGTGAAGACCTTTGATAATCAGCGAAATGCAGCACAAGCTCGCGACATGGGCTGAGAGCGATTCAACCCGGCGGTTTGATCGCCTTCTCCGACTCATTGACGATCAGGCGTGGCTTGCCGAAGCTGCCCGGATCGTATTGGCGTCTAGCGGCGCTCATACGCCGGGCGTTGACGGAATGGATAAGCAACGGATGCTGGCTGGACTGGCGCAACATCTAGCCAGCCTGCGAACGGACCTGCTGACGGGGAATTACAGCCCGCAGCCGGTCAGGCGTATCTATATCCCGAAAGCCAATGGCAAGAAACGCCCACTGGGTATCCCGCCCCTGAAAGACCGCGTCGTCCAGCGTGCGATGCTGATGGCCATGGAGCCGATCTGGGAAAGCGACTTTCATCGCCTCTCCTACGGCTTCAGGCCGGAACGCAGCGTGCATCACGCTGTCCGGACCGTGAAAATACAGTTGCAGGATAGTAGTGCCGGGACGAGGGGCCGCTGGATCATCGAAGGTGATCTGGCGAGCTACTTCGACACGGTTCACCATCGGCTTCTGCTTCGCTGTGTGCGGCGGCTTATCCGGGACGACCGGTTTGTTGATCTGCTCGGGCGGTTTCTGAAGGCAGGCCACATCCATCGTGGTTTGTTCGCGGCCACTTCCCAAGTGACGAGGCAGCGGCGAAATTGATCTACTTGGCCTTGAATGCTACATCCACCGAGTGGAAGCGCTCGGTGCGCGAGTGGCATGCTGTCAGAAGTCAGCTCGCAATCATGTTCGGATCGCTTCCCAAGGGTCTAACAAAACGCGTCAGGCACAAAATTCCAAACAGTCTCGTGCCAATCTTCAGAAACAAGTTTTTACACCGTCTCGATCGATTGTTTTCTCATTCGTGAGCCAGCCAATCCAATATTCAGACATCTTCGCCAGAAACAGGGGCGTGGTCCACCCCTGTTGGTTATAAGGCGATCTTTAGGCCCGTTCTGGCACCGGCATGCCCAACCAGTCCTTGTAGAACGCCTCAATATCGGGCTCGAAGTCATGGATCACCGGATACCAAGGCGTCGGCGCTTCGACATCCAGCAGGTCGCCCGAGAGTGGACAGAAATACTCGCGAATCACCTGCCATTCGGGCGAAGGCGCCATCAGGCGGGGATAAAGTTCCTCCATCTGCGCAGCGGTATCGCGCACCCGGATGCGGGCGTGCAATTTCCAGTTTTGGTCCCATTCGCAGAAATCGTACCCAGCCTGGCTGCGGATCATCCACTTTTTATCGAGCTTGCGCTGCACGATATAAAGCTTCGGCCCTAACGGCAGGATGATCTGGTCATCCCACTTCACCTGCTCTTGCAGGAGCTCCAGATAAACCTGAAAGCGCTCCTTGTCCTTAGGCGTGGACAGCATGGTGTGCAGTGTGTCTCGGTCGATCTTGCCGTCCAGCAGGTCTTTGATCTTAGCTTTGGTATAGGCCATGTGGTTCTCCTGTTGAGTTTGGCCTTGAAAGGGAGGTGGCTGCGCCCAAAGGGAGTAGGCACAGCCGAAAACAATCACTCCTCGACGAATTGTACCGTCTTGACGTCCGGCAGTTCGGAGATGTCCATCGAATATTCGCGCCCGTAGGAGGGGATCGGCAGATCTGCTTCCAGCAGCTGCCAGTCCTCGGGTAGGTTCCAGAACTTACGGAAATCCTGTTCGAACCGTGGGCCCAGCTTGAAGGACGCCGCGAACATCTGCTGGACATGGACGCCTGCGTCCTTGTCCAGGATCTTTTCGCGTTCCGATGCCATCCATTCACTGACCGGCACGGCTTCCTCCAGCCGGGACTTGCGAATGGCAGTGCGCTTTGCCTCGGTCGCGACGATGTTAACTCCCGTCATACCGTCGCCAGCATCGGCCAGGATTACGCCATACACGCTTTCGGCAAAGCGGGGCAGCAAGTAGCCGCCGTTTACGTCATCGGCCACCTTCTGCGGTTCGCGGTCCAACGGATCGCCAAATCCAGGTCCGCCGCGCATGTAGTTCAGGTAAAGGTCATAGTCCTTGAACATCGCCTCGGTAGTGATGGCCTGCTTGTCGCGCTTGATGCGGGCATTAGGCAGCATCGCCTCCCAGGTCGGGTTCTCCGGGTCGGTGTCGCCGCCATGCGGAATAACACCGCCTTCTCTAATGATTTCTTTCAGGCGGGTATCATGCGCCTCGAAGCGATAACCCGAGGCAGCCGGATAGCCGCCCATTAGTCCCCAGTCGGAACTGATATGGCCATTGCCCATAAAAAACATCGTCCAGTCCTTGGCGTTCCAGACCATGCGCAGCGATTCAAAACCGCAACCGCCGCGATACTTGCCAGCACCGCCCGAACTGGCCTTAATCTGTCGGCCTAGATAGACCAGCGGCTCAGCCAGTTCCCAAATCTCCATGTCGCCCATATCACCTTCCGGGTTCCAGACGGCAGCGGCATGGCTGATGCCGTCGCTATGGGCTGAGGCACCGACTCCGTTCGCAGCGCATTCGAACGAGTTCACGGCGTGGATCTCGTCATACTGGTTAAAGCCGCCACCTTGCAGCCAATTCGAAGTATTGGCATTGCCAGCGTTGACCTCTTCTAGGTATCCTCGGCCAAAATAGGCCCGGCTGAGGCCGCGCCACAGCGCTGTCCAAGAGCTAACCAGGAAGTGCCATGAATAGCTGAAGGCGACGCGGCGGTCATCGGGGTTCATCCAGGTGCCCTTGGGCAGCCGAAACTCTGTTCCATAGGCAGCACCGTCGTTGATCATCTCTGTCGGGATCAGCGACTGGGTCATCATCACCCAGATGCCGCTAGTGAAGCTAACCTGATGGGCATTGTAGGTATGCCAGCCCCAGCGACTTGATCCCTCGAAATCCAGCCGCCAAGTGCCGTCCGAGCGAATGGTGATTTCGGACGGGGTGTGCATGATCGTATTGACCTTGGCAAAATCGGACGGCACACGCACATCCTCATGCGCATAGGGTACATCGACGAAGCCGACTTGGCGATACCTGCCGGGAATGGTCATAGCCTTGATCCGGGCCTGTAGGCCAACGCGGCCATGTTCGACCGATTCATAGGCGAATTTCCAATAAGCCTCGATGCCCTCGTCAGCGATCACCTCCAACACTAGGTCGCGGATCATATGGCAGCCAGCGACGCGGGTGCGTTCGTCCAGCATCCAGTAGCGAGTCGTACGCACCATTCTCTGCGATTCATGCAGCCAATCGCGGAACAGCACGTCATTCTCACCGATCTTGCGACAGGTGATCGAATAGCCGTCGCCGAAACGCTGCACTTGTCCAGTGGACATCGAGCCCGGCCCAACTGAGCCAGTGTCGATGACATGGGTTACGCCGCCGACCCAGCCGATCAGTTTCCCTTCGTGGAAAATCGGCACGATCGTATGGATATCGCAAGGGTGGACGTTCCCGATCAGACTGTCGTTGTTGCAGAAGATGTCGCCATCCCGGACGCCTGGGTTCTGCTCCCAACCGTTTTCGATCATGTATTTGATCGCAGCGCCCATTGTGCCGACGTGGATGATAATCCCGGTCGAAGTCAGAATGCTGTCGCCGGCAGCGTTATAGAGGGTGAAGCAGAGTTCCCCCTCCTGCTCGACTATAGGGCTGGCCGCGATCTTCTTGGCGGTCTCACGCGCATCAACCACACCGGCCCGCAGACGAGAGAACAACTTATTGTATTTGATCGGATCGCTATCGCGTAGTTCCATCTTCGACAGGCCAGCATAATGCTTCGTCCGCTTTGTTGCCTCCATCAGCCGATCGCGATGGCCCTTGAGCGTCTCACCTCCGCGCACGATTCCGCTTATATCAACCTTAGACTGCACATTCATGATGTTTCTCCTCCCGAGAAATCAGACTTCTTTCAAGTGGAATAGGCGGTGCCCGTCGAGCCAGGTCTCGAAACCGCCGGGCACGACAAAGGTCGTAGCGTCGGATTCTATAACTGCAGGCCCGGTAATACGGTTACCCGGCAACAGCGCTTCCATCTTATAAAGCTGGGCATCGACCCATTTCTTATGACGGTAGAATTTCCGAGTTCCGAGCTTCGCCGAGTTGGGCGGGGACTCGCCCTGAAGTTCGTCCTTGGGAATTTTCGGCTTCGGGATCGGCACCATACCGCGCATGATCGCGCCGGTGACGGAATAGCCCAGTTCCGGCGAGCGGGCCGAGGCGGCATAGACGCGGCCATAAGTGTCGTTGAAGGCATCAACCAGCTTGTTCCAGTCCTCAGCGCCATGTGCCTCCATGATCGGGCTTTCGATCTCGAGGTCATTAAGCTGGCCGCGATACTGCATGCGGAAGCCCGGTTGCAGCGTTACCCGATCCGAGCTGTAGCCGTTGATCTCAAATTCCTCGAGCACGCGTTCCTTTAGCTCCTGCCATGCCGATTGCAGGGTCTGCGCCTGCACCGCCTTCAGGTCACCCGAGGCATCGGTGGCGATATTAATGTCGAGCGACTTGTCGTACCGGTATTCGAAATCTGCCGCTGCACAGCCGAAAGCCGAGAAGCCTGCCGCCCAAGCCGGAACTATGACATCCTCAAAGCCAAGACCTTCAGTATATCCGTAGGTATGAACCGGTCCCGCGCCGCCATAACTAAAGCAGACAAAATTGCCTGGCGTCGAACCCTTGCCCGAAATCATCGAACGCAGATAATCGCGTAAATCACTGTCCAAGAGCTCAATCACCCCAGCGGCGGCATCCTCGACCGAAAGCCCCAGCGGATCGGCGATCTGTTCCTTCATCGCGTTCCAGGCGCGCTCCCGGCTGAGCTTGACCTGCCCACCGAGGAAGTTGTCAGGATTCAGATACCCCAGGATGATATGGCAGTCCGAGACTGTCACCGTGGCAATGCCCGACTCAGCCCAACAGACGCCGACGCGGTAGCCCGCCGAATCCGGCCCCAGCTTAATCGCCTTGGTATAGGGGTCGAGCCGGATGAAGCTGCCCGCTCCCGCGCCGACCGAATCCATGGCGACCAGCGGCAGCGATAAGAGAAGCCTAGCCATGTCGGGGTCGTTGCGAATGGTCAATTCGTTCTGGGTGATCAACGCCACGTCGAACGAGGTGCCGCCGATGTCGGAACAGGCAATGTTGGAGTAGCCCAGCACCTCTCCCAGGTATTTTGCCCCGATCACGCCCCCGATGGGGCCGGAGACGATGGTACGTGCCAGTTCCTTGGCCTTCCATGAGATCGTCCCCCCATGCGTTGCCATCACGCGGAAATCGAACTTCGAGCCGTTTTCCTTGAAGGCGGTGGTGATCTTTTGCAGCGTCTGCCGAGAGGGTTCGGCAGCAAAAGCCTCGAGAATCGTGGTGTTGGTACGATGGGTTTCCTTGCGCACCGGGTAGTAGTCGGTCGAGGCAAAGACCGGAATGGTCCGGCCCGCGCCCCTGACTTCCTCTTCCACGATATCGCGCACACGGCGCTCATGCGCTGGGTTGCGATAGCTGTGCAGCAATGAGATGACAATGCCTTCCACATCCTGCGCGATTAGATCGCGTGCAGCTTGGCGGGCAGTCTCCTCGCGCAACGGAATCACCACGTCGCCCGACATGTCGATCCGCTCCATCACGCCGCGGGTCAGATGACGTGGGACTAGCGGATCATCATAATAATGCGTGTTGAGGTGGATGCGATCCTCATAGGCGAAACCTAGATATGCTTGGGCGGCGCGGCCCATGCGGTGGAAATCCTCCATCCCCGCATTGACGATCAGACCGGTACGCAGCCCCTTGCGCTGCACCACGCGATTAAGCATCGCAGTGCCTGAATAGACGCCGGTTTGGATCTCGGACAATGCATCTTCCAGCATCAGACCCCAATGTTCCAGCCCCTCCTTGGAACTGGCTATCAGGCCCAAGGCTTCGTTCTGCGGCGTCGATTGTGCTTTGCCAACGACGAACTCACCTTCGCTATCGACGAAGAACGTGTCGGTCATAGTGCCGCCCGCGTCGATGCCAAGCACCTGCACGCGACGGCGGCCCGTTTGTTTTTCTAATGGCACGGGTAAATCCTCCTCCTTTGGCGCCACCTACCCATGGCGCTTTGGAAAGATGCCCGTGTTCCGGAGAGAGTGTTGTCCGATTTTCAGACAATCTGCTAGACATGCTGCGGACGCGATAACGCACAACCGCAAACAAACTCAGCCACGACGGCCGCGTGGGACTCCGTATTGTTCTAGCTTGAGATAAAGCGTCGAGCGCGAAATGCCCAACCGCCGCGCCGTCTCGGTCATGTTGCCAGCGCATTCCGCCACGGCGTTCAGGATCTCGGCCCGCTCTCGATCACGCAAGGTGTCCTCGCGCGCCTTGCCCATCCCCTGCACAATGCAATGCGGCAGGTCGGCTACGTCGATCAGTCGGCTGAAAGAGGTGGCGGAAAGCGCCTCTATCAGGTTACGCAACTCGCGCAGGTTTCCAGGCCAGGAATAAGTCTGCAGCCGCAGCATGGCGGTGGGGGTGAAACGCAGGGCACAGCCCTTGCGCCGATCTAAATAAAGCTCCGAGAATCGCTTTACCAACTGCCTCAGATCGTCCTGGCGTTCAGCCAATGAGGGCAGGCGCAGGATCGCCCCCGATAGCCGGAAATGCAGATCCGCCCGTAGCGCCCCCGCCGCAAGACACTCCGACATCGCAACAGACGATAGGCTGATAAATTGAATCGGCATGCCGACCTCACGATGCAGATGCGCGAGTGCCTGCACCAGTAGTGCCTGCACTCCGGTTGGCGTCTCGGCCGGCTCGTCCAAGACCAACGTACCGCCAGTCTCTGCCAGCCGCGCAAGAGTGCCGCCAACCGCCCCCGCGAAGCCGCCCGGACCACCGCGCAAACCTTGTGCCTCCAGCAGGCTGCAATCCACCACCTCCAGCGGCAGTTTTGCAAGCGGACCCGCACCGTGCAGCGCGCGGGCCAGCGTTTCTTTGCCGCTGCCTGCCCTCCCCTCGATCAACAGCGGCACCCCGCTTTTGACGAGGTCCAGCGCCTCAGCACAGATCGCGGCCAAGGTCGGGCCTGTTTCCGCGATGGCGGCAAGGTCTCCTCGCACCGTGGTGCCGCGTGGGCGCGCAGCTGTAAAGGTAAGCATCAGTCCAAAGGCCTCACCGTTTTCTGAGATCAGGCTCACATCGGCCTCGGGTAACGCCTCACGCATCCGCCCGGCCAGAGCACAGGGATTACCCTCGTCGCCAGGGAGCGCGATGGCGGCAAGCTCCTCCAGCATTCGTTCGCCAACGCGGAAATGTTCCTCGACGCGGTTGAAATTCTCACTGGCCCAGATCCGGTTGCCGTATCTGTCCAACAGCAGCAGTTCCTCACCGCCACGCCCCCGCCGCGACAGCAGCCGATCGAGGAGGAACTGATGCTCCTGCAAACCAAGCCGACGCAGCGACTCCTCTATCTGCATGGCTAGGCTGACCGACAACGCGGCGCCCTGGCGCATGTTCTCATCTGATGGGGCCGAGATATCGACCACGCCCAGGATACCGCCGGTGATCGGATCGCGAACTGGGGCCGCCGCACAGGACCAGCGCTGAATCGCCTCGCAGAAATGCTCGACCCCGGTGATGCTAACCGGCTTGCCCAGGTGCAACGCTGTGCCTATCGCATTGGTGCCGATCGCTCCTTCGTCCCAGCGTCCCCCCGGATGCAGATGGTTTTCCTCGCCACGTGAACGAACACTTGCATCGCCAGTGGCATCCAGCACCATTCCTGCCCGGTCGCACAAGAGCAGCATCGCCCCGGCACCGTCGAGCATATACCCCGCGCGACCGACCGCATCCCTCGCCGCACGCCGCAGCCGGGCGTTATGCAAGCGGATGGCGTACAATTCCTCATCAGCGACCAACGGAGCACGCTTCAGACGCTGTAGCCCGATGCTGTCGCGTGATCTGACCCATGACCTGAGCACGATTTCGCGAATGCTTGGGGGTACGCTCCCCAAGGCCCGAAAGCGCTCCCAGTCCTCCTTCTGGATGCTTTCCGCCATGTCTGACCTCTTGTGAATTGACAAACATAAGGCGGTCCCAGGACACCGATGTCAAGAAACGAATCCAGCCAGATGATCGCCCTGGAAGCCCGGGAAGACGAACTCACCAGAGCCTGCTGAGCAACCGGCCGGCCGAAGAACCGGCCCTGCATCCCAACCTGGCGACAATCTACAGGGACAAGGTGGCGGCGTTGCATGACGCCCTGGCCGACCCATCGACCAAGGACGAAGCCTTCGGGATTATTCGCGGCCTGATCGAGGAGGTGCGTCTTGTTCCTGAGAATGGAGAACTGCGCGTTGAGATCCGTGGTGCTTTGGCTGGGATTCTTGTGCTGGGTGCTGCAAACGGCAAAACCGCCCACATGTTTGCGGACGGTTCTATTTCTGTTCTTGCATCGCAAATGAAGTTGGTTGCGGGGGCACGATTTGAACGTGCGGCCTTCAGGTTATGAGACGGAATGGCATTAAATTTAATCAAGTATATTCTTCTATCTTTCGAAACCGCGCGTGCACTACCCTAAATAATACACTTAGAAATCCTCGCTCGCTTCGATTTTTGGCTCAAAATGCCCTAATTGGCCAACATAAACACCATGCCCGCACCGTTTAACGCGAGGGGTATCCAAACTACCCGTTGGTTTCCCAAAAACCCGGAGCGGGCTGAAAGATGTCACTTCGAAAAATGCAAACATATCTGGCCTTCGTTTGCTCCCGCCCTTCAGCATTCCTTCACCCGAAACACGTCCCCTGTCCCCGCATCGCGGACCAAATCAACGCGAGCCCCATCCCAATGATAATCAAGATGGCGCCCTTGCACAGGCGGCGAGGCTAGATCCGGATAAAACAGTCCTACACAAACACCGTTAGGATCGCGCCTGCTGGGATAAACCAGCCCTTGGGACCCGCCGCCCCGTAAGGCCACAGCCAATTGTTGCGCCATGGTGTAATCATCCGGGTCTAGTGCGGATGCGAATGCGTCAATCCCGCCCCGCAGGTCATGCAGCGAGGCCTGGATATCCAACACAAGCTCCCGGAACTGCGATGTCCAGCCAGGCGGTTGGCCGGTCTGTGCCATGAAGCGGGCGTGGTGGTGAATGGTTTCAAGCAGGGCCGTCTCATATGTCCGCGCGGCGTACAGCACACCATAAGCCCCTGCGCTGAACCGGCTCGGTCGCTCAGGGCTGACATGCGTGAAAGGGGCCATGAGGTAACTCGCCCCCGGCCCAGAAACGCGCCGCGTCACCGGTACCAGATCAAGGGCGCCAATCGTTTCCATGAGGCGCGGATTGGTCTTCTGCTCAGCGGCAATCAATAAGGGCCAATCTTCTGGATCGGCGATATCCTCGAACAAATCGACAGGCGGATACAGGCTGCGGATGATCCGCCTGGCACCAACCCAATGAACCGGCGAGATGGGGACGATCGACGGGTCGATCACCAGCCGCCACGCTCCGCATCCAGATAATGCCGCACCCGCATGAGATCGGTTAATTCGCCATGGAGCATGACATCCAGAGCCGAGCGGCCGCTAAATGCCGCATTTGGGGCCTTGATCCAGCCATAGCCGCGCGCCGGCTCCTTGAAAATGATCCGCAAGGCTTTGTGGATCCCCATGAGGTTGGAGAGCCTGGCCTTGCCGTCACGGCCAATCCGGCCAATCTCGCCTGCCTTCCAGCGGGCAAAGGTACGGCGGGGCAAGTCAAGAATGATCGCGGCCTGGTCGTCTGTCACCTCCCATAGGCGGAAGAGGTTCAAGGCCGCGCGGAACATGGCGCCTGCCTCTTCATCGGTGATCGGGTCAGGCGAAAAGGGCTTCGGCGCAACGATGATCTGGCTAAGCACAGACATAGGCAGCTCCTGTCATATGGCTATATATAAGAAATATATCGCCATATGGCAACAAGTTCTCTTCCCCGGCGGCGCTTAGCGAAGTTGATCCTCAGAATTATACGCCACTGGGCCGGGCCTTACGCCACCAGGCTCCAGAACGCATTTTTGCGGCCATGCTCCCGCCGTAGCCGGGCCACATAGGCATCGTGCGGTTCCAAGCCCCCGCATGTCTCAACTCCGGCAGACAGGCTGGTGCAGCTCAGCAAATGCCGAGCGGCGTGCTTGTAGCTGCTGGAACGGTTGTGGGTGAGCGCGAAATCGATCATCGCCCGCAGCACCAGCACGGCCGCTAGCTTATGCTTGCCCGCCAGCGCCTCTGATGCCGGGGTGAGGATTTCATACCGATCTCCGTCCAATTCGCGCCTGCGCTCCATTACCAGAGCCGCCGCGCGGTTCAGATCCGGCCATGAGATAAGAAATCCAAGCGCGCCCGAAAAATCCTTGTCATTCTTGACAAGATCAAGCGTCTTCGAAGGGCAATTGTATGGTGGCCAAAAAATGATAGGTCATGGGCGTTTCTCCGTTCTGTATCAGATGATGTCGTTCAGAGGCTGTTTTAGGATTCCGCGATTGATCTCGGTCATGTTGGGCAAGGAAAGCGCAATGCTCATGCGATTCCCAGCCATTTGAAAAGAGGGGCTTTCAATGCATCGAACAGAATGGCGAACAGCGCCGCTGCCCCGGCGATTTCCATGAGAAGCAGGGCGTTTAGCGGCGGTGTCAGCCAACCGGTCAGCGCGACAAGGGTGCCAATGCTAATATCCAGCGCGCTGGAGGCCAGCACCCAGCCGCCGGGCATGGATGACCACATCCGCCGGCGTTCGCGCACTGTGTAGACAGTGATTTGGGCATCGATCACCATGGTGAAGAAGGCAAGCGTGCGAAGCGGTTCGATCTCCAGATTCAGCTCAAAATGCCCGAAGGCCAGCACACCGATGAGGAATACCAGCTTGACCAAACCAAGCAGCACCGCCGCCGCGCTGACTGGACCGATCCTCCAGAGTTCTGGACGCGGGGATGGATGGGCGCGGTCGGTCGTGAGCGACATGGTCAGAAAATCGTTCACCACAAGCAGCAGCACCATCAACATGGGCGTCAGCACGGCGTGGCCGGTCATCAGCAGGCCAGCGGCAAGGAACAGCACCAGCTCAACCTTCCGTAGCAGCGCGTTCATGGTATAGGTCAAAATGCGTTGAAACGTGGCCCGGCCTTCCTTGATCGCGGTCACGATCCCGCCAAGCCCTGGCTCGGTCAGCACCAGCCCCGCCGCGGCTTTCGCAACATCGGTAGCCGTAGCCACGGCGATGCCAATTTGCGCCTGCCGTAAGGCTGGCGCGTCGTTCGCACCGTCACCGCACATGCCAACCGTATGGCCGCCCTTTTGAAAGGCTTTGACAAGGCGGAATTTGTCCTCGGGGAAGACGCCCGCGAAGACTGCGTAATCGTCCGGTGCAACTTGGGTGGGAATGCTACCTGCCGGGCATATATTGCCGTCGATGCCGACAGCGTGTGCGATAGTTTCGGCAGTGGCGGCGGCATCACCCGTTACCATCACAGTGGCAACGCCGAGATTGACCAGTTCGGTAATCAGCGGCGCGGCATCGTCACGCGGGCTGTCGCTCAAAGCCACAAGCCCCGCGATGTGCAGTGCGCCCATTGGTCCGCAGGCTACGGCCAGTACACGATTACCGTCGGCCGCGAGTTCATCAGTCATGCGTGCTGCCTCTGGGGGCACCGTTGTGACAGCCGCCAGCGCCGAGTATGCACCTTTCATCACCACCCATTCGGCACCATCCTGCCATATCAGCGCTTCAGATGCTTTCCGGGCAGGATCAAAGGGAACGAAGCGGCGTATGGGCAGTGGCGCGGCTCCGCTTTCGTGTGCGGCAAGCCGGATCGCCGAATCCACGGCATCCTTGCCGCCTTCGCTGCTCGTCGCGGCGGCCAGGGCCAAAACGCTGACCATGCTATCGCTGCCAAAGGCTCGCACCGCGCTTACGTGGAGCTGATTCTGGGTCAATGTGCCCGTCTTGTCGGCGCAGAGGACATCCATGGCGGCGGCTTCGTGCACGGCGGACAAGCGTGTTGGCAGCACGCCGCGGCGGGCAAGGCTTTGCGCGCCAAGCGCCGTGGCAAGGGTGAAGGTGGCCGGCAGAGCGACTGGAACGGTGGCCAGAATAACGGTCAACGTAAGCGCGATAAGATGCGTGACCGGCATGTCATGTTCGCGCGCATAGCCGATCATCAGCAGCAGCACGAAACCATTGAACACGGCAAGATTTCGTACAACGCGGAGGATCGCGGATTGTTCTGCGCTGGGCCCATGGGCAATGCGCACCAATTCGGCAGCCCGGCCGGAATAGGTGCGCGCGCCGGTAGCAATCACAAGCGCCTGCGCCTCCCCCCGGCGCACCATAGAACCCGCATAGCTTATTGCACCAATGCCAGCGTCAATGGGCAGCGATTCTCCGGTGATCATCGACTGATCGAGCAGCACATTGCCGCTGGCGAGGCGCACATCGGCAGGCACGATCGCACCGAGGGACAGCTTTACCAAATCCCCGGGAACAATCTCGCGCGCGGGCAGGGTGAGCCAGGCGCCATCACGCCGGACCGAGGCCGTGAGCGCCAAGCGCGATTTGAGCGCGGCCAAGGCGGTATCAGCCCGCCTCCCCTGCGCAAAGGATAGCGCTGCGTTGAATAGGAGGAGTCCGGCAATAACGGCCGCCTCCAGATAGGCCCCGGTGAGAGCCTGCAACAAGACCGCCGCCTCCAGCATCCACGGCACGGGCGCCCAGAAATTGCCCAATAAGGCCGTCAGGGGGTTGCGCCTGGGCTCGGCAACCTCATTGGGGCCATGTTCGGCCAGCAGCCGGCCCGCCTCCGCGCTGGATAAGCCCATAGGGAGGTTCGAGGGGGTGGCGGGACTATTCTCCAGCATGACAAGCGCGTTATGCCGCAAAATGGCAGGCTTTGCCCAGGAGTGTCCCCTCTCAGCCAGGCACAGAGCCTTGCCCGGCCCATGGCCTTGGCTCAAGCTCCATACATGCGTGTATTGCTGATCGAGGATGATGCGTTAATCGGCGCCGGCCTGGTCGCCGCGCTAAAGGCGGCTGGGTTGGCGGTGGATTGGGTCAGAGACGGTCTGACCGCCCAGGAGGCACTGCATGACACCGCCTATACAATTGCGCTGCTGGATCTCGGCCTGCCCGGCATGGATGGCATGGCCGTGCTGAAATCCGCCAGGCGGCAGGGGGTGGAGACACCCGTGCTCGTGATCACTGCCTGGGATGCGGTCGAGAGCCGGGTCGCAGGGCTGGATCTCGGCGCCGATGATTACCTGGTCAAACCGTTTGAGGTGCCCGAACTACTGGCCCGCATGCGTGCCCTCATGCGCCGTAGTGCCGGAAAGGCCACATCGCGGTTGAGCACAAGAGAGGCGGTACTCGATACAGGCACGCATGAATTTTCCCATGGCGGACGGACGGAGCTTCTGCCCGCGCGGGAATACGCGCTGATGCGGGCGCTGATGGAACGGCCCGGGCACATCCTCTCACGCGCACAAATCGAAGAACGCCTTTACGGCTGGGGCGAGGAGGTGGAGAGCAACGCGGTGGAGGTGCTGATCCATTCCGTCCGCCGCAAATTCGGCAAGGGGGTTATTCTCAACATCCGCGGCGCCGGGTGGATGGTAAAAAAATGAGCCACCGCCCCTCCTTGCGCCGGACTGCCCTGATCTGGGTGACCGTGCTTCTCGCCGCCGCCGGGCTGATCGCCGCCGGTGTGGCGTATCTGGACAGCGAAAGCGAGACCGCCGATTTTCTTGATGGGCAGCTTCGCCAGATCGCCCTGAACGCTGGCCCGGGGCCAGCCGCGGCCAACGCTCCTGCCGCGCCTGACCAAGACCCGGAGGATCGTTTCGCCGTGACCATCTGGAATGCGGAAGGGCAGATCGTGCATCAGTCCCTTCTTGGCGTGGCCATTCCAATCCCGCCGGCGTCCGGATTTTCCAGCGCCCAGATCAACGGCGAAGCTTGGCGGGTTTATACGCTGCGGGGCACCGCCCAGACGGTGGAAGTGGCGCAGCGCGTGACCGTGCGCGATGAAATCGCCAGCAATGCCGCCATCGGCGCGGCCCTGCCGGTGCTGCTGCTGATCCCGCTTTCCTGGCTGGTGGTGGGTTTGGCTTTGCACCGCACCTTGCGGCGGCTCGATGTTCTGGTCACCGAACTCGCCACGCGCAGCACCATGGCCAAAGAGCCCTTGCCGCTTACGGATATCCCTGTCGAGCTGACGCCGCTGGTAACCGGCATGAATGGCCTGATCCTGAGGCAGCACGATGCGCTTATGGCGCAAAAACGCTTCCTCGCCGATGCCGCCCATACGCTGCGCACACCGGTCGCCGCGATGCAAATCGAGATCGGCAACCTCACCGTCGAGGTGCCGCCGGCCCGCGCGCGGCTGGACGCGCTGGCGGCAGGCGCGCGCCGAGCCGCTCAGCTGGTGGATCAACTCCTGCGTCTTGCCCGGCTCGACGAGCCGCAACGTCCTGCCAGTATCCCATTTGATGCCGCCGCCTTGTTGCTCGACTGCGTTGCGGATCACGCCGCGCGCGCCGCGCGTAAAGGCATTGATCTGGGCGCGGAAATTGTCCCGCCGGTCATGATCAACGGCGCCGAGAATGAAGTGCGCACGTTGTTCAGTAATTTAATCGAAAATGCGCTGATCTACACGCAACCGGGTGGCAAGGTCGATGTGTCCCTGCGGCGGACCAAGAGCGGTTTTTGCGCGGAAGTGCTGGATACCGGCCCCGGTTTCCCCGCAGGTGCGGAAGCACATATTTTCGAACGTTTCTTTCGAGCGGCCCCCGAAGCGGCGGAGGGGACTGGCTTGGGCCTTGCCATCGCGCGCCGCATTGCCGATCGCCATGGCTTCGGGCTTGAGGTGCGCAACCGCACAGATGGCATAACCGGCGTTATGGCGCGCGTGACCATGCCCGGCGTGAGGAGCTAAGTTTCACCTAAGTCTTCTCCGGCAAAAGGATTGCGAGGCGTTCGGCGAGACCGACGCTGCGATTGAACTGTTGATGGAGAATGACGATGAAGTTTTCATACCCGGCCCGCACACTTGGTGCTCTTGCGATCCTGGCCGGATTTGCTGCCCCGGCGCTCGCCTATACCGGCCAGGATTTGGCCGGTGGCACCAAAATCAGCATCGATGCGGCGCGGGCAACTGCGCTGAAGGCACAGCCTGGGACCATTGCCGATGAAGAGCTGGAGAAGGAATCTGGCGGCAGCGGCCTGCGTTATTCGTTCGACATCAAGTCCGGAGCGGCGACGCATGAGGTCGGCGTCGATGCTGTGACCGGTGCCGTGCTCGAGAACAGTGTCGAAGGCCCGAACGCCGACTGACCAAAGCTGATGGCCAGATAGCCTGCTCCGATACGCATCGGCGCAGGCTATTTCATGGATAAAAGGGGGCGTTATGACCGGCATTGTCAAACAGGGGCTCAGCAAGGTGCCCGAAGTTGTACTGAGTTTTTGGATCATCAAGATTCTTGCCACCACGCTCGGCGAAACAGGTGGCGACGCGGTGACGATGTCAATGCATCTTGGCTACGCGGCAGGCACGATGATTTTCGCAGCCATTTTCGTGATAGCTGTCATCGGGCAGATGCGTGCCGAGCGCTTCAACCCCTATCTCTATTGGCTGACCATCGTGGCCACCACGACGCTTGGCACGACCATGGCTGATTTCGCGGACCGTTCGCTCGGCATCGGCTACGCCGGCGGTTCCTTTATCCTGGCATTGCTTTTGGCCACCTCACTCGCCGTGTGGCGCTGGACTGAGGGCAGCGTCTCGGTGAATCGCGTGGCGACGCCCCGCACTGAAACCTTCTACTGGATCACCATCCTGTTCTCTCAAACTCTGGGAACGGCGCTGGGCGACTGGATGGCGGATAGCAACGGCCTGGGTTTTGGCGGCGGCGCCGTGGTGTTCGGCACGGCTATCGTCCTGATTGCGGCGGCGTATTACTTCACCCGCATCTCGCATGTCATGCTGTTCTGGGCGGCGTTCATCCTCACCCGTCCGCTAGGCGCCACGGTTGGCGACCTGCTCGACAAACCCCTGGCCCAAGGCGGGCTTGAATTGAGCCGAATGGGAGCCTCCGCGGTGCTCATTGGTGCGATGCTCCTGCTGATTGTCGCTCTGCCGCAACGTGCTGGGTTGCACCCGGCACCGCAACGGATCAGTTAAGCGGTTTAAGACTGTCCAAGCAAAACCTCGCCATTCCATTCCGGCACTGTGAGCGAACGATTTTCCAATTCTATTCCCGGCAAGGCGGTTCGGAGCGTTTGCAAAGCGCCGTTCACGTCATTCCGCTCATCGACAAGGCTGGCGAATGGCGTCAAATGCTCCACTTTCTCCGCAACCACAGTGCCAATCCAAAGCGGCTGCGTAAGTCCTGCGTTGGTCAGCACCATGCCGGAAGGCCAAACCCTTAAAATCAACCGCTGGCCGAGTGGCACGTTGCCGCCAGTTTTAATCATCACCAATGCCTCTGACCGGCCATTATCGAGATGCGGCAGCACGGGCAGAGCGTCTGCCTTGGCGTTGGGCAATAGCCATTCCGCAGATGACGACAAATTCCACGGTACCGGCACCTGCCAGCTATGTTTCAGCAAGGTGGCTTTCAAGGGCGCCAAGGATCCTGCCCATTGCAGAACAAACGGCTCTTCATAATCGCCGGTGAGATCGACACGCCACACCGGCAGATTGGCCCATCCGCCGTGGCGCCAATCCGTGAGGGACATCTCCCGCACGGGCAAAGTGAGCGCATAGCGTCGCATATCCACGGCGTGTTTGGTTCCGATATGCAGCCCACCTGCCACGAGCAGCACGGCGAGCCCCGCCGTCGCGAGACCAGGGGCGCGCACCTCCCTGCGCGCATGCTGTAAATAGACGATCCCTAGTAATGCGACCCAGGCTACGCCAAAGGCCAGTCCCGCCGTCACGTCGGAAAGCCAGTGCGCGCCGAGATAAAGCCGCGAGAAGGCAATGGCGCCCACGAGCAGGACCGCGGCGAGCGTGACCGCCACCCGGGCTCGGGCGCCCACCTCGCGGCAGATCAACACCACCAAAAATCCATAGAGAGCCGCGCTGGCCGTGGCATGCCCACTGGGAAAGGAATAGGAATTCCACCCGGCAAAAATCGCGTCCGGACGGGTTTGCCGCAGGGTGATCTTCATCAGGAATGCGAACAGGCTGGCGCCAGCCACCGCGGCAAACCCGTAAATTGCCGCACGCCAGGCCCGCTGCCAGGCAAGCCAAGCCAACGTCACTATGAGAACGGGGACAACGACCGCCGCGTCGCCGAGCTCGGTGATGGCCACCATCACCTGATCGATCACAGGCGTGCGCAGCGATTGCAGAAAATGGAAAATCGCCGCATCCGCCCGCACCAGCGGATCTCCGGCGATGACATCCTGCAACACGCCGAAGAACAGCCATAATCCGCCGATGAGGGCGGCGCCAAGCGCCAGCAGGCCCAGCGCTTCTGGCCGCTCCGGGTCGAGCGCCGAGCGGACCAGCCGCCGCGCCCCGCCGTCTCCGGCCTCAGCCCATTGCCGCACCGGCCCGCGCAGGCGCGCCACCAGTCCGATGGTCCGCCGGATGGCCAGGGGCGTCAGCCACACCAACAGCGCCAGCGCTGCCACCAGAATGAGGACCAGCACGACCAGCCGGCCAGCAATGGCGTGGAGAATGGCCAAAGAGGCGCCAAGCGCCATGCCGAACCAGATATGCGCCAACGCAAACAGCACGGCGGCACATATATCGACCGCGTAGAACCGGACGGCGGACATACCCGACATGCCCGCCACCATGGGAATTGCGGCCCGCACACCAGGCAGGAAGCGGGAAATCAGCACCGCCTTACTGCCATGGCGGGCGAAAAACGCTTCGCCCGCCGCTAATAGGCCCGGTCTCGCCCGCAGTGGCCACATCCCCATGGCGCGTTGCTTATAATGCCGCCCGAACAAGTAGGAGAGACCATCTCCCGCAAGGGCACCGAAGGCCGTGACGCCGATCAGCGGCCACATCGCCAGCGCGCCGCCTGGCACCAGCGCGCCAAGCCCAACGATGACCGCCGTGCCGGGCACCAAGGCACCAACGACAGGAAACGCTTCCGCTGCCGTCAACAGGAAGGCTAGGCCGTAAGCCAGCAGTCGATGCCCGCCAGCGAAGATGACGATAGCGGAGATGAAGCTGTGGATGAGGTTCATAGGGAAAGCCGCCGCCTTTCAGACACCAAAACGCCGCTCGCGGCGCTGGTAGGCGCGGATGGCGCGCAAATAATCGATTCGGCGCATCACCGGCCAGTTCACGTCACAGAAATACAGCTCGCTATGCACGCTCTGCCACAGCATGAAGCCGGAAAGCCTCACCTCGCCGCTGGTGCGGATGATCAGATCCGGGTCGGGCACATCTGCCAGATAAAGATGCCGCCGGATTGTCTCGGGCGAGACCAGGACAGCGGCCTGCGCTGTGGAGAGACCCTGGGTCGCGTAATCTTCCAGTAGGGCGCGCACGGCATCGGCAATTTCCTCGCGTCCGCCATAGCCAATCGCCAATGTCACGGTGATTTGGTCGTTGCCGCGTGTCGCGGTTTCAGCCGCGTCGAGAGCCTCCACCAAAGCGGGGGGTAGCAGGTCGCGGCGCCCCATGGCGGTAATATGCACGCCTTTGTGGCGGATATGCGGATCGGCGGCGAGTGCGCGCATCTTGGTCTCGACCGCGCCGAAAATTCCGCCAACTTCGGCTTCCGGGCGGCGCAGATTGTCAGGCGAAAATACCCAAAGCGTGACCCTGCGCACGCCAAGGTCGACGCTCCAGGTCAGGATATCATCCAGCTTTGCTGCGCCGAGGCGGTAAATCGCATCCGGACTCTGTACGCCGGCCTCGCGCGCATGGCGCCGGTTGCCGTCGAGAATGATGCCGACATGGCCGGGCATTGGCAAAGCCCGCACCTGTTTTTCAAGCTGACGTTCGTAAAGACCATAGGCTAGCCGCCACACGGGTACTGCGGCCCATCGCAACCCCTGGTGCACCCATGTCAGACCAGTCGGCAATTCAGAACCCTCTCCCGAAAATGGCTTTGCACAGCATCGCAAAGGGCGCATGGCCCTGCAATGTCGGGATACTTGCGCTTCGGGTAGCGGGTTAGCGAGTCGCTCGGCCATGAACGGGCAAACCGAGCCCCAGCAGCGTGGCCAGAGAAACTTCGGCTGTTTGCAGCTGCGTGCGCAGTTGGATCGCCTCACGCCGACGGTCGCCTGCAGCAGTGATGAGATCGGTCTCCGCGCTGGCATCCAGCCCTCCTGCGAAAAAGCTATGGCGGGCATCCTCGGCGATGGCGGCTGCCTGCGCGGCGGCTTGATCCGCCTGCGCGCTCTGATGTTGCAGCATGGTTATGCTTTGCCCCAGCGCTTCGGCGCCGTTCCGGGCTGCGGCCAGACTCGCCGCATATTGCGCGCGCAGGGCGGTGCGCGTGGCTTCGTCAGTTTGGATCGCCGGGCGGTTGCGGTTGAACAAGGGCAAAGACAACGTAACCTGTGGTCCGGCGCTGGTCACGCCTGATGTATCGCGCCCGCCTTGCGCGCCGAGGCTGATGGGCAGGAACTGGCCGCGGATCGCAGCGCGGAGTTTTTCGTCAGCTTCGGTATAGCCATAGCGCAGGGCCAGCAGGTCCGGCCGGCGCTGCGGCAAGGTCGCCAATGCCTGTTGCTGAAGCCCTGGGGGAATTTGCGCCACATCGATCGGCGCCAATGCTATCGGGGTGCCGGGCGACAGCGCCAATAGCGCGTCGAGCTGCGCTTCATCCCGCGCCTGGGCTTGTTCCTCGCTATTGAGCGCGGTGCGGAGCGTGGCCAGCGCGATCTGCGTGGCGGACACATCCTGCTGGGTGAGATTACCCGCCGCCGTCTGTGCCTGCACATCCTGCTCCAGCGCTGTCAGCGCCTGATCATCGCTGTGCAGGCTCGCCAAATCGGCGGCCTCGCCGGTCAAAGTCACGCCAAGCTGCTCCGCCTGTGCCGCCACCTGCCATTCCTGCCAGAGAATGCCCGCATTCACCTGCAGCAGATGCGCCTTGGCGGCATTTACGTTGGCTGAGCGGGTGATGAGCGGCGAGACATCTTCCACCAGACTGCCGGCAATGGAAGACATGGAGGCTGGGCCGCCCAGCAGCGCCTCGAACCCAATGGAAAGCGAGGGATTGGGCGGCGTTCCGGCCGCCAATAATTCCGTCTGGGCAATGCCGGCTTGTGCCCGTGTGGCTGTCAGGTCCGGGTCTCGCCGCACGGCCAGGGCGGCAAGCTGCGTCAATGTTAAGGGCTTTGTGGCGGGCAGCGGGGCCACAACTGGCTCCATGCCTGGCAAAGGAGCGGAATGATAGGTGGCGCAGCTGGAAAGCCCGGCCAAGACCAGCACAAAAGCACGCTTCATGGCTGGTTCTCCGGCTTCCGCTCGCCGCGCCCAGCCAGATAAAGCGCCGGCAGCAGGTTGGTGCAGAGCAGCGCGCTCCAGAGAATACCACCGCCGATGACCACCGCCAGCCCCTGCTCAGGCGCGGCGCCTGTGCCAAATCCCAAGGCGGTGGGCAGCATGCCCAGAATCGCCACGGCGGTGGTGAGGAAGATGGGCCGGAAACGCACATTCAACGCCTCGTCGATGGCCTCTTCCGGGCTCATGCCCTCGGTCTCGTTGCGCTGGGCGCGGTCCAACAGCACCACGCCATGGTTCAGGCTGACTCCGGCCAAGGCCAGGAAGCCGATCAACCCGATGCCGTTCAGCCCCAGCCCGCTCACCGCCAGCGCCAGCCCGCCGCCGGTCATCGCCAGCGGGATTTGCGCGAGGAGCAAGAGCGGCACGCGCCGGCCGGAGAAGCGCAAAAACAGCACCCAGGCCAGCGATGCGATGGCAGCGATGGCGGCAATCCCCAACCCCAAGGCGGCGTGCTCCAGCATCGGGTAGAGGCCACCGAAAGCGATCCGCTCGCCCGGTGGCAACTTCAGCCCGGCCAAAGCGTGCTTCGCCTGAGCGATCGCGAGATTGGGCGCGGTGGTGGGGGTGGCGAGAATTTCCAGCGCCCGCGCGCCGTCTATATGCATGAACTGGTTGGGGCTGGTGACGAGCGAAATATCCGCCAGCGCGCCCAGCGGCGTGGCACTGCCCGGCCCCACCGGCAGGGCGTCGAGTTGGGCCAGTGAGAGCAGATGCGCATCCGGCAGGCGCAGATAAAGCGGCAACGGCGCGGCACCATCCGGCAGCTCGGCCGCAATCTGCCCGGCCATCAGGGCGGAGACCTCTCCGCTTAAGCCTGCCGGGGTCATCCCCGCCGCCGCGAGCGCGGCCGGGCGCGGGGTGATGCGCAACTGCGTTTCAGGGTAGCCCTCGTCGTTGAACAAATCGCTCAGTCCTGGCACCCGGCTCAGCCGTTGCGCGATCGCTTGGGCGGTTTCCGTCATCTGGCTGAGATTGTCGCCGTACAAATCCAGCGCGAAGGGCTGCGGCAGGCCGTTCAGGCTCTCGCCCAGCCGCTCGATGGTTGGCGTGTCGATGCCGGTTTGCAGCGAGGGGAATTGCGTCTCGGCCTGCACCCGGGCGGCGATGGCGTCCAGGCTGGCACCGCCAGCACCTGGCTTGAGGCAAATGGTGATCTCTCCGGCATAGGCGGGCTCCGTATAAGTGGAGTCAGCGGCCGAGCCGATACGCGCCAGCACATGCTCTACCGCCGGATCTTTCGCCAGCCGGGCGGAGAGGCGGCGCATCAGCGCATCCGTATCCGCCAGTGAGGTACCGGGGGCGAGGGTAAAGGATTCCAGTAGCACGCCCTCATTCGGCAGCGGCAGCACATTCACCGAAACCAGGCTCATCGCCCCCAGGCTGAGCAGCAGCAGCGCCCCGCAGGTAAGCACGGCGCGTTTGGGATAGGCCAAGGCGAGGCGGAATAGATGACGGTTCCAGCCCATCAACCGCAGGAGCAACGCATTGGCTACACGCGGCGGGCGTACGGCATGGCGGGGCAGCAGCCCGAGGCCCAGCGGGATCAGCGTGAGCGAGACCAGCAGCGACGCGCCGAGCGAGAAAATCATGCCCAGCGCGAAAGGCACACAGAACAGCCCCGCCAGCCCGCCGGTGAACAGCAGCGGCACGAAGACCAGAATGGTGGTGAGCGTGCCGATGATATCCGGCGCCATGATCTCCCGCAGGCCCCGCCAGATGCCGGGCCAGGTGTCATCACCAGCTTCCCAGCGATGAAAAATGCTCTCCAGCACGATGATGGAATCATCCGCCACCAGCCCGAGAGCGACGATGATGGCGCCAAAGGTAAGCAGGTTGAGACTCTGCCCGGTTGCGTACAGCCCGGCGATGCCCAGCAGCAGCGAGGCCGGGAGGGACAGCGCCAGCAGCCAGGCGCCGCTGCTCACCCCCAACACGGCGAGTAGCCCGGCAATGGCCAGCACGCCGCCGATCAGCAGATTGCGGCGCAGATCATCGCTCGTCGCGCCCACCAGATGACCTTGATCGTAAATCGGCACAACCGATACGCCGGGCGGCATTGGTACGGATTGAATGGCCGAAGATAACGCCCGGGTAACGGGCAGTGTGGAAGCGCCCTGTTGCTTGAAGATGGTAAGCGCGATGGCGGGCTCGCCGTCCAGCAACTCGCGCTGATGCACCGGCTCTGTGCTGTGAACAATGCGCGCCAGGGTGCCGAGTGGGATTGGCCCGTGCGGCCCCATCACCGGCACTTGCGCCAGCGCGCCGGCAGTTGGGGCGTTGCCGAAGGTGATAAGGGAATCCGTGTGGCCGAGGCTGAGAGAGCCGCCCGGCACTAGCATGGCCTGTCCGGCCAGCGCCTGTTGCAAAGCCTGCACGGAAATCCCAGCCTGTTCCATGGCGGGTAGGTTAGGCTGCACCCAGAGCGCCTCGCCCCCCAGCCCGGCGGTGGTGACAAGCTGCACCCCCGGCACCGCGCGCAAGGCCGGGGCCAGTTGCATAGCCACCGCCCGCGCCGCCTCTGCCTGCGATGTGCCGGGAGCAAAGCGCACGGCGTAATCCGCCAGCTCGTTGATGGCGTTGCCCATGATCTGCGTGAAAGGCTGTACGCCGGGCGGCAGGCTGGTCTGGGCGCGCTCGATGGCGCCATTCACCGCCTGCAAATCCGCCTGTGCGCTGGTGGTGTCGGCAAAACGCAGATCGGTCTCCACCAGCCCGTCGCTGATGGTGCTGCGGACATTCGAGACCCCCGGCAGGCCGAGCAGCACGCCCTCCAGCGGGGTGGCCACCATTGCCTCCATATCCGTGGCGGTGGTGCCGGGCAGATGCACCGTCACACTCACCTCGGGATAGTTGAAGGCGGGCAGTACCTCTTCCGGGATATTGAACAGGGCAAACAACCCGTAACCGAGCAGAGCGGCATAGATCATCAGCCACAAAGCCGGGCGGCCAAGCAGGCGGAGCAAAGCTGCTGGCATGGCTTAATCCGGCGGCTGATATTGGGCAGCGATACCCCGATGGTAGAGCAGTGCCGCATCCTGGACGATCACCTGGTCTCCAGCGGCCAAGCCGGAAAGGATGGGGGTTTGCGCGCCCTCCGCCTCGCCTGGCACCACCTGCACGGCGTGGTCCCCTTTTGCGTCATGCAGCATCACCCACCAGCGCCCGTCATCCAGCACCAGCGCTTCGCTGGGCACTAGCAGCACCGGGCGGGGTGACAAGGAGAGACTGAGCGTGCCCGCTTCGCCCGGCTGCAAGCCAGTGCCCGAGAAGGCCAGCACCAGCCCACCATCGGGCTGCGTGCCCTGAACGCCGCGCAGCGTAACGGACACTGCAGGCGCGCCATCGGCGGGGATAAACCGTGCCGCCATGCCGGGAGAAAGCCTGGCCGCCTGCGAGCCAAAAAGCACGGCCTTCACCCACGCTCCGGCAGCGGGCTGCACCACCGCTATGGCCTGGCCCGGCTGGAGCGATGCCCCCGGCCCGGCGGTGAGACTTTGCACCTGCCCAGCCACCGGGCTTTGCAGGCTGGATGCCGCCCGCAGTGCCGATAGATCAGCCCGCGCCGCTTTCGCCGCCGCCTCGGCCTGCGCCACCGCGGCTTTCGTGGAGAGATGATCCGCGAATTTACCGCGCTCGGCGGCCAGGTTGGTATTGGCGGCATTGCTGGCCCCTTGCGCCGTGGCCAGCGCCGCCGCGATCTGCGGCCCGCCAAGTAACCCTATGGTCTGGCCCGGCTGCACGGTCTCACCCGGCGTGATAGAGAGGCTGGTGAGCACGCCTGGTTGCAGGGCGGCAATGGTGACGGGCGTGCCCGGCTGCACGGCCGCGAAGCCGGAGAGGATGGGCGCCTGCTGGGTGGTCCGCACCGTTACCCAGCCGGATGGAGCCTGCGCGGTAAGGACCAACGCGGCCAGCATGAGCCAGAATGGCCGCGTAGATCTTGAGCGTCGAATCATCCAGCCTTGATAAGCGCGCCCGCCGGGCAGAACGGCGCTATTTCAATGATAATTTTATCATTTTCAGGCCTCCATGGGCGGAAAATGCAGGTTCACGCGTGTTCCCTGCCTTGGCACGCTCTCGATCGTCACCCGCCCGCCATGCAGTTCCATGATCGAACGCACGATAGACAGCCCCAGCCCTGAGCCTTGCGTTGCCTTGTGGCCCCGCGCCGGGTCGGTCTGGTAGAAGCGATCAAACAGCCGGGGCAGATGCTCAGGCGTGATGCCCGGCCCCTGGTCGGAAACAGAGATTTCCACGCCGCTGGCCGGGCTGCCCGAAATGGCCAGCACAATCTCCGAGCCCGGTGGCGCATGGCGCACGGCGTTGGCCAGCACATTGCCCAACGCCTGGCGGAGCAGCAGCGTATCCGCATAGAGCGTGGCAGCTTCCTCAATGCGCAGGCGCAAACCCTTGGGACGGGATTGAGCCTCATATTGCGCTACCACCCAGGCGCAGATATCTCCGGCCTCGCAACGCTCATGCCGCAGCGCGTGGCTGGGGTTCTCCACCCGGGCCAGAAACAGCAGATTCTCGATCAACCCGGTCAAGCGCTGGCTATCCTCCAGCGCGGAAGCGATGGCGGCGCGGTATTCCGCCTCGTCACGGGGGCGGGTGAGGCAGACCTCCAGACTCCCGGTGAGATTGGAGAGCGGAGTGCGCAGCTCATGCGCGATATCCGCCGAGAAACGGGAGAGACGCTCGAAGCTGGTTTCAAGATTATCCAGCATCTGGTTGAACACTTGCACTAGGCCAGTTAGCTCGCGCGGCCATGGCGGGTCCTGCGGAATGCGCCGGGAAAGTTGGGCAGGGGTAATGCTCTGCGCCACCTTGGCGATGCGCGCCAGCGGCGCCAGCGCATGGGCGGCGGCCAGCCGTCCGGCCCCCAGCAAAAGCGGCACCATCAGCAGGAAGAACACGGCCAGAGCGCGGTGAAAATCCGTTAGCAGTGCATTGTCCCGCGTAACGTCAAGCCCGATTTGCAGCACCAGACCCTGTGACCCTTGCAAGGGCAGGCTGGTGAGCAGCCAGGAGGTGTTGCCGGTTTGGTAGCGGGTGAGTGTTAGATTCTGCACCCCACGCACGGCGGGAAATAAGCGCGCGGGCAGCATGGTGGCCATGCCTGGCGTTTCACCCGCCTGCTTACCCGCCACCAGCACCCTCGCTTCGTAGGCGCGCAGGCGCGCGCCGTCAGTTTCCTTCAAGATTTCATTGATGAGCAGGCTTGGCTCGCCGCCGCCATCATTCAGATCATCCTGAAACTCCGCGACCTTGGCCTGGAGAAAATCCCGATGCGCGACAGTGAAATTCGCCTCAAGCTTCCAGTTTGCAAGCAGCGCGAACAACCCCACCGCCAACAGCGCCCCCAGCGTGTAGAGCAAGGCCAAGCGCCCGCTGATGGAGGCAGGGCGGAGGAAGCAGCGCATCATATATCCAGCACATAGCCCGTGCCGCGGATTGTGTGCAGCAAGGCCGTTTCAAAGGGCGTGTCGAGCTTGGCGCGTAGGCGGCGGACCAGCGCGTCCACCGCATTGGCTTGCTGGTCGTGGAACAGGCCCCAGATTGCCTCGGCGATGAGAGTACGCGAGAGCACACGCCCCTGGTTGCGCGCCAGCAACAGCAGCAGCGCATATTCCTTTGAGGTAAGGTGCAGCACCATGCCGGCACGGCTGACACGGTGGCGCAGCGTGTCGATCTCCAGATCCCCCACGGTCATCAGGCTGGAGCCGGGTACCGCCTTGGGCAGACGCGCCAGATTACGCAGCCGGGCCAGCAATTCCGCGAAGGCGAAGGGCTTGATGAGATAATCATTGGCGCCGAGATCAAAGCCGCGCACCCGGTCCTCCACATGATCTCGCGCGGTCAGGAACAGCACCGGCGTGGGCCGCCCGGCGGCACGCAGACGTTTGAGCACCTCCCAGCCATCGAGGCCGGGCATCATCACGTCTAAGATAATCGCGTCGAACTCCCTCGCCAAAGCCAGGGCCAGCGCATCCGCGCCATCACACACAGCATCCACGGCATGGCCGTCCTCACGCAACCCCTTAGTGAGGTAGTCGACCGTTTTCCGTTCGTCCTCGGCCAGTAGAAGCTGCATGATCCCTTCTGCGAAAGCAGGTCTCGGCAAGCATATCCCCCCAGCGTCGAAGCAGCTAGCTCCGTCCGCTTTCCGGCAACTTCCCCTCACAATTCCCTCGGGCGTGCAACGGTGATGGAGGGTGACGGGAGGCCACGGCGGGAGACAAAGGGTAGGCCCGAACCGCCAGACCAAGGGCGGCCGGTCGTGGTTCGCCTGAATACAACGTTCGTCGCTCCGGTATTGATGAACTTGACGGTCAGCCATTCGCCCTCGGCAGGCAGCCAACCGCGTGCCCTACGCCGCCGCGCTGTGCTCCTCGCGGGCGGCGGACCACACCTCACGGGCAGCATCCGCATTGATGATGGCGATGCCGAGGCCGACCAGCAGGTCGGGCCAGGCCGAGCGCCAGAAGGAGGCTGTGACCATACCTGTGAGGATGATGGCGATGTTGGCCAGCACGTCGTTGCGGGCGGAGAGGTAGGCGGCCTTGGCGAGACTGCCACCATGCGCGCGGTGACGCGCCAACATGAGCGCGCAGGTGGCGTTGATCAGCATCGCCCCAGCGGCCGTGGCCGAGAGCAGCAAGGGCGAAGGCGGCACGGGGTGGAGGAATTTCTGCCAGGCCATCCAGAGTGTGGCGAGGCCGGGCACCAGCAGGATGCCGGCCAGCGCCATGCCCAGCCGCGCCCGCTGCTTCAGGCCCCAGCCCAGCGCCAGCATGATAAGCAGGTTGACCGAGGCGTCCTCAAGGAAGTCGATGCTGTCGGCGAAGAGCGAGACCGAGCCAATGGCCAGCGCCACGGCGAACTCGATGCCGAAATAGGCGAGGTTGAACGTGCCTGCCCAGAAGACCGCACGGCGGAAAGTTGAATTTTTGGCGGCCTCGCTCAAGCTTGATCCTCTCTGGCACAGTCTCGTTGCGCGTCTTCCATGGCATAGGGGGGTAGACTATACAACCGGCATGACCCATACCGTCCGTGACAAACAGCGCCTGCTGGCGCGCGTGCGCCGCATCCGTGGCCAGGTTGAAGCCATCGAGCGCGCGCTGGAGAGCGAGGCCAGTTGCGAGAAGGTGATGCACCTGCTCGCCGGCATGCGCGGCGCCACAGCCGGGCTGATGGCGCAGATAGTCGAGGACCATGTCCTCACCCATCTCGTGGATGCCGAAAAACACCCCGGCGCCCTGAACGAAGACGCGGCCGAGCAACTGCTCGAAGTCGTCCGCACCTATTTGAAGTAATATCCTGATGCAGACTCAAACTATGCCCAAGGCCGGCCACAGCCATATTTTTCTAGGCGCCGATCATGACCGCAGCGAGCAGCGCACCTGGTGGGTGATCTGGCTCTGCGGCGCGATGATGGTGGCGGAAATATTAGGCGGTTGGCTGTTCGGCTCTATCGCCCTTGTCGCCGACGGGTTGCACATGAGCACCCATGCCGGGGCCATGCTGCTGGCCGCTCTTGCCTACAGATACGCCCGCCGGCACGCGAGCGATCCACGCTTCTCTTTCGGCACCGGCAAGCTGGGCGACCTCGCGGGCTTCACCAGCGCCATCATCCTGGCCATAATCGCGCTGCTGATCGGCTTCGAGGCGGTGAGCCGCTTTCTTTCCCCGGTGCCGATCCATTTTGCTGAGGCCATCCCCATTGCCTGCCTCGGGCTAGTCGTGAACATCGTCAGCGCCCTGCTGCTTTCCGGCGGGCACGACCATGGGCACAGTCATGGGCATGGACATGGACACAACCACGCACATCATGACCATGATGACGAATACATCATCCCTACTTCCTTTGGCGAGGTTCGGCTGGAGGTGTTCGAGCACGGTGTGCCGCCGCACTTCCGCCTGCGCGCCGCACCTGGGTTCGATATCTCCGCCGACGCCGCCATGATCGAGACCGTGCGTCCCAATGGCGCGTGCCAGAGCTTCGCCTTCGTGGCGCGCGATGGCTATCTTGAATCCGTCGATGAGATTCCAGAGCCGCACGAATTCACGGCCAGCGTCAAACTCTTCGATCAATCCTATGAAGTCGCGTTCGAGGAGCATGAGCACGCCAGTGGCGCCGCCGGGCGGGACAACAACATGCGCGCCGCCGTGGTGCACGTCGCCGCCGACGCGGCCGTTTCCGTGCTGGTGATCGTGGGTCTGCTGCTTGCCCGCGCCTTCGGCTGGCTGTGGATGGACCCGTTGGTCGGCATTGCGGGCGCGGCCGTCATCGCGAGCTGGGCCGTCGGGCTGATCCGCGACACGGGCGGCATCCTGCTGGACATGACGCCAGACAGGGGCATGGAGCAAAAGCTGCGCGACGCAATCGAGCGCGACGGCGATGAAGTGGCCGATCTGCATCTCTGGCGGCTCGGCCCTGGCCATCTGGGCGCGATCCTCTCCGTTACCACCTCAAGCGAGCGCACGGCTCTTCACTATCGTGAGCGCCTCGGCCGGTTCAAATCCCTGTCGCATCTGACCATTGAGGTTCACGAATCCCGGAGCCAGAATAGCTGAACCATGCGACTCTGACAGCTGAATGCGCCGCCGTCTCGCGGCGGCGTAGTTCTTGCGTCTTCTCGTGATGGTAAGCGCTATCTCGACGTGTGCGTGTTGACTTTCACTGAGAAGTACCCTGGGAATTCCGCTGAGAATGACCCGCCTATTGGTTATGGTTTGGGTTTCGTGAAGGGGTCAAAGGCGGACTTTTCTCCTTTCGTTTTGGGTGTTCTGATGTGGTGTGTGGCGACGCCCGGTTGGCAACTCTCCACACCACCTCTCTTGCAGCCTCCAGCGAAGCCGAGATATCGCCGATCGACCGGAACAGCATGAGCGCATTGTCTTTGGACGGCATAAACCCCCGGCGGCGCCAGAACGCGGCGGCGTCATCATCGATGGCATTGACCATCAGCGCCCGCCCGCCAATCAACGCGGCTCCATTTACACTGCGGGCCAACGCGTGATTGAGCAACCCAACGCCAATCCCCTGCCCCGCCCAGGCCGTGTCTGTGGCAAGCTGGCCCAACAGAATACACGGCATTGGGCTCGGCGGCTGGCCGGTGCGGATCGCGCGCGGGAGGCTGGCTGGAACAACGGCGGTGGGGGCCAAGCCGTAATAGCCCACCACTCGGCCCGCCACATGGACCACCATGACCACGGAGAATCCTTTCTGCTGGTTGGCCAGCGCCCGGCTCTTCAGCCAATGGTCGAGAGAGGGCTTACCGCAGGAGAACTGGGATACATCATGCTCGGCATGCAGAAGCTCCGGTGCGGAGAGCAATACCTCCCCCATCAACGCGTCGTGGCATCTTTTTCCCACGGCGCCTTGCGGCGCAGAGAGGCCACCATTTCCGGCACGGGCGCCGCAGGGGCGGAGACGGCTTGAACGAACGCCTCAAACCCTTCCGGGCTCATGCGCACCAGCGTGCTTTCCATCAGCACCTCCTCGGCGGCACGCACCGCGGCTTCCCGCACAAAATCCGTGCGTGAGCGCCCGCGCAAATCCGCCGCACGGTCGATAATCGCGATATCGCCTTCCGGTAGCCGCATCGAGAGCGGATGGTCTTTACGCTTGGGCGAAGCGGTCATGGCGGTGGTTCTTGTCATGACCGGGATATAGTTGATTGTAGCGCATTATGCAATACGGACTAGTGTTGCCGTCACCGCCCGCGCCGCCGCGATTGCCGGGGTTGCTTCTCCCACCCGGGCACTCGCTCAGCCCGCTGGCCGAGTTCACGCCAAAATTCCATATCGCTCTGGCGGCTTGCCGCCTGGCGGCGGGCAAGGCTGGCAAGTATTTCCGCCAAATCCGCGCCGATACGGGCCACCCGCCCCAGCACCTCACCATGACGCCGGAGTTGTGCCGCCAAACCAGGCAGCTGCTTTTCAAATGCCAGCGCTATCCGGCGGCTCAACATCCGTTCCCGCAGCACTGATGGCCGCTCCAGGCCGCTCCCCCGCGCTTCCCCCGCCTGGTGCACTCTCTGCACAACCTGAACCGTTCCCCGCCGCAGCCCGGCCGCACGCTCCATCAACCCCAGCGCCGCTTGCTTCTCGGGTGCTTGTGCAAAATTGCGTACGATGTTGTTCAGCACATCAGCGCGCCCAATCTCGCGCCGGTCGCCAAGCGGCCGCCGGGCGATGATCTCGGCGCGCTCCACCCCCTCCGAGGTCACGATAAAACTCTGCTCCCGGTGGCGGCTGCCTGAGGTATAGGCCCCGAATGCCGAGACCAGCTTCGTGCCAGCCGGCATCGCATGAATATGTTCGGTAACCGTACTCCCTTGCGCGGTGTTGGTGGTCAACGCATCGCCGTAGGCCAACTGAACTCTGCCACTTGGCTCGCCCCGCAAGCTCTCCCACGTCACCAGCCCTTCCCTTCCCGTGATGGTCTTCAAGGTCAGTCCAGCCTCATCAATGGCGGTAATTTCCAGCACCGTGCCGTTGCGCCCGATATTCCCGACCGTGCCGGTCTCCGTGAACTTGGCATTGGTCCGCCTGAACAACCGCACCCGGTCACCCAAGGCGAGCGCCAATTCATAGTCCCGCTCCCCTGCACCGTCGGTGGCCCTGAGTGTCACCACATCCATCCCGATCTCTCCCCTATCCCGGCGCTGCTGGCGGATGGCGCGGCTGATATCATGCGCCTCCGCGTTGCTCGGCGCGCTCACCGAAATGCTGAAGTCCACCCGGTCCCGGTTTGCCTCCCACCGTTGCCGCCAAAGCTGGGCAATGTATTGTACCGCGTCCTCATACCCGCCCGGCACAATTTTGAGGGTGCCGTTTTCATCTTTGCGGCGTATCGCTTCTTCCGTCTGGCCATTGCGCAACATCAGCACGGTCTCGCGCTCTTGCTCCGCTGTCTGCCGCACCGAGGAACCTAATTCCGGCACCTTGTCGGCCCCCAACGCCCGACGCAGTAGCTCGATCACCGGCCCGGCCTCCACCGCCTGCATCTGCTTCGGGTCACCAATCATCACCAACTGGAATTTGTGCGCCGCCTGCGCCGCCATGATCACGTTCAATTGCCGCGTGCCCAGTAGTCCCACCTCATCGACCACCACGACCGATTTGCGATCAAGCCGGATCGAGCCGCGCTCTATACCCCGAAAAAAGGCCGCGACCGCCCTGGTATCACCCGCCGGAATACCCGCCCCGGCCAAATCATCCGATTGCCGCCACGCCAGGGCAATGCCATGCACGGCCCTGCCATCCTCCTGCCAGGCCCGAACCAAGGGCTTCAGCAACGTGCTTTTGCCGGAACCCGCCACGCCAATGGCCAAACCAATCCGCCCGCCAGTGCCCAACTGGTCGATAATCTGCCGCTGTGCCCTACCATGCGCGCTGGTAAAATCGATCTCCGGGAATGTGGCCACCGCCGTCGCGATGGCTTTACGTGTGAGGGTTGCACTTCGATCCCGCGCCCCAGCCTGGACCGTTTCAATAAGCCGCTGTTCCTCACGCAGTTCCAGCGTGGTGGTTATCGCCACGCGGTCCCGGCCCTGCCGCCCCGGCACCCGGCCCCAGATCAAGGCGGCATCCTCACCCTGACGCTGCACGCCCCGCTCCCGGAAGGCTTCGGTCAGGGCATCCACGTCGTTGGCCTCGCCAATCCCCGCGGCGATCAGCCCCTTGGCAGCGGCGATCCGGGCATCGGCGCCGTCAATCACCGCCCGCCGGTCGAACTGCTTGCTCAGCAATGGCAAGGCCGCCTGGAATGCGCTCTCCAGCCGCTGCTCCCGGCTCGGCAGGGGGGCGATTTCACCAGGGCGCAAGACGCTGCGATGCTGGTAGCCGAGCCTCGCCGCCATTGCCTGCCAGGCGGCAAGGTCGCTGACATCATCGCTCTTGGCTTCGCGCGGATTCTGTACCCCGGATTTGAGCAGGGCGATTTTCCGGGCGGGCGCGAGATCATCCCACTCAAGCCCCTGCGCCCGCGCATAAACACGTGCCGCCTCGGTGCCGCTTACGGTCCGCTTACTGAATTGCGCCACGACGCTTTCTGGCACAGCGGAGAGCTTGGCCATCCCGGTGCGGGCATCGAGCTCCACCGCCACGCCATGGGCGCGCAGATGATTGGCGAGATAGGCCTGATACAGCGCGCCCCATTCATGGATCCTCCCTTCAAGCAAGGCGAGGTTGATGCTACCCACCCGCCCGCTCGGCGTCTCCACGATGTTGAACAGCGCGACATGGGTGTGCATCTGCATGTCGCCCGGCGCGCGGCCTTGCGTACCGGTCAGCGTGTGCAACTCTGTCACCGGCTCCCCACGCTCATCCGCCCGCACGATCTCAATCGTGGGCCGCGCCGCATAATGATCGAAGGACACCCAGCCAATGGCGCCAGCCTCATAGCCCCGCTTCGCCGCATCCCCGATCGAAGCGCGGCCGATCTCGTGCTCGATGACCGCCATGACATTGTCGATCGCGTCCCGGTGCGCCTGATGCAGCATCGCCTGTTCGGCTTTGGTGGGCGCAAAGGCCCAGGCAATGGAAAGGGACTTGGGCGCGGAGAAAGTCAGGTCGATATAGCCAATCCGCATCTTCGCGGCTTCAAGAATGGCACGGTATTGGCGAGCACTCACTTCCCTGCCCTCGGCGTCCCGACCGGCCAGAATATACGCAAGCTGTTCGGGGGCAGGTGTTTTGTCCTTCACACCCAGGCCCGAGAGCAAACGCCGCACCGCCCGCTCAGCTGCCTCGGCGGATAACGCCTCGCCATTGGCCTTCCGCCCCACCAGCATCTGCTCTAATTGCGCCCGTGTCGGCACCTGCCCCGCATCAAGCCCAAATATCTGCGCCAGTGGCAGGCTCGAGGCGCGCCGCACCTTCCCTTCGATGAAGCCGCCATCGGCGCGCCGGCCATTCAACAGGCACGCCACCTCATCTGGCTTCAGCCCGCGCCGCGGCTCAATCCCCAGCCGCCGCGCCAGCAGCGGGTTCATGTCCCGCCGTGGCGTTGCCGTTGCGCTGCTGCGGTCTGGTGTACTGGCGGCCGCGGCCATTGCGGCATCCAGGCGCTGAGCGATGTCCTCGGTGGCAGTGGCATGCGCGCTATTTGCGCTGCCAGCATTACCGACACCATAACCGGGGCCAATCCCTGACAGACGCGACAGACAAGCCAGCGCCTCGTCTCGGCCCGCCAGCCCCGCCGCCGCGAAGGCCGCGACGGCGGGCAAGACCAACTCATATCCGATTTGTTCCCGGCCCTGCCCCCAAGACACGCCACTCTCAGCGAGGCGCGCCGCTTCCGCCTGCACCAGCCCATCCAGCACCTCGGCCGCCAAAAGCGTGCCACCCGCCATGAACCGGCCGTAACGCGAAGCGGCGGCATCGGCGAGCGTCGGTGGGGTTACACCCTGCTCGTAATATTCTGCCATCGCCGCCATTTCCGGGGACAAGGTCTGCTGCAATAAATGCTCGCTCATGAACCGCGCTGCACCCGATGCCCCTGCTGCGCCGGTGCGATAGGTCAGCATTCAACCGCCCTCGCCGTCCATGGCCGGACCTTGCGGCCATGCCGGTCCGTTTTGATCGGAAGGCGTTTCGGCAGGCGGTCCGTCAAAGGCCATGCTCAGAATTTGCGCCAGCCCGTCGAATTTGCGTTCCACATCCCCAACCGACGCATCCAGCTCCATGATCGCGGCGGTGAGGCTCTGGAGTGTTGTGAGCAGCGGCGAAGGTGCCGCATCCTCAGCGGCGAACTCGTTGAGCTTGCGCAGCAGCGTTGTCTGCACATGCAGCGTATCCAGCATCAGCCCCAGCGCGCCACTCATCGCCGCCTGCCCGGCATCTAACGCCGCCAGCCGCGCGGCAATCAACTCCAGGGATATAGGTGGCGCTGGCTGCCCCCTGCGATGTTCCGCCTTGTCGCTCTGACGTTCCATCACAGGAGCGGAGGAATGCTGACGCAACCTGGCGCGGACCGTCCAAGGATCGTCACGGCGTCAGCCGCCGCCGATGCGCCACATCCATGGGCGGCGCGTCCAGATCATTGAGTGTTGGCTGGCGCGCGCTGTCAGGGATACGCGCTTCCGCCCGCGCATCGCGCAGCAGGCTCGCCGCCCGGGAGAGGGCCGCATTCTTCTCCGGCCCGGATTTACTGGCCACCGACAGCCAGTACGCGGCTGCGGCACGGTCGAGATCGGCATCGATTTCAGACATTGGGTTATGCTCCTTCCCGGTTTGATTGCTGCTTGGCGCCGGTCTGATGTGCCGGCTTGTGGAAGCGGTTTTCCGCCACACGCGCGCGCATCTCGGGACGCCTAAAATAAATCGCCCGTCCGCAGCGCAGCGGCGCCATGCCGCGCGCCAGTACAAACATTTCGTCGTCGCGCACATCGTGCATCAGTTCGGCCTTGCGGATCAGCGGGCGCCCGATTTCATGATAAGAAATATTCGAACCGCGCGAGAGCGAAGAAGATTGCATCGCTTTGCCGGATTTACCGGTATTCATGCCCTCGGAGCTTGCCATGACACCGTAGGTGCCAAACGAATTTTCCAACTCGGTGGCGGTGTCCAGATCCTGTACCGCCGCATAGCAGCGATAAGACACGCCATCATACCAAGACCGCTTGCCCTGCTCGCCCCATTGTTCGACGATCTGCCCGCTCGACTGGTAGAGCAGCTGCATGGTGATGCCGTATTTGCGTCCGGCATCGCGCGCGGTCTCCAGAATTTTCATATAGCCCAGCCGGGCCGCCTCATCGAGCAGGAACAGCACCCGCCCCTGCATCGCCCCATCGGCCTCGTACACGGCATTGAGCAACGCGCCGATGATGGTGCGCGATATGCCAGGCTCTGTCTCCAGCGCCTTCAACGGCATTTTGAGAAAGATCGTCACCTTGCCGTCGAGCAGGGCGGAGGTCCTAAAACTGTTGCCGGAGACCAAATTGGCGAAGGCAGGGTTGGCGAGCCAAGTGGTGAGCTCGGCGGCACTGCCGATCACCCCGCTGAACGTCTCCTCGACCAGCCCGCAAACCGGCCCCGCCAGCTGGCGCGCATAGAGGCTGGGGCTCGTCTCAAATATCCCGCGCAACACGGCCCGGACCTCCTTGACCGGCATGGCGATTGCCTGACGGACCGCCCGCAAGGTTTTAAGTTTTTCGGGTGCAGCCTCGTCGAACAAAATATGCGCCAGGAAGCAGCGCACGACATTACGGGCCATGCTATCGAAAAAATCATCCTTCTTAGCTGCCGGCTTGTGATCCCCGCAGACCCAGGCCACCACGGAATCGATATTCGTTGCCGCCAGTGGTGAGGTGGTGTCGATCCAGTCCAGCACATTGAACCCAGTCCCCGCGCGCGGATCGAGTTCATGCACCTTGTGCCCCATCGCCTTGCGCGCCTCCCGCAGCATCGGCGCCAGTTCGCCAGCAGGGTCGAGAATGACCGCAGCACCCGTCCAATGCAGCAGGCTGGAGACCGCCGTGGTGGTCTTAAAGCCGCCGCTGCCGATGATCATCAGCGAGTGCGTTGGCCCCTCCCGGCACGGGTCAATCAGCAGCGGCGCCTGCCCGCCCTGCCCCCAACTTTTGGCGTCCTCCGGGTCGAAGCGCCGTGCCGCTATTTTGTCCTGATCGACCCGATAAGCCTCGCCCACGACGATACCACCAAAGCCAGGGTTAGGCCCCGGGAACCGCTCCCGCGCCGCCGCCATCCTCATCCAGGCCGCGCGGCCATGATTATCCGTCACCGCCAGAGGGGATTTGACGATGCCGCCCAATAGCGGCCGCCGGAGCTTTGGTCCTACCACGCGCTGGGCACGATAAATCAGTGCCCCGATCATCAGTCCCGGCGGTAAAACGCCTACCCCAGCGCCAATTTTAAGCCAGAGCGCGACACGCGGGTTGCCATCAAAGTTCAGCGCATAGAGCCACCATTGCCAGAAAGGGTGGGCAAATGCGTGCAACAGCCCGGTCCCAAACAGAAACACAAAGGACGCCACCACCGTCCAGGCAATCAGCGCCAGGATAATACCAAAACCGGCTTTGACGATGAGCTGCCCCGCTTGGTCTGAGAGGGTGATGCTCATGGCTCAAGCCGCCCGCAGCAAATGCGCTGCCGTCTCACCACGACGAGCGGCATCGGCGGCGAACCAGACCTCGCCGATCTGATAAACCGCCCCTTCATTGTGAAACGGGATGATCAGATCGACAGCAGCGGACAAGAACTCCATCAGTGTTCTGTCATCCCAACGCCCGCCTTGCGGGCTGCCCTTCACCAGCGCGAACAGCCGCCGGAAGGCCTGTTCAGGGTTCCGGCCATGGATGGTGGTGATCGAACCAGGATGGCCGGAGACGATCTCATTGATATAGGTCCAGGCCGAGTCATCGCGCAGTTCCTGCAACAAGATCCGGTCCGGCTTCATGCGCAGGCTGGCCTGCAGCAGCATCTCCGGCGTCACCCGGGCTGAGCCGATATTATCCTTGCCGTAAAGCAGGCGGACATGGTTGGGCTGCGGAATCACCAGCTCGAGCGTATCCTCGATGGTGATCAGGCGCTCATGGGCCGGGATGGCGCTGATCAGGGTCTTGCTCATGGTCGTCTTGCCTGAGCCGGTGGCGCCACAAAGCAGAATAGTCAGCCGCGCCCGCACCGCGCGTTCCAGGAACTTTTGGATATCCCCTTCATCGTACAGAGCGAGCAAAGCGGCATAATCATGCTGCGCCGCTTGCTCACGGCCAGCCCAGAGATTCCAGCCCGTCACTCGGTAGCGGCTCACCAGCGAGTCGAGCGGCGCCACCGAGACCCCAGGCTTGCGGATGGTGATACTCAGCGAACCTCGCGGCACGGCGGGCGGCATGCAGATTTGCAGCCGCTCACCACCCGGCAGCTCCGTGGCACAAAGCGGGCTGCGCGGCCCGACATCCTGTTTGCGCAATGCCCCGGCCAAGGTGGCAATATCCTCGAGGTCCGCATAATCGAACGGCACTGCTTCGGCACGGAACTGGCCGCGCTGGCGCACGAACAGCTCGCCGGGCCGGTTGATGCAAATCTCCTCCGTCGCCGGGTCATCCAGCCAGGGCGCCAGAGGCTGCATCAGGTAATTCAGCAATTGCGCCGCCTCACCCACCATCGCCGGTCTCCGCACCAATATTGTCCAGCCGCAGACGGTACACGCTGGAAAAATCCAGATCATGCGCGACGATCAATGACACGGTATCACCCTGGTTCTTGGTCAGGGTCGGCGGGATATTGATCGAATTGGCCAGTGCCGTATTGGCAACCGATTGGCCATTGCTTTGCGCGGCATAAACAAAACCGAGGGCCGCCTGCTGCGAGGTCGAGTTGTTGTTGCCATTGCCCGCTGCCGCCAGGGTTCCGGCCTGCAAGCCGCCCTGCACCAGTGTCAGCATCAGCGCCCCGCCAAACCTGTCCCAGAAATGATTATTCACCGCTCCCGGCAAACCCGCCCGGCCCAGCTCATCAGAGCCAGGTGAATCCAGCGTGACGATCACATGATCCGGTGTCTCCGCCCGGGTCCAATCGACGAACACCCGGTTCTGCCCCTGCAGCAGCCCGGTTTCCAACTGACCGATGATTTTGGTGCCGCGATCCAGCAGCACGACATTGCCCGTGGCGCCTCTGATATCGATCGGCACAACACAGGTGACCAGCCCCGGCAGCTGACTGTCGATGGCGGTTTGCAGGGTGCAGGGAATTATCGTGCCTTCAGTGATCACCATGTCCGGATGCCGCATAACCGTGGCCTGTTCGCCATCCAGAACTGTCGGCTTCAGCCGGGCCGCCAAAGGGGATTGATCGGGTGCTGGCGGGACCACCGCGCCGCCAGGCTGAGCGCTCGCAGTGGATGCCGAAGCCTGCTGAACAGGCACGGGCACGCTCGAGCCAGAATATGCCAGGATCGGCGCCGATTGCGGTGAGGATTGCGATGCAGACCCAAGCAACGGCGCCTGTGCATCCGTTGGCGTAGGCAAGGTCTGTACAACAGGCTTGGTGGCTTGCGCGGGCGGGGCGGCAAATACCTCGCCCCCACTCGTGTACAAAGCTGGGACAGCGCCGCGTCCCACCGCCCGCTTATGGCTGAACAGCGCGTTGAACCAGATAAACCCCAGCCCCAGCACCCCGATCAGCGCCAAGAGACCGAGCTTGGTGCCAATGCTCAACTCCCGGCGCGCAGTACCTGCAACCGGCGAACGCCCATCCTCGACGGGTGATCCCCCTGCCTGCGATGCTGTTTGCGCCGCTGACGTTTGAGCGGCCGGGGCCGAGCCGGGAGTCTGCTGGCCGCCCGGAACCTGTCCGCTCATGGCGATGCCTCTTTCTGCGGCGCGCTTGGCGGCACAACGACCCGCGACACGTCCGGGCTAGTCGTCCCGGTTTCGGGATTACCACCCACCGACTGATAGCCAAGATTGTAGATATTCAGCACCGTGCCGCCATCGCGCAGCCGCCACTCCCGCGCGGTCTGGTCAAGCTGTACGATATCGCCATTGACCGCGTAACTGGCGCTGGCCTCCTTGCCATCCGGGTCGATCACGAAGATCGAAGGAATGCGCTGATTCCCGGCAAATTGCAGCAGGGTGGAATAGCCGTTATCCCACACCGCCACCGGCGCGAGGGAGCGGTCACCTTGGGCAACATAGCGGTAATTGCGCGGCCCGGCACTGGGATTGGTCTGCTCATCTTGCAGCGCCGCATTCGCCGCCATTTGCGTCGCCCGCCGCAAGGCCTGCTGGTTGAGCTGCTCCACCTTTTTGGCATCGAGAGCCGCGCGCGCCGCCGCAGCTTTGGCCGCGTCCGCCGGATAGGTGAACTGCACCGCATAGAACACGCCCTTGGCGCCATCCGCCGTGCTCGGCGCGCTCACCGTCTCGATCTCAAACACATAGCGGCGCAGCGACCCATCCGAGCGCTGGGTCAGCACAATAATTGGCTGCAATGTCAGCGCCGCACTGGGCTTGAGGAACAGATAATTCCCCTTCGGCACAGCCGCCAGATGCAGACTGTCGGTTTCCGCGACGGAGGTTACGGTTTCGTCGGGGGCGAAGCTGACCACCATCGTTGCTCCCACGATGGTCGATAAATGCACCACCTGCCCGGGATTATAGGCGACATAGCGCATGCGGCTGTCATACCGTCCGGCGACCGGGGTTTGATCCGCATGAGCCTGATGCGCCACCGCCATGGTCAGCCACCAGCCAAATGCGGCCGCTGCAAGAACCCGCCTCATGGTGCGGTATCCTCTTCATCCTGATAGCTGGTGATAATGATCCCGCCCGGATCGGTCAGGCGTTCAGCATCGGGCAAGGTGTCGACCTGCTCGAATTGTTCGGTGGCGGTCCAGGTGGTCGTGACAGCGCTATTCATGCCCGCCTCGAAAATCCGCTGATAACGCACCTGCGCCACACCCGGCCCGATCAGCGCCACTGAGATCGGCTCAACCGTGACCACACCGTTCTTGCCGATGATCACTTGTGGGGATTGCGGGTTCGGATAATTGAACCAGGCTTGATACGCGGCTTTGGTGGCAGCATCCGACATGCCGGAGACAATGTCGTAGCGATAGCGCGCTGTGTCATAGGAGTACCCCTCGCGCATCTGCACATATTGCCAGAGGGCAGAGCGGATCACCGCCTGATGCGTGGAAGCCGGCAAGGTGGAAAGCGAAACAGAATCATCGATCGTGCCGTCCGGGCGGATCAGAAAATACACCGGCACCAATTTGGTCAACGGCAGCATGGAGGCCACAGCCCAACCCAGACCGGCATTGGCCACCATGGAAACCACTAGCGCCACCAAGGCACCTTTGGAGAGCAGCCGCGCTGAGCGCGTCCGCGCTTCCTGGAAGGACAGCACTTGCTTGTAATGCTGCTCCAGCATGGCGGGTGCGAGGGGGAAAGCACCTGAGGATTGGTCCATAGCGCCCTACCGATCCGCGACTTTTGGGGGTGCCGCCAAATCACGCGGCGTTGGCTGCCAATGCCCCGCATTCAGCGCGAAGAGCGGCCCGGACGCCACAGCAAGCGGATCGGGATTGGAGCAACCAGCGAGGAGGCCAAAAGTGATAAGAACCAAGCACAATTTCACGAATTTTCCAGCAAGGCGCAAAACACCAGGCAACGGTTTGGCAGAGATGAATTTCCGGCACAAAATCCATCCCCAAAAAAAGCAACTGGCGCTTTCAGCAAAATATGGAACAAACTGCGCGTTTGCGTTCATCTGACCGACCCCGTATTTGCTTTACTACGTGACGTCTGAACGATACGCCTCGCCTGCGTTGCCGAAGCAGCCATGGCAAGGGGACTTACAGAGATTCCACCGCCAATATAGGCGGCAATCCCTGGCAGGAAGCAGGTTATCAAGCTGCCAATCGCCAGGAAGATAACGAGCTGTGTGCAAATCAAAATTGCTTCTGGTTTTGATGCCGTTGCGACATCACCCAATGTGCTGTTCACGTAGGTGATAAAGCCATTGATGATAATGGCTAAAACGATGTCGACCAGCAACGTCAAAAGCGTTAGTCCTATAAGCTTTCCAACAAACCGGTCGGCGACACCCCTTGTAGCTCCGAACAAGTAACCCGCAAGAACAAACGATCCCAAGCAAACGACAACATCCGTTAATATTCTTGTTGCTTCGTAGATCAAAAAGACCAAACCAATAGGGAAGACCATCAGGCTTTGCAAGATCGCAAGCTGAACGGAGTAAAGCACATTCAGAAAATTCATGTGATTTTCAGCGATGGCAAAGACCTCTGACGCCGAATTCCAAAGAGCGTCGAATTGATGCGCGGCCGGTGCCGAACCCGTGACGCCCAAAAACGTAGATGCCAAATAGTTTGGCAACCCCACCGTGAAGAACGTTACGACATACTGGTCATAGAGAGTTGTTGACATCAAAACCCCGGTGACCAGGCTAATCGTTATAATCCGGCTGACGCCTTGGCGAACAGCGACATCACCCCGCATAACCAAGATACCTGTTACAATGATCCACAGAACCACAAGTGCGGTTAAAGGCCCCTGGATCGCTGACATCGCCGCATTGACAGTTGTCTCCAAGCTGCTCGTAAACGGCGCCTGGATGATTTGATCAAAAGTATAGAATGGCGCGTAATTGTCCGTACTGGCCATTTTTACCTCATGGCACTTTCATGGCGTTTGATTTCGCCAATGCATTATTTTGAGCGGCGGCATTGCGCATTTGAACGGCAAGCAATTGCTCCTCGGCCGACTCGACATTCTGACAGGCGGCTTGAGATATCGTAGCGGCATTATCGCCGCACCGCGCCTCGTCCTGTTTGACGATGTCGGGATGTGCGACATACCAGCTGGCTGTATGCACAATTGCGGTTGGAGGGAGCTCGAACACCTGCCCTTGCCCGGATATCGAGCGGCCAGAGCGATGTGCGCTATATTCGATGCCGCCGATCAACCCACTCACACCGGCTATCGCTACAACGGCAACAATGATTTGTATTCGGGACGGGTAAAACATCATTGCCCTCCATTTGCGGCTGCATCAGCCTGCAATTCGCTTACAAGATTGGTCTGGTCCTCATCATATTGTTCTTGTTGCTGCTGTTGCTGAGACTGCGCCTGCTCGCTGGCCAGCACCTGAAGATTCTGCGCCTGCGCCTGTTGCGCCTGTACGAACTGGCTCTCCGCCGCGATACGGCCGTTGATCGCGTCAACCTGCGTGATGGAACTTGCCGCGTTCAGATCCGATTCCAAACTCGGCAATTCCTGCATGCGCTGCTGAATAGAAGCAAGATTCGTTGCCGCCATGCCTTCGATATTAGCAATGCTATTACCATTGGCATTCAGCTGCGCACTCGCGATCGAGCCATCCGTTGGCGAATAAACATGGCTTTGGTTATAATAACTCGCCGCCGCACCGGTGGGCGAAGTAGAGCCGTCGACCAATCCCGCCATCGCATTGGCCACCGGCATCGGATTTTCAATGGACTGATTTTCCATCCCCGCCGCCATACCGAGAATATTGGTGGGGTTGGTGAACATCTGATAAGTCTGCTCAAGCTGGGCAAGTTGCGCCTTGAGCTGCTCAACCGCAAGAACCTCCTGTGCCGCGGTTCGAATATTCTGTGCCAGATTGGCGCTATCGATCACCGCCATCTGTGCTACGGCCTGCTGCGCCGCGCCCAGGTCAAACATCACGCCGGCGCCCAATATCACAGCCGCGAACAATGCTGGTCTCATAAGATCCTCCTGTCAGTCCTTGGCATCATGATAGGAACGCAAAAATTCCGGCAGCCATTGCTCGGGAACATCGCCCAGCCGCCGGCGCAGTTTTTCCGCGAAGCGCACAGTATTAGCGCGACCTGAGAGAATGGCGACATAGTCGCGCATCGCACTCAAATCGAATTCGCAGATGACACTGGCTTTCTCGCGTTTGAGCAGGAACCGGCGTTTGCCCACCACCATGTACTCGCGCACGGCGCGATACTCACCTTCGGTGCATTTGAGCCCATCAATATAGACCGCTCGATCCGCCGTCGGCGACGGGAACATGATTTTCGTTTGGCATTGCGCCACGATCGATGGCCCAAGCGGGCTTTCCAGAATATGCTCGGGCATCTGTAAGGCCAGAAATACCGCGCCATTGCTCTTGCGCACGGTCAGCAGCAGATTATCCACCACGGCGGCGAATTGTGGGTTCTTGAGATAGAAGCGGAATTCATCGATGCTCAGCACCACCCGCCGCCCATCGAGAATCTGCGTCACCCGGTAGAGCAGATAAGCCCCGGCGGGCGCACAGACCTCGTCATGCTCCAGCAATTGCGTCATATCGACGCCGGTAATCGCGCCATCGAGACTGACGTCATCCCGCTCGCCGTCAAACGCCCAGCCCAGGGCGTTGCCTCGGCACCATTTCTCAAGCCGGGGGCCAAGCCCCATCGGGTCGGTATGACCGAGGAACTCCCGCAGACCCGCAAGCGAGCGCAACTCCTCCGGCATACTCAACTGCCGGGCGATGGCGCGCTCCAGGCGCTTTTCTTCATCGGGGGCGAGACCGCCTTTGCCGTCGCTTTGCACCAGCGCGATCAACCAGCCCCGCAGAAAATCCCGATCCGCTTCGGTATCCTTGAGGCCTCGTAAGGGTGCGAGGCCGGAGGCTTCGCCGCGCCGCAATTCGAGATATGTCCCAGCCGTGGCACGGACCAGCAATTCTCCGCCCCGGTCCTTATCGAAAAACACCACAGACCCATTGGGCCGTGGGGACGGCCCCTCCGCGTCAGCGTGCGGCACCATCGCCTGCTCGAACATCGCGAGCAGAAACATCAACAGCGCGGTCTTGCCGGAGCCGATGGGTCCGAAGATGATCGTCATCGCCACATCGGCCACATGCGGCACGTAATCATAAGCAGTGCCGCCATCGGTACGGAACCGCGCGATGGGAGCGCCCCAGTGGCCGGCTTTTTCTCCGGCGGGGAAATTGTCGAAGCTGGAAAGCCCGGCGAAATTGCGTGAGTTGATCGCCCCCGGCCGGGTCCGCCATTCCAGATTACCTGGCAGTTGCGACCAGAAAGCCGCCTCCAACCCTAGCCGCTCCTCAACCACCACCGCCCCGGCATCGGCCAACCGTCCGCGCGCCAGCCCCGCCCGCTCCTCCACCTCGGCCAGCGAAGTGCCATATACCGCCAGCGAGAGGTGGTGCGCGCCCATGACGAATTCGTTGGATGCCAGGGCATCCGCCGCCTCATCCAGCCCGGCAATCTGGCTTAGCGCCTTATCCTGCGCGCCCAGCATCTGCGCGGATTTCAAGGAAAGCCGGTCCTGCGCCTGGGCGCGGGTGACGAAGGCGAAGGATTGCGACAACACGATGGGGAACGGCACCGAGAGCAGCGTGTTGAGCATCCCCGGCCTGGTCTTGGCCGGGTATTCGCGGAAGGAAAAAATGGTCCCGAACAGGCTTTTGTCCGGGGCACGGATTTCAATGCCGCGCCGCCCGCAAATCACGCGGTCAGTGTAGATCGAATCTCCCAGATGCCCGGAGATGATCGGTACGGGTAGCGGCCGGGCGGTGACGACCAACCGCAGCGCCTCAGCTATTTCCGAGAAGGCAATACCATCCCGCTCAACCACCCCCAGCCGCCGGACTCTGAACCCTTCCAGCCCATTCGCCAGAATGATCCACTTATCCTCTAACTCCCGCGCCAGCCCCTCCGAGGTCTCCGGTATTTTACGCCCCCGCCGCGCCCATTTTCGGGCTATGCCCGTGCCCAGCGGGCTGCGCGGTGAAACAAGCAGGCTGACGAAATAATCATTCCGATACAGCCGGCCATCCAGAGCGCTCCGCCTGTAGGTTTCATCCAACGCCTGGGCAAAGCCCGAGCGGAACCGGCGGGCGGGAACCGCGCCCGCGTCTTCATGGCGGATAAGATGCGTATGGAGGGTGACGTTATCATCGGCGAGATTGCGGTACAGAGTGTTGAGCAGCCGCAGCCGGGCGTTACGCGCTGCATGGTCAGCCAGTTCGAACGCCTGACCCTCCACATTTGCCATTGCCAGCAGCGCGCCATTTTCCAGCAGCAGGGTTTGCGGCCCGATATGCCCGATATAGGGCAGATACTGCGTGGCGGCGCGCTCGGTGCGGCTGGCATCACCCCACATCGAGCATCCCCCGCCCATGGCCATTACGATGGCCACGAACCGGCGCCGGCGACACCGACGCCCCGCCCCAGCGCTTGCTATCAACCGAGCGGCCTGCGGTGCGCAAATAAAGCAGCACAACACCAACCGCGTTATAATCGCGCGCCACCAGCTCGCGTGCCGCCAGCCAGAGTGGCGCCATGACTGCCAGATAAAGCGGGTTCTTCAGCACCACCACGATCAGCCCGGCCAGCATGAGCAGCATGGCCCCGAGACTGAGCGGCACGCCCATGAACATCGCGGGTCTCGTTGCCGCGAGGTACAGCGTATCGGTCTCCAGGGGCTCCATCTCAACCGCCCCCGGTCAGGGTCTGGCCCAGATAGGAGGCCCCGAACATGATGACGATGCCGCCGATAATGCCCGCGATCACCCCAAGCGAGGCCCGGCCGAACATGAACAAAAACCCGATGCCGATAATCCCGAGCACGGCGATCGTCTCGCCGAACGGCCCCAGGATGAAGGTGCAGACATTATTGATCATGGTCTGTGGACTGGCACCGCCTGAGACGGTCTGGGCATAGGCGAGCGTGGGAATGCCCAGCATTCCCACCAGCAGCGCCAAGGGCCACGCTCGGGCCAACACGGGCCAGAAACTGGTCATGCGCAATCTCTGCCCCTGCGCCAAAAGCAGCGGGGCGATCATGTTCATCATGGCGACCTCATCGTTTGGTGTGGAGAACCGGACTCGGCTGCCGCGGCAGTGTTGTTGCCGGCCATGTCCAATCCCAGCGGCACCAGCCATGGTGCGCCATGGACCTGTGTGTAGTTGCCGGTGGCCGAAACATTCCATGCGGGCGGCATATCCGGGGTGGCATCTGGTTGGGCTTGTGGCAAAGGCGCCGACAAAGGAACCGCGCTGGCATTGCGCATCACTGTCCTCGCATAGCCATTCATGATGCCTTTGAGCGGCGAGCCGGTGTTGTAAACCGAGAGCGCCATCAGCAAAGCAGCCTGCTGCCCCGCCTTGACCGGGCCGCCGCCATAAGCCGCCCGTAGCACCGCGGCGCCGGCCGCCAGTGAAGCGCATGGGTCTAGCGCTTCGTTCACATTCATCCCCAACGCGGGTAAATTGCCACTGTTGATCTGCATCAGCCCCAGATCGACGGAATGACCTGCGGCCATCCACGCTGCCGCTTCGGTCTCGGCCGCCTCCAGGCTGGGCGGATCGCTGCTGACGCGCGCCGTATTGTCGTGCAACCGCCAGGGATGGAAATTGCTTTCTGTACGCGCGACGGCACCGAGCACCCATTCTGGAACGGCGGGCGCACAGCGGCCTGCCAAAATGGAAAACCTCGCGGCAGATACAGCTGATGCGGAAGTGGCTTGCGCGGGCGGGCCGGCAAATGCCATCAGGCTGGTCAACCCAACAAAGCTCACCACAGCCAAGGACGGACCGCGTGTCAGCCTGTCGCGTTGCTCGGACATCTACGCGGTCACAATTTGTCGCACGCCGATCCGGGCGGACAGACGCCGACGCATGGTGGCAAGCACCTCTGGGTTGGCCTCCCAAATACCAGCCTGAATGTCGCCGATCTCCGGGCGCGCCTGCGCCAGCTTCTCCGGGCACCAACCGATCCGCGCATAAAGGCGGGTCATCGGCGTCTCGTACACACCAAGTATAAATTCGATGCCGGAGTTCAGACAAAGCTCGCATAAGCCAATCAGCAGTTCGGCGGAGACATTGCTCACATTCGGGGCTGCACCGTCCGCAACTGGCGGCACGCAAAACCGCGTGCATTCCCAGATGGTGGGTGCCGCGACATCCACATCGTCATCAAAGAAATGCTTGAACTCGCTTTGCAGCATGGTCGGCCCGGTTGTCGCCAACAGTCGCAAGGACCCGAGCACGCGCTGCCCGTCATCAACAGCCAGCAGATAAACCGGATCGGCTTGCCGATCATACCAATCCATCTCGCGGCCATTCTCAACCGTCACATCCCAGCCCAGACGGTCATGAAATACCGCCGCGCGCGATTGAAACATCTGATCGAACAAAGCAGGTCGCTCGGCCCGGTCAGCATTGCTCAAAGTAATGATCATTACCATTCCGCTTTCCTTCAATGAAATGTCATCATTGTCGTTGGCCTGACGCTTTGTCGGCACAAAATCTCATCCGCCTTAGGGGCGTCGATTCGACTTTAGATGCGGAGTTTTTCTGACCACAAGATTCCGAATCGGAATCTTGACACACCTATCGAACCCTCTTTCAATCGACGATTTTATTCGGACTGAAAGAGTATTATTTTAAAGCCAAGACAGCATCGAACACGCCGGGTCATAGAGAATGACCAAGCGATATTCCGTTTAGAAATTGCGAGGAATTATCCGCTTATCAGCGCGTTGTATGATAAGACAGCCATGCCATCTGTTGCCCCGTTTATGGGCGTAGCATTTCAAGTGAAACCATTTTGCCAATTGCCTGTTGCGTATTGGCGCAGTCGAGCTTGGTGCAGGCGGAGCTTAAAAACAAACGCACGGCACGGTCAGATATTTTGAGCTTAGCGCCAGTTTGCTTGGGAGTGGCACCCTGGGCAGCCAATTCGAGGCACGCGATCTCACGCCGGGATAGAGATGGCTTTGGCTTTGCATCTCGATAGCCTGAAATCTCCACAATCCGATCATGCATATAATGCGCGATCATCTGGAATTCTCTTTTATACGAAACCCGCCGCTCCTCCCACTCAGGCACCGACATATTCGCGGTAATTGTGAATAATGCCCGCTCGCCCCCAGCCCCGCGAACGGGCCAAGTCATGCCTTGCCGGCCAACAGCAAACCGGTCAGCTTCCGCGAAAAAATCACGCGCAATGTGGTTGCCACGGTCAAGATGCGTCCAGTCCAGCGGCAGGAAGCCTTTGGTGCCAGACACTACCACCGGATCAATTTTGAAGTAGTCATTGCTTTTATAACGTTCGATCCATTCCGGCTCATAAGTCAGAACCAGGATCGGGTTGAAAATTTGAGCGCCTGGAAGATAAACCGCGTGATACGCGATATTGGCGAGATGATACGCTTTGCATATACCGGCGGCCACGTCTTGCATTTGCGCGAGACTATTCGCCGCTCCAATCTGCGTTACGATCTCTTCGTAGCAATCATCGTCACCGGCTATCATAACAAGCCTCCCGGTCGAGCGGAGACAACGCGAAATTGCATTACCGCGTTACGAATGGTTGCGTAAATTGAAACATCGGTAATGTCACAGGAACACGAGCAGAATGCACATTGGCCGTGAAATCGTATTGCCTAACCCCTATCATATTACCGCACCCGCATGCGCTAGCATTCCTTGGTCTGTCGTAGAAACGTAATCCGATACCACACCTGACCGACGAAATTAGAGATCAGGATTGAGCATAGAGATGAGGTTAGGATTGCACTCAGGATTGAGATTAGGAAGCAGCATAGGAATGAGCACAGCTTTGGGCTGAGAAACCAAATCTGGCTTTGTCAAGATTCCGATTCGGAAGTTGAAATACCAGAAGCAAAAATGCCAGGGTGACGCGTTTAGATTTCACCAAGCCGGTTCACCACATGGCCCTCAAGCGCACCCCTTCCGATGATGAGATCAATGCCCTGGCGGCAAGGTTTCTTGCGCTATGGTCATCAGGTGATGTCATCCGCCCCTGGTTGCGCCTGCACGCTGAAATGCTGCTGGCGTTGGTGCAGAGCGGCTGGTCATGGGCAGCAATCGCGCGCGCCATGACACTGGCAGGCATCACCTACCGCACGGGCAAACCATGGACGGCGGATTGGCTGCAGAGCGAAGCCTATCGGGCACGCCTGCCATTAAAAGGGTATCGGCGCCGCAACCAGACAATGTCTTCTCAGGGTTTAGCGGCGCAAACACCGATGCCATCCGCTCCGCCAGTATCCGCACAATTTATCGAGCCATATCCATCGGATGTTGCGGGCGAACCAGAATTTCAGCCAGCACGTTTTATCGATTGGGAGGTCAGACGTTTAGCAACTGACGCACCACCTGCTGACGAGCAAGCCGCCCCGATCATCCGGCCGCCAGCCCCCACTTATGACGAAGTCATGGAACGCCTGCTCGGCAAAAAGTCGCCGTCATAAGCAAGGCTGATTGACCTCTTTGAAAGGAGCCCAAAATGCCTGAACAGAAAGACAACACGCCAGAATTGCTGCGATTTCCAAATCCAACTTCCGGCCGAACATCTGCTTCCCCAATCACAACATCAATATTCAATTTTGGGCAGGACGAAGATACTGGCCCGGAGATGGAATTGGTCTGCGCCGCCGGTCAGGCAATGTCTTCGCCCGGGCCGACACCCCTGACAGGCATGGATTTAAGCGGGCGGCACAAAATCATCTTCTGGGTCGGGCGGGGCAAAACGGGCAAAACCACCGGCATACGCTGGCTGGCGGAAAAAACCCTGCTGAACGGCACGCCTTTGCTGATGGCGGATCTGGACACCACGAATGACACCTTCTCCCGCTATATCGACAAGGTGGCGCGCCCGCCGGAAGCCATCGACCCCGCGATGTCCCTCAAATGGTTGGATCGATTACTGCAGCACAGCCTGAACCAGAAAATATCGGCGCTGATCGATCTGGGCGGCGGCGACACTACGTTGCGCCGCCTCGCCGTCGAGCTGCCCGATCTGGTCGCGCTGTTTGAGGCGCAGGGCTTCGCGGTCGTGCTGTTCCATACGGTCGGCCCACAGGAAGAGGATTTATCACCACTCGCCACCTTGCAGGGTCTGGGCTTCAAGCCAACCGCCTCCGCCATCATCCTGAACGAAGCCATGATGGATATCGGCGAGACGCGAGAGACAGCTTTCGCGCGGATTTTACGCCACAGCGTGGTCCGCCACGCCATCGGCGCGGGCGCGGTGCCGGTGTTCATGCCCAAGCTGTTCGCCGCTCAAGCTGTGGAAATCCGTCGGCTGAAATTTCACGATGCCGCCGCGGGCAAAACCGGTCGGGCCGACACGCCGCTTGGGCCATTCGACCGCTCACGGGTCAAGAATTGGCTGGCCATGATGGATGATCATTTTGCCGGAATACGCTCATGGCTACCATGACCGGGCCAGAGGGCACGCTTGATTTACGCCGAGACAGCGAAATCCTCGGCCAGGAAATCGCCCGCATGCAGGCCGAGTTGGAACGCATTATCACGGTCGCCGGGCTGACCAACGACCCGACCCTGCCGTTGCTCAAAATTCTGTCCGCATCGCTGCGTCTGCAATGGCGCCTGCATAACCAGGCCGTGCGTTATTTCCACGACGCCAGCGACCGGCTCGACCGCGCCTACCATGAAACCATACAGAAAACTGACCTGGCTGTGCGGCAGGCCGAGGCGGTATTACAGACCAAGCAGGCCGGCATCGTGGAACAGTTGGCGCCAAAACTCGCCAGTACGGTGAGTTACGCCGCAGTTCAGCACGCCAAGATCGTGAAATATAAAACCCTCGGCATCTGGTCGGCAATCGTGCTCGCGCTCGGCGTGGCGCCCTGTATCTTCACCTATGCCGCGGGGCTGAATGCCGGGCGCTTCCAGGGCGAGGTTGCGACCCATCTGATCAATGTCGCCATGAAGGCCAGCCCGGCCGAGGCCACCGCCTGGGGGCAACTGATGCAGGATAATGACGGCGTCGTTGCCATGGCCGCCTGCCGCAAATCCATGCAGCAGGACGCCGACGGGCGGCATTACTGCTTCATGCCGGTATGGACCGACCCGATGTCACCGGCAATCCCAACTGCATCCGGGCAATAGCCGTGCGTTATACGCCACGGGTCTTTATGGTTGCCGAGCGAACAAGGCCCGCACCGTTTCGATCGGCATCATCATCACCTTCTCACCCAACGGCGAGGCCACAAAGCCATGCCGCCCGTAAAAAGCCATGGCGGATTCATCGATGGCATGTGTCACCACTGCCCTAACCCCCGCCACCTCGGACACGGTCAGACAGCGCTTGAGGGCATCCGCCAACAGGTCCGTACCCAGACCAACACCATGGTAGCGCTGTTCCACCGCCAAACGGGCTAGCAACATGAGCGGAATTTGTTCTGGCATACCCCGTCGCAATTTGGCACTGGGCAGGGAAAGCCGCTGCTCCATGGCCGTGGTGATCGCATAATAGCCCACCACAACGTTAGGCGCCTCAGCAGCGCAGACCACATAGGTTCGGGCTGACAGCCCCTCACTGGCCAAAGCTCTCTCCCGTAGCCACTCATCCAGCGAGGGGTGCTGGCCATTCTGGAATCCCGAAACATCATGCGCGGCGGTCAGACGCTCCGGCGGCAATATCCGCAGCTTCACCGGCTTGACGCCGGCTGGCAGCTTCCCGCCGGGCTTTACCATCAGCGCTCCCAGGCCGGAGGCCGGGTCAACAGCGCGCGCAATTCCGGCACGCTTTGCGCCGGTTCATCCAGCATCGCCAGAAACGCCTCATGGGCCTTGGGCGACAGATAGAACACACGCTGATCGAGGATCGTATCCTCAGCCTGACGCCGGGCTGATTCCAGCATGAATTCCGACAGTTTCTGCCCTCGCAGCGACGCCGCCCGGGTCAAAATCGCCTTGGTCTCAGCCGTCGCCCGGATCTGAATGACATCGTCCTTGCGTGCCGGGCCGACAGTGGTGGACTGGGCCATATCTAGTCTCCGCTTCAGGTTTTGGGTATCGCATAATGTAACTACAACGTCAATACAAATTGGCCGACCAACCGGCCTCCCGGCGGTCTATCAGAGCGCGCCCGAGGCCAGGGCCATGCCCACGGCTTCGCCGACATCATCATCGCCGCCACCGCCCAACGCCACGGGCTGACACGCAAACTGCGGCATTTTGCGCTGCTCGACGTGCAAGTGCATGATCCGTTTGTCCGCCCGCCCTGAGCATAATCGCGGCCGAGGAAAAGCCTTGGGGAGCTTGAACACCAGATACGAGTCAGGAATCAGATGGCGCGCAACATGCATATTGAGACGGAAAGGAGAACTCTAATGACCTATCATTTCTCGACGGCCATGAACGGACCTTTTGAGGACGCAGTTGAAGCCACCAAGGCCATGCTGAAACAGCATGGTTTCGGCGTACTCACATCCATTGATGTGCAGACGACACTGAAGGAAAAATTGGGCGTCGATTTCCGGCCTTATCGCATTCTCGGCGCCTGCAATCCGCAAATGGCTTACAAGGCGCTGCAAGCCGAGGATAAGATCGGCACGATGTTACCGTGCAATGTGATATTGCAGGACCGCGGCGATGGCACGATCGAAATCTCGGCTGTCGATCCCGTGGCCTCGATGCAAGCAATCGATAATCCTGCTCTTGGAGAGGTCGCGCAAAAAGTGCGGGAGCAACTGAAGGCCGTGATTGATGGCATCGCCGCCATGGTACGCTGAACTCCCTCCCCTACAGCCGCAACCGGCGCAGGCGCAGCGCATTGGTGACCACCGAGACTGAGCTGAGGGACATTGCCAGGGCGCCGATGACAGGGCTCAGCAGAATACCGAACCACGGATACAGCACGCCAGCCGCAATGGGCACACCGGCGGCGTTGTAAATGAAGGCGAAGGCCAGATTCTGGCGGATGTTGCGCATCACCGCGCGGCTCAGGCGCCTGGCCCGCACGATGCCGCCCAGATCGCCCTTTACGAGCGTGATGCCGGCGCTTTGCATTGCCACATCCGTGCCCGTGCCCATGGCAATGCCGATATCCGCCGCGGCCAGGGCCGGGGCATCGTTCACCCCATCACCCGCCATGGCCACCACGCGCCCTTCACCGCGCAGACGCTGAATGACCGCATGTTTCTGCTCCGGCAGAACCTCGGCCTCGATATCGGTAATGCCAAGCTGGCGGGCGATGGCCTCGGCGGTGCGGCGGTGATCGCCGGTGAGCATGACGATGCGCACGCCCTCCGCCCGCAATGCTTCCAACGCCGCCTTGGTGCTGGTTTTGAGCGGATCGGCAATGGCGATCACGCCCGCTGGTTGCCCATCCACCGCCACAAACAAGGCCGTGGCCCCGCTGGCGCGCAGTTGCTCGGCTTGTTGCATGAGCGCGTTCAGATCCATTCCAGCCAGCAGCGCCGCGTTGCCAGCTTGCACATGCCGGCCCTCAATGATTCCCGCCACGCCCTGGCCGGTTGTGGATGCAAACTCCCTTGGCGATGAGAGCATCAGCTTGCGAGCCTCAGCTTCACGCACAATCGCCGCCGCCAGCGGGTGTTCGCTGCCGCGCTCCAGCCCGGCGGCCAGCCGCAACACATCCGCCTCGTAGAACCCCGGGGCCGGCACAATTTGCGTGACGCGGGGCTTGCCCTCGGTGAGCGTGCCGGTCTTGTCCACGACCAGCGTGTCGATTTTTTCCATGCGCTCCAGCGCCTCGGCGGATTTGATCAGCACGCCCGCCGCCGCCCCCTTCCCCACGCCGACCTGCACGGACATTGGCGTCGCCAGGCCCAGCGCGCAGGGGCAGGCGATGATGAGCACCGACACTGCCGCCAGCAGCCCATAGCTGAGCGATGGAGCCGGCCCCCAGACGGCCCAAACGACGAAAGCCAGCAGCGCCACGCCGATGACGGCCGGGACAAAATATCCCGCCACGATATCGGCCAGTCGCTGGATCGGCGCGCGGGAGCGTTGCGCCTGGCTGACCATGGCGACGATTTGCGCCAGCATGGTCTCGGCACCGATTTTCTCGGCTTGCATCACCAGAGCGCCGGTGCCGTTCACTGTGCCGCCAATGAGGGTCGCGCCAGCGGCCTTGGCCACGGGCATTGCCTCGCCCGTCACCATCGATTCATCGAGATGGCTGCTGCCTTCCAGCACCACGCCATCCACCGGCACGGCCTCGCCGGGGCGGATGCGCAGGCGGTCGCCTTTTACCACTTGCTCGACCTGAATTTCATCCTCGCCGCCATCCTCGCGCAAACGCCGCGTGGTCTTGGGCGCCAGCCGGAGCAAGGCGCGGATGGCGCCCCCGGTTTGCGCCCGGGCGCGTAATTCCAGCATCTGGCCCAGCAAAACCAGAACGGTGATCGTGGCAGCGGCCTCGAAATAAGTGGCCACGGTTCCATCGGCGGCACGAAAACCCGCCGGGAAGATACCCGGCAGCACAACCGCCAGCACGCTATAAAGATAGGCGGTGCCCGTGCCCATGGCGATGAGCGTGAACATGTTCAGGCTGCGCCGCAAAACCGAGTGCCAGCCCCGTACGAAGAACACGGAACCCGCCCATAATACGACCGGGGTGGCCAGGAAGAGTTGGATGAGGCCGGAGAGCCTATGCGGCAGCGCGCGGTCTAATGCAGGACCAAAACCGGGAATGAGGCCGCCCATTGCCAGCACCACCACCGGCACGGTCAGCGCCAAAGCCATCCAGAAACGCCGCCTCATGTCCTGCAATTCATGGTCTTCCCCGGCCTCGGCAGTTGGGGCCAATGGTTCCAGTGCCATGCCGCAGAGCGGGCAGGCCCCGGGATGGTCTTGCCGGATTTGCGGGTGCATCGGGCAGGTATAGATGGTGCCGCCGGGCGCTGGGGGCGGCTCCATGGCGGGCGCCATGTAGCGCGCCGGATCCGCCATGAATTTCTCGCGGCAGCCATTCGAGCAGAAATGGAAAACCCGCCCCTGATGCGTGGTCTGATGCTTGGATGAGGCGGGATCGACGGTCATGCCGCAGACCGGATCCCTCAACACGCCCAGGGCAGGCGCGGCCGCGTGATGGGCATGATGCTGATGTTCAGACATGAGACTGGCTCCATTACTGGCCGGGCAAGCCCTTGAATGGTTTGCCAACGGACTTATCTCCATGGCAATATACCCTGCATGGGTATTGTATCAAGGGCCTGACACCATGCATGACACGACACGGCGGAAAGTAACCCAGCGGTTGAAGCGGGTCGAAGGCCAGGTTGGCGGCGTGCTGCGCATGGTCGAGGATGATCGTTATTGCATCGATCTTTTGACACAGATCAGTGCAATGCGCGCCGCTTTGCATAAGGTTGAGGAAGAGATTCTACGTGACCACCTCAACCATTGCGTCGCCGATGCCTTCGCATCCGGCGATGCGGTGGATCAACGCCATAAGGTGGAGGAGTTGGTGCAAACCTTGGGCAGGATGACCAGATGATGCGGCACAGCAGGGGGCTGCAGGCGCATAAACGGCAGCTGCGCGGCATTGCCCGGCTACCCCTTGCGCTTATGCTGGTGTTCTCGCTTGGATTATTGCCTGGATGGGCGGCGGCGCCCTGTCCGGCCGTGCCGCGTGTGCAGGTTATGACCACAACTTCGCCCTTGGCCGCACCCACGCAAACCGGGCCATCACCTGCCTGCCCCTGCTGCCCGGACCAGGGCGCAAATTGCACATTCGGCACGGGCATGGCGGGAATCTTCACTAGGAGTTCGGCAAACCTGCCGATTGGTCAGGCGGTCAGTGCCATCTATCCGCTATCCGCCGCATCCTTCCCGCCCGGCCGCACAATCAGCCCCACCGCGCCGCCGCCGCGCCGCATCGGCTAACCTTTGGCGGGATCATCCGCCGTATCTTCAGGGCTTTGCCCTTTGAACAATATCAGACCATTTTGAAGGTTATCGACAATGACGGGAATTTTTTCACGCCGCCAGATTTTGACGGCGGGCGCTGCCACGGGCGCGCTGGCCTGGCTACCATCTGCCCCGGCCCTTGCGGCGCCAACACACCGCCTGCGTGCCACCAAACGCGTGATCGAGGTGAACGGCAAAGCCGCTTCCATGTTCGCCATTGCAGGCGATGACGGTCTCGATGGCGCGCGGCTGGCACCGGGCGAGCGCTTTGCGCTGACGCTGGAAAACACCTGCGGCGCACCGACGATCATCCACTGGCACGGCCAGACGCCACCGGTTGCGCAGGATGGCGTGACCGCCACCGGCTACGAGCAACCCATCGCCGATGGCGCTTCAGCGGATTATGACTACGCGCCCCGCCCCGGCACGCATTGGATGCATTCGCATCTCGGCCTGCAAGAGCAGCAGCTCATGGCCGCGCCATTGATTGTGCATACCGTGGAGGATTTACGTGCCGACACCCAGGAGGTGACGTTGCTGCTGCATGACTTCACCTTCCGCGACCCGATGGAGATTCTCGCGAGCCTCACCTCTGGCAGCACCCAAGGCGGCATGGGCATGATGGGTGGCATGGCCATGGGCAACGGCCCGGACCTTAATGACGTCGATTTCGACGCCTATCTCGCCAATGGACGCACGCTGGACGATCCGCAGATCGTGCGCGTGGAACGCGGGGGGCGCGTGCGTCTGCGGCTGATCAATGGCGCCACCGCGACCGCCTTCTGGATCGATACCGGCGGTGTTGCCACGCAGCTGATCGCCGTGGATGGCGATGCGGTGCAGCCGCTCGACATCTCCGCCCCCATGCCCGTGGCACAGGGCCAGCGGCTGGACCTGCTCTTGGCTCTGCCCGCCGGTGATGGCGCCTATCCCATCCTCGCGCAGCGTGAAGGCGATGTCGCCCGCACGGGCATTATCCTCGCCACACCCGCCGCACAAATCCTGAAAATCAGCCCACAGGCAAACGCGGCGGCGGGGGCTTGTGGCATCTCGCTGGAAGCTTATCTGCAGGCGCAGGCGCCACTCACGAGCCGGCCTATCGACCGCGTGCATCGGGTGGTACTCGCCGGCAGCATGGCGGCGTACGATTGGACGATCAATGGCAAGACCTGGAAAAATCACGATCCCTTGCAGGTGAAGCAAGGCGAGCGCGTGGCATTTGACATCTTCAACCACAGTATGATGGCGCATCCGATGCATCTGCACGGGCATCATTTTCAGGTTCTCGCCATCGATGGGCACCCACTCCCGGGCGCCGTGCGCGACACCGTATTGGTGCCGCCAATGACCCTGATGCGCATTGGCTTCGATGCCAATAACCCCGGACGCTGGCTGTTTCATTGCCATAATCTCTACCACATGGCGGCCGGCATGATGACGGAGGTGCGCTATGTCTGAAACCAAGCTGGTAAATTTTTCACGAGAGACAAAGAGCGAGTTCATGAAAACGACTCTTCGTAATATTGTGGCGGCGGTTTTGGCGCTGGGCGCAACCACGCCGGCGGCATTGGCGGATTCATCGGCGCCCCCAACGGCTATTGCCGGCCCAGGCTGGACTGGTTACGGCCCGGGGCCGTGGATGATGGGCGGCTGGGGCGGCGGCCCCATGATGGGATATGGTGGAGGCGGTTGGATCATGATGATTTTTGGCGCGGTTATCGTTGTCGCTCTTCTGGTGTTCCTCTTCCGTGCGTCCGCATGGACGGCACATCCGCCGCAACAACCAATGCCGCATAACCGGGCAAATTCAGCGGGGCTACATGCGCTCGATGAACGCTATGCGCGTGGCGAGATCAACCGCGAGGAATATCTTCAAAAGAAACGCGACATCCTCGAAGGATAAGCCCGCAGGAACGGCTGCCGCCGGAAATGGTGGCAGCCTTGCCACAACCGCCTCTCTCGCGGGTGGGATCGAAGTTTAGCCATCATCGCCGCATGGCACTGGGATGGCGGCTTATCCGGTGTGACGATCAAAACGCAGCCCGGCAGGGTTCGGCCCAAGCTACTCCCCTAAATCGAGAAGTTTTTGGCGCAGCTTTTTTCAAAAAGCTGCGTTCTTCTTATCAAGAGCTTTTTGAGCTCCCGCCAGTTTTCAAAACACTCCCCCCGCCCGGCATCGCCGGGCAGGGTTCATCGTGGTTCTTACTCCCCGTTTTGCTTGCGACTGCGCGACCAGATGAGGCTGTAGCCCTCGCCACCTTCATCGTCGAAGAGGTTGGCGTAAATCGGTGCGCTGAAGCTCGGATCATCCAGCTTGACCGAGATATAATCGCGTCCCTCGGCGGAGCGCCGTGACCATCCAGCCCCGATCTCAGCCCTTGAAACGTACACGCGATGGCTGGGTGCGTTGTCATTGCTGCGGTTGGTTTCAGGCACGATGCGCACATTCTTCGTCTGCACGCTCAGGGTTACGATTTCGCCGTGGATTTCATTGCCGGCTTTCTTGAAGGTTCCGATGGTAGCCATGTCAAATCTCCTTTGCTGTTTCGAGCCCGCGACCATCGCAGCCTCGATGGCGATCAATTGACCGGGGGCACGGTCGGCCTGCACCGCCTTCGGCCGAAGCGTCAGCGGAGGATGGCGGCTTCCGGCTTTTTTGGAGCGCAGCGTCCGCGAGGAGGCAGCATCGCTGCCGGGGAAAAAAGCCGGAAGCCGCCATTGCAGGAAGGCGATCGTCCTTCGGTCAGATCAGCCACGGAGAGGCCGCGTGGCGCGGCTTGGGGCACGCATTCAGGAGATATTTGGCGATACTCGGGGCTTTCATCAAAGTGGTATCACCCATGGCATATGAGCGTAACCTGTCTTGCAGACGTCACCGCGTTATCATGCCGCGTATAACCGGTTGCTCCGAGGCCATCCTGCCGTCACATCAATGGACAAGCGGATCGGCCGGCACATGGCCATGAGTTTCGCCGTCAAGCGATCATTCTGTCCAAGCGATGAATCGAGATTCACACCTGACTATGCCAATCCACGACAATACCGCACGAGGCGAATATCTTTTACGTCCCGCTCCGAAAACAAACCGGGACAAACACCGCGATGAATTCCGCCTGGTGATGCCGGCGCGAGCATCATACCGCGGAAAGCGTCTCGATCAGCGGGCAGGCCGCATCGGCACCCGCAGCGCAACGCTTTACAGCATCCGCCAGCACGCGCTCCATGGCCTTCAAATCGGCAATCCGTGCCCGCACATCGTTCAAATGCGCGGCGGCGAGTTCCCGCACTTCCCCGCATGCTTCTGCTCCGGCACCGGACAGACGCAGCAATTCACGCACCTCATCCAGGGTAAACCCCAGCTCCCGCGCGCGCCGAACGAAGACAAGGCGGCCAATGTCGGCGGCCTGGTATAGCCGGTACCGCCCACGCCTGCGCGGTTTCGGCAGAATGCAAATCTTTTCGTAAAACCGGATCGTCTCGATCGCACAGCCCGTGCGGCGCGAGAAGTCTCCAATCGGCATGTCATCGTGGCTCATGGCATCTCGGTTCATCGGCCACCTCAATTCAGGGCTTGAGTCTGTAGTAACTATAGATGTTACGAGGCGATGGCGCCCACCGCAAGGAACCCGTGACATGCCGCCAGACCCAACCGAACCCAGCCCCACCGGACCAGCCCGGCCCAATCGTCCCATGCGCGACACCAGCGCGGCGTTGTTGACCCTGAGCGGCCTCGCCGCCGCGTTTGGCGTGGCCTCATGCTGCGGCCTTCCATTCCTGTTGGCGACGGCGGGGTTCAGCACGGCATGGTTGGGGGGCGTTGCGCTGCTCGCGGCACCACACCGGCCGCTGTTGCTCACCCTGGCGGCGCTGTGCCTCATCGCGGGGGCTGGCTTGCTGTGGCGGCGTCAGCCGGCTGGTATTTGCGCAACCGGCTCACTCTGTTCCAAGCCACTGACTCGTGGCCTGACAACCATCGGCCTCATCGCCGGGCTGGTGCTGCTGGTGATCGGCTATCTCTATGCGTGAGGCATCCGTGATCTTGGAATCGGCCATCACCTGCCCGCATTGCGGCTTCCAGGCGACCGAAACGATGCCGACCAATGCCTGCCAGTATTTTTACGAATGTAAGGGATGCGGCACCCTGTTGCGGCCAAAGCCGGGGGATTGCTGCGTTTTTTGCTCCTTCGGCAGCATTCCATGCCCGCCCATCCAGGCCGAAGGCGGCAAAGGCGGGTGCTGCCCGCCTGCGCGCGGTGCTGCCGGTTAAAGCGGCGCCTCAGCGTTGTGGGAACTATGCGCCCCCACTCCCAAAGCTCCACACCGGGATGCCGAGTTTCTTGGCCTTGTCGGCGAGATTGTCCTGGATACCAGTGCCGGGGAATACCATGACGCCAATCGGCAATGCCTCCAGCATCGCGTCATTGCGCCGGAACGGGGCGGCCTTGGCGTGCCGGGTCCAGTCCGGGCGGTAGGCAATCTGCGTGACCTTGCGCGCATCCGCCCAGGCGGCGGCAATGCGCTCGGCTCCCTTCGGGCTGCCGCCGTGCAACAACACCATATCCGGGTGCTTGGCGTGCACTTTGTCCAGCTTGTCCCAGATCAGAATGTGATCATTGCACTCCATCCCGCCAGTGAAGGCGATTTTTGTACCGGAGGGCAGAAGCGGCTCGGTCTCGGCCCGGCGTTTGGCGGCGATAAAGTCGCGGCTATCGATGAGGGACGCGGTCAATGCCCGGTGGTTAACCATCGAGCCTGAGCGCGGTCGCCAGGCGGTGCGCGTGTGGCGCTCGAACTGCTCGGCGGCCTGGTCACGGAAGAATTCCAGGCAATCCCGGCGTTCCAGTAAGGTCTGCCCTTCCGCCGTCAGCCGTTCCAGCTCGACTGAGCGGATCTCGGAGCCGTCCTGCTCCTTCTGGCTGCGCTTTTGCGCCTGCTCGTTATCGTCGAGCTGCCGTTCGATCCGTCCGGTGGCGCGGTGGAACAGATTGACCGTGGCCCAGAGCAATTCCTCGAGGTCAGGCTCCAGGCGGGTGTCACTCAGGGTGGCGGTGAAAGCGTCGAAGATATCCGCGATCGCCCCGGCGATCAGCGGGGCTTCGGGCAAGGGCCGTGGGTCGGGCTCTTCCTGGCCGGGGTGGTAGCCATAGAGTTGCAGTTCGCTGAGGATATGTGCGGTCGGTGAAGCGGCGTGGGGTGGCTCATAGCCGGTCTCGTCATAGTCGCGGGTCATGGGATGCTCCTGTTTGCCGGAAGCCCGCGCCCATCGCGGCCTTCCATGGCGATCCCAGCCGGGGGCGGCGGCGGCCCGCACCCGCCATGGCTCTCCGTGACGCCATGGGCTGGATTTGCGGGCCGGAGCGTCAGCGGAGGATGGCGGTGGGGCCGCTATTTTGCTTCGCGCTGCAAAGCCCCGGAATCACTCAACATGCCCAGCGCCGCTGATAAGTCCCCGGGGCGGCGGAAAATAGCGACCCCGCCGCCATTGCGGGCCGCCGCCGCCCCCGGCACAGAGCGCCCTCTCGGAAGGCCGCCAGCGCGGCCTCCTGGTAGGCAGGGGCATGAAGTGCCCAACGGGTGCGATGATCCCGGCGTTGGCGGGCCATTATCTCGTCATCCGCCAGACTAAGTCTCAGCCGGACACCAAGAAGCGTTGCGCGTCCTCGGGCGCCAATTGCACCCGCAGGTTTGCCCGCAATTCAGATGCGCCAAGCTCGCGGAGGTCATCGTTGAAATCACCAAGGTAGGGCGAGAGCGTGATCGCCTGGATCCCGGCGGCCCCTGCGCGTTCGGTCAAGCGTGCCACGGCGCGGTCACCGGCCGCATCGGCGTCACGGGCGATGTAGAACCGCCGCAGCCCGGCAGGGAGCAAAAGAGCGGCGAGATGCCCAGCCGAGAGTGCGGCAGCCATCGGGATGGCGGGAAGCAAGCAGCGCAGCGATAACATGGTCTCGATGCCCTCGCCCGCCACAAGCAGATCGTTCACCGGTTCGCCGTCCAGCCCTGCCGTGATGCCAAACCGCACGGCATGGCCCAACAGCAGTCCCATCGCCCGGCGTGGCGTTGCCACTGGCGCCTTACCCAACCGGATGCGATCGAGGGGATCAAACCCGTCTGGATCAAGCCAAGTGCGCTGGATGCCGGTGATGGTGCCATCGAGGTCCGTAACCGCTGCGATCAGTGCTGGCCAAGGTTCAGGCTGTGCCTCCGGCGTCGCACGGTGGAAACAGCGCGGATGGAACCGCAAGGCGTCGATTCCGGTAAGTGCCGCTGTCGAGATGCCGCGCCGGTGCAAATAGGTCTCGCCAAGCGTACCAGGGAGTGGCTGCGCCATACCGAACAATCGCCTACCAGCGCGTTGGGCTTGGGCGGCATCAGGGGCGGGATCACGGCCATCATCCGCCTGGGGCTCGGAGACGGCACGAGCATCCGGTAAGCTGGGCAGTTGGCCCAGAGGGTGGCAGCAGCGTTCGCGAGCGGCAGCATGATCACCTCCTGCCAGCCCCAGAAACCGCCGCGCCTCCTCGGCCACGTCGCGGAAATCCGTCAGGCCGCAGTTTTCCCGGATCAAATCCAGCAAATCGCCATGCGTGCCCTCGGCGGCATCCTGCTTATGTGCAGTTACACATAAGCAGGAATATGTTGCTTAGCGTATTATGTTGCGGAGTGCCCGTCATTGGTAGCCGGCCCGCCAACTGGCTAACCGGCAGTCAACATAATTTCCCA
>NZ_FQVJ01000096.1 GCF_900129125.1 Acidocella aminolytica 101 = DSM 11237 | reverse complement strand
CGCGCAACCCGGCCGGTCCCGCGCGCCATTGCCCCCTCCCCTCGCTCTCACACGCCAGAAAATAAGCCGGGGCGGTCCCGGCCTTCTGACGGAGAACTTTCATGAGCATCGCAACGATCAACCCGGCCCCCGTGAACGTCCCTTCCCAGCCCATGCGTCCGATGCGGCTAATCCTGCGAAACGGATATCCTTATCCTTACCCGGTAAACATCCGCGAAGCGGAACACGAGACCCATGCCAGCCAAGCCGCCGGGGTTATGCTGGAAGTCCCCGGCGTCGTGCATTTTGAGTGGCTTCACGTTGTCACAGTCGAATTTGCAGACGATGACGCCTTTGAACACGCGCAGCACACCACCGGATGGAAAACGTGGGGCTATCGCGTGCTGGAAGCACCGACGAGTGCCGCCGATGGCTATCAGCATCCGGCGATCATCGCCGCCAACTGCGCATTTTGCGGGTTCAACCTGATTCCCGAATAAGCCGAACAAGGGGGGCAACCCGCCCCCTCTTTTGGGCTTGTCGAAGGCTCCCCGCCCAACCCCCACGACAGAAGCAAGGCGACAGTCACGCCGCCATAACTTGGAGAAACTTAAATGTCCTCACGTCTCATCGATGATTTTGCCGCAGTCCGGTTCAGGGCGGCTGACCTGAACGCTCTCTTTGAAACCGATCCGTTCTACGCCGATCAATTCATGTTTTTCGAGCTGGGAGGCGACAACAATCTTTTTGAGTGCAGGAACGGCGGCAGGCAAACCCGCGTGCGCTCATGGTCCCTGCTTGGCGTTGGAATGGAGTGGGAAATCATGCAGAAAATCGTGACCTTCGCATCCGCTTGCGAAGGCGGTTGCCTGCGTTTCGCAGGAGACCGTCAGACATTAGCCGAGAGCTACATTCGCAAGGCACGAAACACCCTCAGCGAAGCCGTCGAACCGGCAGCACTCTACAATGCCGGTCTTTCGTGCGGCTTTGAAATCAAAGTGGACGCAAACGAGGCACGCGGGCGATACATGGAGGACCGGATGGAAGAATTGCGCAACTACATGCCCGCGCATGAGCATGGCGATGTGTTGTCGTGGAACCTGCTACCGTTCAACGACCCGAAACATGCCGCCCTTATGTTCATCTATCGCGGACTCGATACGCGAGAGACCTACAATAAGGCTCGCGTGTCAGGACAGGAATATGCCGGAGGGGCCATCATGAAATGCGCCCGCCGCCGGGGACAAATGGCGATGGCTGACCTCTAGGCTTAAAGGATTCATGATACCCTGGCCTCATGGTATCATGAAGCCTTGACCTATAGTTGACTTTGTAACCACAGCCGCCGCCCTAAAGATTGCCGGCCCTGGCGGGCCGGGGACCGATCGCCGCAGACGCGGCGACCGCAGGGAGGGGCGG
>NZ_FQVJ01000077.1 GCF_900129125.1 Acidocella aminolytica 101 = DSM 11237 | reverse complement strand
CTTTCGAATTCGCGCTGATATTTGATGTGCCGGCAAGGCGGAAGCCAGCCCGCTCCGCTTGTTCGACAACAAACGCTTGTGGCAGACGGCCAAGTTTGAAGCTTTGCGTAACCGACATCGAATCCAAAGCACGATGTGCAACAACACCAAGAATCCCGCCCGGCTTCAAGGTCTGAAAAGCGTTGCGGAAAAAGCGATCGATGATCACATCGGTCACGCCACCATGCACGTTCGCATACATAAAATCATGCATGTTCAGGAAGGTCAGGATCATGTCGGCCGAATCCGGCGCGCCGAGCGCCATATAGGCCGGTGGCTCGAAGGGTTCGCGCCTGATGCGGCCATAAACCGCTGGATCGGATGCCAGTTTCCGCTGGTATGCGATCGCCTCCTTGCGCATGAACGGATTGGGGCTGCTCGTTACCGGAGTCGCCTCGATCAGCGTCCCGCGGTCGCGCAGGAAGGGGGCGAGAATCTCAGTGTACCATCCCGCGCCCGGCAGGACCTCGACTACTCTCATGTCGGGACGAATGCCGAAAAATTCGAGAGTTTTCAGCGGATGACGATAGCGGTCGCGTTTGACGAAAGCAGGCGTCCGCTGCGGACCTTGGATCGCCTTCACGAGCGCGTCATGCACTGCGGCCGGCGTTGCTGCCGCTGCCGGTTGTGTGAGACCGGCAGCCAGCGGCAAAAGGATCGTCAAAGCTAGAAGCGAATATTTCACAGCATACTCCCTAGTTTGTCAAAGAAAGAACTAAGAATGATAGGGCAGACTAGATATCAGTGTGGCCGGGGGCAGGCAGATGCCTTTGTCACTGCACGACTGCACCGCGACCCTCAGGATGAGGCTTCCGGTTGCCTTGAAACGATCCAGCACTTGTCCTGAAAGCGACGCTTTCAGGACAGTGCCGTTATTGTAGACGCGGATTGCAGTGCCTTGCAGGACGATGTGGCTGTTCCGTCCTCGCGGGTAAGCGATGTCGAGCGCTACCGGGCTGCCCGCGATCGTCGCTTTTTCGACCGTCGGGATCAGGAAGGGCAGGGAGGCCGGATTGGCGTTCACGTGCCAACCCTTCCGGATGTCAAGGCGAACCACAAGCACCGCTGGAGATGCCGGCGACTCTCGCGGCAGGGCTAGATGGACGGTCACATTAACCTTATCGACACTAGTCGGCATATGGAACTCGCCTTTCTTGCCATTTGTGCCGTCGGGCGTAGCTATTGGCCCATGTGTGGACGGCGCATGCGAGACATATCGACCGCCGGCAAGGATTGCGAACACCGCGATAATCGTTGAGGCGACATACCAGTATTTTCTTGTCATCCAGTCATATCCAAATGGCTCGCACTACGATCGATTGCTGCAACCAGCGCGGCTGGGCTAAACAATCCCCGGAATATCTCGGTCATGTGACCTTCTGGGTCCCGGACTTCGGCGAACGGCAGGCCAGCACCTCCATCTTTGACCAACAGCCGCTCCATGGCGGGGTTGGGCCGGGTCAAATCGACTCGAAGAGCCACGAGATTCTCACGTTGCGCTGCACGCACAACGGCCGGCGCAACATAAACGGTCTTTTCGAGAATTTTGCAGTTGATACACCAAGCGGCGGTGAACTCCACGAGTACGGGGCGATGCGCGCGACGTGCAGCCACGAGTTGCGCTTCGGTGAACGGCCGCCAGTGCAGCGGTCCGCCGTGTGGGAGCATGAGCAGACCACCGGCAAAAGCGGTTGACAGCCCGAGCGCGGCGGCACTGATCGCCACAATCCGGACAGTCAATGTGCCGCGCTGCACGATCGCCACCCCCGCCCAGACAGCCAAGCCAACGGCCCAGGCGCGCCAGAGCCACAAGGTCACATGTGTGGACAGGAGGCTCCCGGCAAAGAAAACGGCACTAGCCAAGAGCAGAAAGGCAAGAGCCTGTCGCAGCCGACGCGACCATTCGCCGGCTTTGGGCAGTCTGTCGAGCAAAGATGGATGCAGCAGAATTACGACATAGGGAAGCGCGAGCCCAAGACCGATAGTCAGAAAAACCGCTACCAGTACCGCAGGCGCCTGGGTAAGGGCGAAGGCCAGAACGCCACCGAGGAACGGACCGGTGCAGGGCGTCGACAGTATCGCTGCTAGCACACCGGATATCAGCGGTTCCATATGCCGCCCACCGCCCATGCGGTAGGCAAAGGCCGGAACCGGCATGTCGATATCGAAGAATATCATCGCCGCGAAGCCAGCCATCATCGCGATAAGAAAAGCGATGATGGCTGGAGATTGAAACAAGACACCCCAGGTCCAGTGTAGCAGCGCCCCGGCGCCGCCAATCGCGAGAAAAAACAGCAAGGTTCCCGCGAGAAAGGCAACCGCAGCTTCCACCCGCTGCCGGGGCGAAGCGCCGGCATGATGGATGATGGTGCGTATCTTCAGCGGAATGACCGGCAGGACGCAGGGCGTCAGGTTAAGCAACACACCGGCCAGAAAGGCCAGCGCGAGTTCACTTGGAAGACCTAAGGCCGATGCCGGCATATCAACCCGGTCCTAGACCTTGATGCTGTCGTAGCGAACCTCGGTCATCATGCCCGTCGTCATGTGGTAGAGATTGTGGCAGTGGAGCGGCCAACGCCCAGGGTTGTTGGCCTCAAACGCAATCCGCACGCTGCCCATCATCGGCGTAACCAGCACAGTGTCTCGCATGGCGCCTTGGATCGGTCGACCGTTCACCGCGATGACCTGGAATGCATGACCGTGCAGATGCATCGGGTGCGCCATCATCGAATGATTGACCATCTCGATTTCCACACGCTGGCCCTTCTGGAGCATCAGCGGCGTGATGTGTGGCCAGTTTTCCCCGTTCAGTGACCAGGAATAGGGTTTCATGTCGCCCGAAAGGACTATCCGGTGCACAAGGTCGGGCTTTCGAGGTGAAAGCGGAGCACGTGCGGTTAACCGCGTTTCCAGAGAATTGTCGATCGGTTGCATCTTGTCGAGCCCGGTTTCCTCGATGCGGGCAACCGGCGCCCCAGGCGTCGCCAGCACAATCCCGGTGCGCCGCCGTGTGCCCTCAAGCCGGGCGAGGATAGGGAATGCGCCGGTACTTGGCAGATCAACCAGGATGTCGAGCCTCTGTGCGATCGCCAGAGGAAAGCGTCGCCCAGCCACCGGATGCACCGGATGACCGTCGACAGCCACTACATGACCGGCCAACGCGCCTAAATCAATCCAGAACTGGCTGGAAGACGCCCCGTTGATGATTCTAAGTCGGACCCGTCCGGAACGTTCGATCTGAACAATCTCGGGATCGCGGAGGGTACGATCATTCGCCAGAAAAGCATCATAATCAATATCGTTCAGGTCCATGGTCATGCTGCCCATGGACCCCATGCCGTTGTCCTTCGACATGGCGCCCATATGGCCGGACATCATATTACCCATACCCTGCATGCCTTGCATCATGCCTTTGGTATTTTCACTTGGCATCTGTGCTAATGAGGGGGCAGCGGCATTCTCACTCGTGCGCGCCATGGCGTGGATCGCGGAAGGTGTTTGTCCAGTCAGGCCGGCCAGTAACTCGTCCGACCCCGTGAAACTGAAATCATGCAGCATGAGCACGATCTCCTGACGGTCCTCGCGCAGTTCTGCCGCGTCACGGACGATCAACGGTGCTGTCATCAGACTTTGCTCCTGCAGGCCCTGATGTGAATGCATCCAGTAGGTCCCTGGGATCGGCACGTAGTCATAGGTGCGTGTAGTAGCCGGGGCGAGGGGGGGAGTCTGTGGCCAGGGGAACCCATCCTGGGTCCAAGGCGGGATCTGGCCGTGCCAATGGATGATCGTGTGATCGGCGGTCTGATTAGCGAGTTCGACCTGGAACCGCTCGCCCGGCACCAGGACAAGGCCAGGACGTCCAGCCTCGTCGGCCAGGCGGAAGACTTTCGCAGCGCGACCGTTTACCTCAAGGCTGCGCGTTCCGGCGATCAGCCGATGTCCTGTGCGAGTGGTCGTGGCAGCGTGGGCGTCAACCGCGCTCATCGCACCCAGCGTCAGGCCACCGGCAATAAGGCCGCGGCGGGAAACCATCGTCATCTTCTTATCCTTTTTCTTATTCAGCAGTTAACGCTGCGAAAGGGTCAGCCGATCCCGCGTTCGGGGCAGTCAATGAATTTTGTAACCTTCATCCTCAATGGCCTTAATCACGGCCTCGGTCGGGATCGTCGC